>NZ_JAGSYG010000002.1:600000-900000 GCF_025685655.1 Acidicapsa ligni | reverse complement strand
GCGCTGCGGCATAAGGTCCGCTTGCGAATTCGCGCGCCTGCTGGACGAAGGTGAGAATGTCGGCTGGCTTGTCGGCAACCTTGTTGTGGTAGTACGCGATGGCGGCAAAGGTCGGCAGGTCGGTGATGTATTCGTTGTCGAGACCAGCGGCGTGTGCGTTATAGTTGAGGATTGACGAGAGCAGGATGACGCCGTTCAACTGCACGCCTTCTTCATTGAGCGTTGCGGAGAGACCAGCCGAACGCGTGGTTCCGTAGGACTCGCCGAAGAGGAATTTCGGTGAGTTCCAGCGGTGGTTCACCGTGATGTAGCGAATGATGAATTTGGTGAACGCGGTCAGATCCTGATCCACGCCGGCCACATCCTTCACAGTTCCCTTTCCGACCGGGCGCGAGTAGCCGGTGGCGGGTGCGTCGATGAAGACGAGATCGGTCTTATCGAGCAGGCTGTACTCGTTAGGCACCACCTGGAACGGCGGATTGTGAGTAGCCTCGGGGCTCTGTGAAAGCACGCGCACCGGGCCGACAGACCCCATCTCAAGCCAGATCGTCGCGGAGCCAGGACCGCCGTTGTAGAGGAAGGTTACGGGGCGCGTTTTGGCGTCCGCTCCATCCGCGGTATAGGCCACGTAGAAGATGCTGTGGTATGGCTTCTCGTTCTGATCGTGATCTTCTTTGCTGATCAGCAAATTGCCAACGGTAGCCGTGTAGTGAATGGTCTGGCCGCCAATGGTCTGCTGATGCTGGGTGATCGCGGTCGTCTCCTGCGGAATGGGAATGTCCTTTGAAGGCTCTTCTTTCGTCTCGGTTGTTGCACGCCGCTCCGGACCCTGGGCAAAGGATGGAATCGCAAATGAGAGCGACAATATGGAGACTGCCGTAACGAGAGTTGTTCTGTTCCAGAGATGGGACAAGGTGGGATTCTCCCTGAGATTTTCTAAATTTTAGAATTTGGCTTCCCAACTGAGACTTGCGGATCTGTGGCGTACGCAGTTGCCTGCTTGAGAATCCATTTCAGAAAAGAAAACCGGATGTTGGCGAGTTTAGCATGGCAGGCTGCGGACCAAGGCGGCCGCAGCAGGCGAGTGCTACCGCTCGCCCCATTTGAGTTTGCTGCGCAGAGCCTCAAAGAAGCCATTGCCTCCGAGACGAACCAGCTTTACGGTGAACTCGGAGCGGTGACAGCGAAGCTCGTCCCCGACGCGAAGATCGACTGCCTGCTGACCATCTACCGTAAGCACGGTCTGGTTGGGAAGTCCGCCTTTGGGCCCCTCGATGCGCAGGGTGAGCGTGGCGGTGGAAGGCACAACCATTGGCCGCAGTGTAAGCAGATGCGGGCAGATGGGCGTGATGACGTGGGCATCTACGCCGGGAACCAGGATCGGGCCGTTGGCTGCCAGCGTATACGCTGTCGATCCGGTAGGGGTGGCAACGATGACGCCGTCGGCGCGGAAGCGCGCGGCCAGCATGCCATCGAGCTCAACGGCGAAGTCGCCCATGCGAGCAATCGCGCCCTTGGAGAGCACAACATCGTTCACAGCCTCGAAGCTGGTAATGCATTGCTCATCGCGCCACAGCTCGGCGTGCAGCATGGTGCGCTCGTCGATGGTGCAGCAGTTATCACACCAGCCCTCCAGCGTGGGATAGAGGCTGGAGAGGCGAACCTCGGTGAGGAAGCCGAGAGAGCCGAGGTTGACGCTGAGGATCGGTGTATCCGTACGAGCAAAAATACGCCCCACCGCTAACAACGTGCCATCGCCGCCGAGAACAACGACCAGCGATGGACGAGCCTGCGGGAGATCCGGGCGATCCAGGACTGCGATGCCGGATTTTTCAATACGGGATATACCCTGGGAGGCTTCAGCCCCGACCAGGTAGGAGGCGCTTTCGCGATCCAGAACTGGTTCAAAATTATGTTCACGGAGCCATACGACGAGTTCTGGAAGCAGCCGCGCGAGCTCCTCTTTAAGAGGCTTGGAAACAATAGCGATTCGGTTCATCTGGACACCTTCAGTGTACCCCAGCTACTGAAACAGAGGTTCTCAATGTGAACCGGGCGAAACTGCCCCGAGCAGCGCATGCAGAAGGAATTCATGATTGCCTTCCATACCGGTAATAGGAGATGGGATCACCTCGATCGAATGCGCACCGAGCCCGGTCAGGCATTGCGCCACGCGATCAATCGCAATCTGGTGCGCCAGCGGGTCGCGGACGATGCCGCCCTTGCCCACATGTTCGCGCCCTGCCTCAAACTGCGGCTTGACCAGCACAACCGCCTCGGTGAGGCTTGTGGCGGCCGCGCGAACGGCAGGAAGAACGAGGCTTGCGGCGATAAAGGAAACATCCATGACCAGCAACGTCAGAGCGGGCGGAGTCGCATCGAGCAAGCCGGGAGCGAGCAGACGCGCATTGGTGCGCTCGTAGAGTTTCACACGGGCATCCTGGCGCAGGCTCATGGCAATCTGACCGTAACCGGTGTCGACGCAGGAGACGTGGCTGGCGCCGTGCTGCAAAAGGCAGTCGGTGAATCCGCCGGTCGATGTGCCGATGTCGAGGCAGGCGCGGCCATCGACAGGAATAGTCCAGTGCGCCAGGGCTGCTTCCAGCTTGAGGCCGCCACGGCTGACATAACGCTGGTCCTTGCCGTCGATCTGGCCAAGGATGCGAATTGGCACATCGTCGGCGAAAGCGGTGCCGGGTTTATCGACTTTTTGTTCGGATACCAGCACTCGTCCAGCCAGAATGAGGGCGCGGGCTCGTTCCCGACTTGGAACAAGTCCTTTCTGGACCATCAGGGTATCGATTCGTATTCGTGCTGAAGTGATCATCCTTCTGAATCTATTATGCTTCTAATTGACTGTGCGAGTTGTCACGCGCTCGCTGAAACAGTAGTCTTGTCTTTCTGTTAATTCTTCAGAAATTCAGAAGTACGGCACGATGCAATCCAAACTACGGTCTGCCTCGTTCTATTCACAGAGATCAGGCAGGCAACAGCGGTAGAAGAAACGGAAGCCATGCAAATGGAAGACGCCGAGTTGCTGGAAGCGGTTGCCAGGCAGGATCAAGCTGCAATGGCAACGCTTTTTGACCGATATTCGCGGTTGGTCTATTCAATAGCCCTGCGAGTATTGCGAGAACCTGCGCTTGCGGAGGACGTCATGCAGGAAGTGCTGCTACAGGTTTGGAGACAACCCGGAGGGTTTGTATCCCAACGCGGCAGCCTCGGGGCATGGCTGGCAGTCGTAGCCCGCAACCGGTCGATTGATGTGATTCGGCGAAGGTCGCATATGCAGCCGTTGGAGGACATGGTCCTTCCCGAGCCGAGAAATTTACAGCGGGCGGTGGAAGAGAATCATCTGATGGATCAGGTGCGTGGTGTCGTTGAGGCATTGCCCAGCGAACAACAGACTTCCCTGCAGATGGCGTATTTTGAAGGTTTGACACACACAGAGATTTCAGAGCGGACGGGAACTCCGCTCGGCACGGTAAAAACGCGCATTCGCACCGCTTTGATGACGGTGAGAAAGGCGCTGGAAGCATGAGCATGCAAGATGCAGTCCACATTCCGGAAGACGATCTCATCCAGTACGCCTTGGGTACGCTGCCGGAGGTTCAACTAGGCAACCTGACAGCGCATATTTCCCTGTGCAACCAGTGCCGCGACGAATTGGCCCGGATTCAGGTGGAATTGGCCAGCTACGCGACGGTGATTCCCCAGGAAGCTGTGCCAGCCGGAGCACGCGAGCGCTTCCTCAAGAAGCTGAATACCGATACTACCGAATCAAAGTTTACGCAGATGCGGAACAACAACCGCATGTTCATCGCAACCAAGTCTTTGCACGAATGGCTGCAGACTCCCATGCCTCTCCGGATTCTCTCCGGGGCGCTGGCTGCCGCGCTGTTGTTCGTTGCCTACGATGATGTCACTCACATGCGCCAGATTCGTCAGCTCATGCCTGCGATGGCACGTGCCGAGTCTCAAAACAGCGAGCTGGCTGAATTGAAGGAATTCCTGCATGGAAATGGCGCGCAACACGTGTCGCTGTCTCCTAAGCCCGTGGCTCAAAAAATGCCGGAAGGTCATGTTCTGTATGCCGCGGTTTCCGGCAAGCTGGTGTTTACCGCAGCTAACCTGCTTCCCATTCCTGCGGGCAAGACATACGAGTTGTGGCTGATTCCTGCGAATGGCACTCCCCCGATTCCGGCAGGCTTGTTCAAGCCGGACTTGCAGGGCGATGCGGCAGTGATCTTCCCATCCCTCCCAACCCAGATGCAGGCAAGCGCCTTTGGAGTGACAATCGAAAACGAAGGCGGAGCAACGACGCCAACAGCCCCGATAGTCCTGAGCGGGCAGTAAGGCAAAGGCTGGCAGCCAGCCCTAAGTCGTCAAGGCTGGAGCATTTTTCCTATCGGTATATTCTTCGAACAGGAAACGCGATCACAATGCAAAGGGCCAGTCTTCTGAGAAGACTGGCCCTTTGCATTGTGGCTCATTGTTGAACCGGTTGCGCTGAACTGGTTTCGCTGAACCGGTTTTAGCTTCAGAACTACGGCAATTGCAGCAACTGGCAATCCGCAACCGAGGTAGGAGTGAGCTCCGTTGGAGGCAGGAAGCAGGGCTGACCTGCGCCCGGCAGGCGGCTCACGGTATTCGTATTGGCCGAACTCGCGTCAGGCGAAGTTGTGCGAACGTCGATAGCGTTTCCCTGCACCAGGATGGAGGTGCTGATAATGTCCTGATCGGTACGGATGATCGTGACGTCAGGGCTGTCAGGAGAAGCCACGTAGACTTTGCCGAAGAGCGAGTTTTCCGTAGAGACGACGGTACGAGGATGACCGGTGACTGGTAAGGTCTTCTCGATCGTATGGCTGTTCATATTGACGATGGTGACGGAGCCGGCATCGGATCCATTCACGGCATCGCCGGACTGGTTGGCGACATACGCACGCGAGCCATCGGCTAGCACGGTGACTGCGGCAGGATTGTTGCCCACGGCCACGGTGAAGGTGGTGCCAAAGGTCGGGCTGTCGTTGCCAAACTCATCCAGGCTTACGTCGATGATGCTGATGGTGTTGCCATCATAGTTGGAGACGACCAACTGGCCGGTGGCCTGGTTGTACTCGGCGTAGACCGGACCGGCAACAGCAGGAAAGCCGGTGGTTCCGTTCGGCGGCAGGACGCAGGTTGCTGCCGTCGGGGTTGGGCAGATAGCGTTGACTGCTGTCGTGGACAGAGGCAGTACAGGATGGCATTTAAAGGGCTGGCCATTCTGGTTGACGCTGTTTGCGGGGCACTGATCAGGCGCATTGTTCTGGCTATTGATCACTGTGATCGTATCGCTGCCGCGGTTCAGAACGAAGACGCGCTTCGTATCCGGTGTGCCGACTGCGTATACGGGGCAAACTCCCAGCGGAATCTGCGACGAGACGGTATAGGTCAGGGTCTCGATACCATCGGCCGTGCCGGTCTGTGTGACGCCGGTGGGATTGGTATTGCAGGCGATTCCGTAAGGAATATTCTGGCTGATGGTGTAGTAACGCGTAGCGCTGGAGACACCGACCATGGTGACAGGCGTCTGATCAACCGGGACAGTCAGCTTGAAAGCGTCCGGGCTGCCGGTGAGCACATCCAGTTGCGATTTGCCGGTAACGGGATCGGTCGTGGTATCCAGAGCGTACAGACCCAGCGAACTGTTGAAGAGTCCAACAACCGGATCGGCGCCGTTGAACTGGCTCAGAGTACTGTAAGTCACCAGCTTGGGCTGCAGGTTGGTAGAGACTGGAATGTTGGAGACAGTGCCGTCTCCATTGAGCGTCCAGGCTTCCGATCCACCGCCATTGAGGGCAAAGGTCACCGGGTTGGGACCAATCTGCGCACTGGCCATAATCGTGTCACCGGAGTAATCGATTACCGTGCCGACGCCTTGCGGAACTGGCGTCTGGGCGGTGGGCAATGGCGTGGAGATCACAAAGGCAAACGATGCAGGCTGCGATGCCGGCCCGGTAGGGGTAATCGGCGTCGTGGTGGGGCGGGGAGTGCTGCCGCATCCTGCGAGAGCTGCAATGGTTGCAAATGCCAGTGTTCCCTGGGCCAGACGCCGATGCGCCGGGATAAAGCTTTGGAAGAATTCAATCATTCAGTCAATGTCCTGCTTACTGGTCGATTGTAAATCACAGGTATGACGGTTGGACGCATTGGACAGGCGTTGGTTGGTAGTCTTGTGTAAAGCAGGACTTGGACCAGATCGAAGGGGAGACGTGTGGGAAATCTTGAGTCACAACATTCGCTGAATTGGCAGTCCAAAATAATCCTGCTGCTGGTGGTGCCCTGGACAGCGATCAGCGCCCTGCTGGACAGTCTTTGGTGGTCGAACCAAGTGCCTGTCGTAGCCTGGACGACCCTGGGAATCTGCAGTGTTTTTGGCCTGGTCGTATGGCGGCTGAGGGCAGGCACCGCGGCTGCGGCTGCGACAGGGGCAACCCTTGCGGCAAGCCTGATGTATTCGACTACGAACTACCCGTATTCGAGCAGTTGGCTCCACGGCGGTCTACTGCCGGTGCTGGCCGTATTTTTGATTGCGTATGCGGCAACCAAAATCGGGCGATCCAAAAAAGAGAAGCTCGGCACCAGCGAAGAAAAACACGGGCGAAATTCCGCACAGGTGGCAGCAAATCTCGGGGCAGCGGCTTTGCTGGCTCATCCCACGTTATCCGCATTGTTCCTGGGCACGCTGGGATCGGCTCAGCATGGTCCATCGCTGGCGCTCACGCTCTCGTCCGCGGCACTTGCAGAAGCGGCGGCGGACACGGCTTCCTCTGAAATTGGGCAGGTTTTTGGCGGCCGTCCGCGCATGGTTACATCCCTGCGCGTGGTGGAACCGGGAACCGATGGCGCCATCACGCTGATAGGCACTGCTGCCGGAGTCGTAGCCGCTGCAATCATCGGCGCCGTGTCCGCCCTGGTGCTTGGACCCGTACTCGGAAACGGATGGTCCATTTTCTGGCTGGTGTTTGTTGGCGGAGTCTTCGGTCTGCTATTCGACAGCCTGCTGGGCGCAACGCTCGAACGCGGCCGTTGGCTGAATAACGATGCTGTGAATTTTCTCTCGACCTTGAGTGCGCCGGCTTTTTCCGTGGCGGTGGTGCTGGCGCTCGAACATTTTCAATTCAGGTATTGAAGACTCTGTAGAGCCCGGCCATTATTCGGAATCGTGCGGAACCTGCTCCAGCAGCCGTGTCCAGATCTTCTGATTCTTGCGATACGCTTTTTTCAGATCTTCGAGAATCCGGTCGAAATCCGAGTTGGTACGCAGGTTATTCCATGCAGGATTCTTGGCGAACCAAGGATAGTTTTCGTTCCCCAGGTAAATCGCCCGGCGCAGCCAGTGCAACGCCTCGCTGGAGTCGCCCTCGACAGCGAAATACGAAGCAAGGCGATAGGCCATTTCGCTGTCGGCTTCGGCGGCGGCAAGCGTGTCGTCCTTGAGCAGAGCAGCGCCCCGCGCTCGTTCGCCCACCTGCACGTAGCAAAACGCCAGCGTTGGAACGGCGATGCGCATCGAGTTGTCGTCGTGAATCACAGCTTCAAGAAGCGCAATCGCCTCGTGCAGATTGCCCATGCGCATCTGCTGGTAGCCAGCCGAAGTTCGCAATAGCGGATGCCGCGGCTCAAGCGCCAGACCCTTGGCAAGCTCGTCGCCTGCAACCTCAAGCTGATTTTTGTAGTGATAGACGCGTGCGCGGTGATTATAGAGCAGCGCCGCGTTCGCTGGATTCAGCTTGAGCGCCTGGCTGAACTGGTTCAACGCCTCTTCATACATGCCGTCGATACGCAGCGTAATGCCCGCGACCATGTGCACATTCCAGTCGTTGGCCGCTGAGCTGAGCAGGTTGGCAATGCCGTGACGAGCCGATTCTTTTTCGCCACGCGAGAGCAGCATGTAGATGCGATAAAGATTGGCCTCGGTCGAGCCGGGATCGAGCTTGTAAGCAAGATCAAAGGCGCGGCGAGCTGTCATCACGTGAATCTGGCCGCCGAAGCCGTGGCGCACATATTGCAGTTCGGCAATGCCCAGGCCGGACCAGCCAGCGGCAAACTCCGGATCGCTGGTGGTGATGTTCTCAAATAAAGCATGGGCGCGATCGAGATCCGCACGCGAGCCGGTGCGAGTCATAAAGGAACTGAGCAACGCACGCGCTTGCAGATACTCTTCCGAAACGACATCCGGCAACGAAACATCGCGGGAGACGGACCTGCCATTTTCAGACTGCGGCGAGCGGTTATCGACGCCGCCGATGCCTTGCAGCACGGCGAAAACTTCGTTGGAGATTTCATTCTGCACGGCAATCAGATCGAACGAAGCAACACTGATCGTTCCACCGGAGCGTACGCTTTGCGAAGCCACGTCAAGCAACTGCCAGTTGAGGTCGAAGCCCTGCTCGGAGCGCATGAAATTCCCCGCCAATACATGCGAAACCAGCAGCTTCTGGCCAATATCGAGCGGGTCCATCTGCGCGGTAGGCAGGCTCATCAGGGAGCTGGATGGACGGACAACTATGGATGGAATGCGGGCCAACCGCGCTGCGATCGCATCGGCCAGCGCAAACCCATAGAGCGGCGCAACCTGTGTGGTGCCAAGATTATTGAACGGCAGCACCACGACGGAGTTCTGGCGCGGAGACTCGCTGCTGGACTCGCGAAAGCGCTCGGCAAGCATCGAGAGAAAGCTGGTGGTTCGCTTCTCCGCTTCCGGGCCGCTGGTCACAAGATTGGCCGCAGCGTCGCCGGGAATACCGCCCGTCTCAAGCTGCATCGCTTTCATGATGGTTTTGAGTGCTTCCCTTACCTCGCCGGCCGAGGAGTAACGGACAGCGGGATTCTTTTCCAGGCAAGTCGCGATCACACTCTTCAACTCGATGGAAAGACCGGGAACGATCTCCTCCAGATCGGGCGGATCTGAAAACTGGATCGCGCGAATGACCTGGAAATCTTCTGCATCGGGACGCGCAAACGGGTGCCGTCCAGCCGTGAGTTCGTAGAGCAGGACACCAAGCGCCCAGATATCCGACTGCACGCTCGACTGGCCGGTGACGAATTGCTCCGGGGCCATGTAGCGGATTGTTCCGCCGCGCGCGGTGTAAGTCTCTGCGAGAGAAGTAGTTCGGGGAACAGTTGGTTTGGACGGATCGAAATCCGCCTCTTCCGGATGCAGGCGGCGAGCCAGACCGAAGTCGAGGATCTTGACCAGCCCTCCGTCGGTCAGCATGACATTCTGAGGCTTCAGGTCACGGTGAAAAATACCCAGCGCATGGGCTGCCTGGAGGCCGTCCGCGATCTGAATGCCGACCGAAAGCACGAGCTGCACATTTGCCGGTCCGCGCGCGATCAGCGTATCGACCGACTGGCCGGGAACGAACTGCATTACGATGTACGCTTCTTCGCCGGTTTCGCCTACTTCATAGATAGCGCAGACGTTAGGGTGTTCGATGGCCGATGCCAACCGGGCTTCGCGCAGGACGGTGGTCCGCATCTGCCCCTGCGTAAGCAGCCCGCGGCGCAGAATCTTGAGCACGACCGGACGCGTCAGAAGTGTGTCATTGGCGAGATACACGACGCCGCTCCCGCCCGCACCAAGGCGGCGGAGTATCTCGTAGTGCTCGATCATTCTTCGCTTCATCGTTACTGACAGTGTACCGGGAGAGACATAAGGGAGTTCATAGGGCGGGACAAGAGTCCCGCCTGAAAACAATATGAAACTCGTCAGGACCAAAATGGTCCACAACCAAAATAACCCGAGCCGTCAGTAATGACCCAAGCCGCCGGTCAAAATCAATACGTGGCAGCCTTAGGCAATGACCTCAACCGTCATGGAACTGGTGGCCATCACCATCTCCCGGATGGAGTCGATGACCAGATCCGGCTCATCGAGATGAATCCAATGCTCGCTCTCTGGCGCGATTACCTGCTGAATGTTGTCCCCGATGCAGGCCAGGCATTCATCCGTCAGCGGAGAAGAGGTGATCGGCGTCAACAGCAAAATAGGAATGCCGAAGATGGGTTCGGCGTTTTGCATCTCCCGCACGGTGTCGGGAACAGCCACGATATGGTCTGACATGCCGACGTAGTAGCCAGGACGCGACCAGTGAGCGGCCACGATGGGCCAGACTGCCTCAGGCATCTTGCCAACTTCGCTTTTGATGCGGCCGAGGACATGCATTCCCCCTTTGCCGGCTGCTCCAGCCAGAAAGGTGGACAGGCGCCCGGAACGGCAGAGCAGGGACGTTACAGCGAGCCGGGCCAGGCCCGACCGTGCGATGGGAACCGCATAACCGGAGAGCTTTGCGCCACGATCGAGCAACGCCTGCTTCTCTGGGTTCAACGGAGGCCATTCTTCACAGCGCATGGGATCTACCAGGATGATGCCTGCGACATTTTCCGGATAGAGGAGCGCGTAACGCCGCATGACAAGCCCGCCAAAGGAGTGGCCTACAAGCACGTAGGGCGGCTTGATGCCAGCAGCCTCCAGCATCGCGTTCAGCTCAATCGCAATGTTGCCGGGGGTGCGCACGGTGTTCGATGGGCTGCTCCAGCCAAGACCGCCGCGATCGTAAGAGGCGGTATGGGTGAATTCGGAGACCATATCCTGAATATGGCACCAATTCAGATTGGTCGCGGCTATTCCAGCCTCAAAAAGTACAGTTGGGCCGCCCGAACCTTTTTCGAGCATATAAAGCTTGCAGCCGTTCCCAATACTGATCCATCGGCCAAGACCGGCGTAAAGACGACGATCGCGATGTGCTCCAAACCATTGATAAAGAAACCCTGCAGACGCAAGTGCCGCGGCGCAGCAAATGAGCGAAACGAAAAATACCATATTCCATCCTGGAAACGGGCGGTTTATTACGGGCTGAACTCCCTAAGTTAAGACATGCTGCGTGCTAGTGCTGTCGCCAATGATACAAATATGCCGGGCCGTTCCTGTATTCTCCCCTGTATAAACCTACGGACAAACTTACCCTACTGGGACAACGGCAATCGGACGACCGTATTGTTATGCGTCCTTTTGCGATTCTTTACACTGAATCGGGGAAAGCTCAAGTCTAATCAGCGGCGGTCCACGTGTCTATTCAAATCGGGCAGGAATTTGCGCAGGAGTACCACATCCCGGCAGTACCAAGGAATCGCAACCGATAGAACGAAACTGAATTAAGGGTGGAAGATCTGGTAACTTCGTAGCATGTTTGGTTGTGACTTGGGTAAGTGGGGCAGAGCTATCAGGCAGGTTGGGAGACCCCATGTTGGCGTCGCATGGATGCTGATTTCAAGTCTGGCAGCGGTAACAGCATTGAACGCCCAGGAAACTCTTCCGCAGGACGCTACACCAAAACCCGCATTACCGCAGCCCCAAAAGTCCCAAACGCCGCAAACATTGCCATCGCCTCCTGCACCTCCACAGCAGTCCAGTGCACAGCAGCCCGGCGCCACGCCGGAGGCAGCTCCCGGCGCAGGCGCGCAGGTTCGGACCGGGTCACAATTCGGCCAGGAGCAGAGTACCTTTTCCAGGCTGTTTTCACTGCTGCGAGATCACCAGTTCCCGGACATGGAACAGATGCTCGATGCCCCGGAGAGCAATGACGACGCGGTGCTGCCGCCAAAGCAAAAGCAACTCCTGCGCGGCGTGCTCGCCAATCATGAGAACAAGCCGCTGGAGTCCATCCAGATGCTGGAGCCGCTGCTGGATTCCTTAGTCTCCAGCGGCGATGCGGCTCAGGAAAAAATCGTTCGCAAAGCGCTCGCCGAGGACTATCTACGCACCGGCCAATGGGCCAAGGCATCGCAGGCATACCAGAACTACGACAGCCGTATGGGCGCCAGCCTGACTGCCGATGAGCGGGACGAGATCGAGCTTCCGCTGAAGCTGCTGCCCCTCGCCATTGGCCATCCTGCGATGACGGTCGAACCGGGCGACGCGTTTTCCCTGCCCTATGACCGCGATGCGATCGGGCTGACGGATATCCCGGTTTTTGTCGACGCGCAATCGCATGACTGGATGCTCGACCCGACCGCTCCTTTTAATCTCATCTGCCGTTCCACGGCAAGAGAAGTCGGGCTTAAAATATCCGAGCAGTCAGCGACGGTGCACACCATCACGGGCCGGGCGATGGTGGTTCACGCAACGGTGATTCCACGCTTCACGCTGGGGACGGTTACCTTTCGCAACATGACTGCCTTTGTCTTTGACGATGCGGATTATGCCTTTCCACAATCGCATTACGAGGTGCGCGGCGTGCTGGGCTATCCCGCGATCTCCGCGCTGGGGAGCCTGAAGATCACCGCCGACGCCAAGATCGAGGTACAGCCGGGCGAAAAAGGCGAGCGTCTCACCAGCGGCGCACGCTTCTTTCTGGACGGCGACCAGATCCTCGCAGCACTCGGCAAGCCCGGCGAAGAGCGCATGTACGCGATTGACGCCAGTGGGCAGCAGACCTATCTCACATCCCGCTACTATGCCGAGCATGAAGACGAGTTTGCAGACAAGAAGATGCAGTTGCTCAGCATGCCCGGATCGCAGCATAAGCCTCCCGCGCCGGCGTATGTCTCCGAATCGGTGCGCCTTCTGGTAGGAGAGACTCCGGCGAGCTTCCACTTCATGCAGGTGCTCACGGAACCGCTTGGCTCAAGCGCAGTCGATGATACCTATGGCACCCTGGGTATGGATGCCCTGGACGAGTTGAAGAGTTATACCTTCGACTACCGCACCATGCACTTCGGAGTTACAACCGAAGAGACCGGACGCACCCGCTATTAGAACTAGTTTTCTACTGCCAGCACGTCATGCATGTAGTCGATTGAGACTTTCTTGATAGCGACCGGAGGCTTGGCCAGCCGAATCGTTTTCTCCACCACCTGATTGCCGATGATCGTCACAGTGCCCATTCGAACCGCGCGTCCATCGCTGAGTTCCAGGTAGACAGGCACCAGCATTTTAAAGCTTTCCGGAACACCCGATTGCGTAAGTTTGAAGTAGAGCGAGTCCTCGTCGCTGTTCTCTTTTAGCTGCGTCTCGAAGTGATACTGCGGCAGATCGGTGCCATACACATACTCGTTGAAGAACCAATCCATCTTGTGGTTGTGATCGAGATCCATGCCGGGTGTCATGTGCTTCTCAAGCATTGCTTTGAAGTCCTCGGTAGTAGCGACCTTGAGCCTGTAGGTATCGACGAAGTCATGCATCATGGCGATGAAATCCGCGTCACCTGTCTTCGAAGAAAACATCATCATACGCACCATGTGCAGAATGTATGCGCCCTTGGGATAGACGAGGTTCTGATAGACGCTCCATCCGGTTTTTGGCGAACTGAGCCGGCTGCCCATCGTTACCGGGCCCACGTCGATGGGACGAAATCCATCGGCATTGCGGTCCGTCAACTGCGTTTTGAGCTGCTTCCAGAAATCACGAAAATCATTGGGCGTCTTGCGTGTCTTCTGGAGAAAGATTGAGGCCGACGCATCGGCAAAACCTTCACTCATCCACTGGTCGCGGTAACTCATAAATCCCACGGTGTGGCCCCACCACTGATGCGCGACTTCATGCGCTGTCACCGTCTTCCAATACGGATCAGCAGGGTTGAGCCCGAACTGATTCTGAATCGTCTGATCCCAGAAGCCGCAGATCGGCAGATACACAAGCATCGGCCAGCTCTGACCAAAGTCGCATGCAGGCTGCTGTGACAAGGCCAGATGATCGAAAGGCAGTTTGCCAAAATAGTTCGTGTAAATCTGCGCAGCAACTGTGCCTTGCGACAACGTAGCCGGAAGCATCCCGGTCGTATTCAGATTACCGACGGCCATGCCTGACATGTGAGACCCAAGCTGCGGCCCCATGCCCTCATCGTTAGCCGCGTTTCGAACGCCCTGTGCCCAGCTCGGCAGTTCACTGTTGGCATAGGCAGATACCGCCAAACCATCTGGAGTCTTCCCATCTTTCTCGACGAAAAGGCCCAGATGAAATCCCGCAACCGGCAGCGGCGTCATGGAATCCCACTCGGTGATGCGCGATTTGCCATCTACTTTATCGCTCAACTTGTCGCCCGTCGCAATTAACGAAGTCTCTTTAGGCGAATGAAAGCGCATCTTGTATCGCGAATAACTGCCGAACGAAGTGCCTCCGTTGGGAAACCAGTTTTCGCGCGCGATGGGATCATAGTTATCGCCACCGCGATTGACCACTGCATCCTTGCCGCCGTACGTGATCTTGAGGATCGCCGTATCGTTCTTCTTGAGAGGCGTAGCGAGGACGACCGCAAAATCGGCATCTTCCTCTCTCTTCTCCTGCACAAAGTCGAGAGCCTCTCCGTGTTCGCCTTCGACATGGCTTACGCGCAATGTCGGGAACAGTTCGAGCGGCACCACTGCAAGTCCGTCCTCCAGGGCATGCAGATGCACTGTGGCTACTCCGCCGAGGAAGCCGCTCTTTTCGATCGTTGTATCGAGGTCTTCACTCTCAACGTGGAAGGGCGTGTTTTCCTGCCGGCTGCTATCCGTGCCGGCCGTATATTCACTCGCGAGATGAAAAGCCGAGGGAAAGGTCCAGCCCCATTGGTTCCAGTTGCTCAGCCTTACCTCTTCCGGAGTTACGACGGGAGCGCCGTGGGGATCGATCTCAAAGATCAGGTGCGAATCCGTGGAGCCTTTGATGGCCGCGAGAAAGAAGCCGCCTTCTGCCGATGGTGCCGGGCTTAGAACATCTTCAAGCAGGCGAAGGTCGATGTTTTCAAAAAGATGCTCACGCTGAAAGGTGTGAAACTCCGTTGCCGCCTGGACGAGGCTGCTATCCGGTTGAGCCTGCTTTCCGCTCACGGCAGCCTTGCGCAGTTCGTCCGCAGTTTTGTCGGAGAAGCGCAGTACCACCCGTGTGAAATCTTCGTCGAACTCTGACTTTTTGGTGAGGATCTGCAGATTGTGCCGTTCCACCGTAGTCGGCGGCGTCAGATGAAAATGCCCCGTCCCGCCAAAAACCGCACCTGTGACCTTGCCATTCACTTCGCCAAAGAGAGCGAACTCCCCATGCGTAAAGGTAAACGTGGCCGAGTCGCGCTTGAGAGTAAAGTTGTCCACCACGATCGTCGCCGGACCCGGCAACAACGTGCGCAACTGGTGATACGTCGCATTGGTATTAGGCTGCTGCTGGCTGTCAGCAGTGCGAACCTGCCAAATAAAAATAAGCGTGGCAACAAAAGCAAAGACGCGCAATCGACGAAAATTCAAGCGAAGACCTTTTGGCTACAGAGCTGATGCCAACAGTGTGTCACATCCGCGAGGGACTATCCAGAAATTGATTCCGTATTTACTCATCAATAAACGCTGCAGGATAGCGCAAGAAGAGCAGTATTACGCTTCGCGGCGGCGGCGCTGGTGGGTCGATGGAATGTGCAGATCTTCGCGATACTTGGCGACAGTGCGGCGGGTGACCTGAATTCCCTGCCCTTGTAGCAACGCGGCGAGTTGATCGTCCGTCAGCGGATGGCGCGGGTTTTCTTCTTCGATGAGCTTGCGCACCTTGCGCTTGAGAACGACCAGCGGTGTGTCCATTCCCTCGGGGCCATTCGCCCCTTCAGAGAAGAAGAAGCGCAGTTCGATCACGCCCTGCGGAGTGTGCGCGTATTTGTTGGCCACGGCGCGGCTGACAGTCGAGGGATGAACGCCAATCTCCTCCGCGACCTCTTTGATCATCATCGGGCGCAGCGCCTCGATGCCCACATCGAGAAACTCCTGCTGCCGCCGCACAATCACCTCGCAGGTGCGCAGGATCGTGCTCTTGCGCTGAGCGATGTTGCGCATCAACTGCATTGCCGAGCGGAAGCGTTCCTTGACGTAATCCTTTACTTCCTTATCCGTGCCGTCGGCGACCAGCATGCGGCGGTAGCGCTGGCTCAGGCGAAGAGTGGGCATGTCCTCTTCATTCATAGCCACCATCCAGGTATCGCCGCGCTTCACAAAAGCAACGTCGGGCTCGATGAGCCGCGTCTGCTCGCGGTTATAGCGGCGGCCCGGCCGAGGGTCCAGCGTGCGGATCAGCTCAATAGCCGTGTTGACTTCAGTGGCTGGCCGCGAGACTGCGCGGGAGATTTCTTTGATATCCCGCTTTTGCAGCAGTTGCAAATGGTCGCGAACAATGAGCTTGGCAGTTGCAAACGTCTGTCGGCGCTGATCGAGAACCACTTCCGCGTCAGCGTGCAGGCTGTGGTGCGGGCTGTGCGCTTCAGCGGCAAGATCAACCAACTCTGCATCAGAATTCAACGCCGGCGCATGCACGGAAGCAGTCCGGTGATCTCGATTCTGCGACAGATGCTCCCCATGCATCTCATCCGCGACATCCAACTCGCCAAACTCATCAGCTTCATGAACAGGGATGCGATCGAAGACCAGCTCCAACTCGCGTAACTGTGCATTCAGTTGAATCCGCAGACAGTCACGCAGATCGAGCGCGCCTATACCCGCCGGGTCCAGATGCTGGATCACGTCAAGCGCGGCACGCATCCGGTCCAGCGAAGACTGTTGCGTATCCTCTTTTCCCGCGAACGCTTCGGCAAGCTCTTCAAGCGAAGTCGACAGATACCCATCCTCATCCAGATTGCCTATGAGGAATTCGGCGGACTCGCGTAGATGCGCTTCAAGGCTCATTGAGCCAAGCTGCCAGAGCAGGTGGTCGGTGAGCGTCGTCGGCTGCGAGAGAAAATGCTCGAATGAGGGCTTATCCAGCTCCTCGTACTCCTGGCTGGTGCGGAAACCGGGGTCGAGATAATCCTGAAAATAAGAGCCAAAGTCGATCTCTTCGAATGGATCTTTCGGCGTCACCGGTGCTTCTTCCACAACCCGGTCGCGCATCGCCTCGCGGCCACCGATCTCGTCCAGGCTCGGTACAGACTCGTCGATTTCTTCCAGCACCGGATTTTCGATCATCTCGGCGTTGATCATCTCGGTCAGCTCAAGTTTATTCAACGCGAGCACACTTACCATCTGCATCAGTCCTGGGGTCAGGATCTGACGTTGCGATACCTTCAGATTCAATCTCGGCTGCAACAGTGGCATAGTGGGTGTCCCGATCGGTTGTTCATGACAAGTGTAAATCTCTTGTCCCCGATGGCTTGACGAAGTTGTTCAGGTTCAGGACAGTTGTACCGGAATGGGCATGGTTTATAACGGGAAAATGATGCCCAGGCATTTTAATCCAATGAAAAACCCTCACCCAGGTAGACACGGCGCACTTCAGGATCGTTACCCAACTGGTGAGGCGTGCCGGTACGAAAGATTTTTCCCTCTGCAATAATGTACGCCCGGTCGGTTACGGAAAGCGTCTCGCGTACATTGTGGTCAGTAATTAAGATGCCGATTCCACTGGACTTGAGATCAAAAATAATCTTTTGTAAATCGAGTACGGCAATCGGATCAATACCGCTGAAGGGCTCATCCAGCAACAAAAAGCTGGGCTGAATGCAGAGGCAGCGAGCAATTTCGACGCGCCGCCGTTCGCCGCCTGAGAGCGCATAGCCCTTCGTCGTGCGAATATGGCGCAGATTGAGCTGCTGAATCAGGCGTTCGGTGCGTGCCCGGCGCTCGTGGTCGGGGATTGGCTGCGCTTCGAGGACTGCGAGAATGTTCTGCTCCACCGTGAGCTTGCGAAAAACCGACGGCTCCTGCGGCAGGTAGCTGATGCCGTGATTGCGGGCGCGCAGGTACATGGGAACACGCGTGATATCAACATCATCGACCATGACGCGGCCCGACTCCGGGGCCACCAGACCCACGATCATGTAAAAGCTGGTGGTTTTACCTGCGCCGTTAGGGCCGAGCAGACCGACAACTTCTCCGCGCGTGATGCTGACGCTGACTTCTCGGACAACCTGTCGACCGCTATACGATTTGCCGATTCCCTCGGCGCTGAGTGTCTGCATTCCCATCCAAACGTTCTTGCCAATCAACTCCGCTTTTTGGGAGCCTGCGTTTCGGTAACGGTTTTGCCACCGTCGCCCTCGACAGTGACGCTATCATCGCGCGTATGGAAAATCAAAGCGCTGCCAGTGACGTTTCCATGCACCTGATCGGTAATACGCGGAGGCGCGGCGCCGGTTCCGGTCAGCGTAAAGGTCTCGTCGTCGCTAAGATAGACGAGTTTATCGCCAATTCCTCTACGCCCTGGCCAAATTACATTGACGTGCCCGCGTGCCGTCATGCGATCGATCGACGGATTCCCCGCAGTGCCTGATCCGGTTTGCACAGTGCCTGGCCCGGCTTGCACGGCTGGATGCACTCCAGGAGGAAGTAGCTTGACCTCAGCCTCGTCCGAAACGACAGTTGCCGCCCCGCTCGCTCCGGAAGTATCCGTCGTCACACTGCCAACGCTGCCGCTGCTGAAAAGCGCAACCCGCTCTCCCTCAGAATAATGCAGTTCACCGCTGCGTACCTGGATGATCGAGGGGCCATCGGGCTTTGCCTTGGCGGATGTCTTCTCCGAACCGCTCCGGGGCTTTGAGTTGCTGAGCAGAACGGTATGTACAGGATTGGCCTGACCACTGGCCGTCGCAGTCAGCGTCTGCTTCTGCCGATTGAGCAGAATCGTGGGCGCAGAAACCGAGTTGGACGCCTGCCACAAACGTGCCGGAACACCCGATGATCCGCGGAAAGTAACTTCCTGCGTGGACTGGTGCAGCTCCGCCTCCGCTGCAATGGCATGCGCCGGACCATTGCCGCCCAGATTCGGCGCGGAAGCAGACTTGCCCTCGCTGCCGCTCCAACTTGCTTTCACATCGCCGTGAGCAAACGCATCCCCGCTGGCACGAGCAAAGTCGATGCGGTTCGCGGTCATATCCAGTGCGCCGTTTTGAACGCGCGGAGAGCCGGAGAGATGCAGCAGCTCGCTCGATCCATCGTAGTCCGCACGGGCAGCAGTAGCGCGAACCGGCGACTGCCCGGCGCTGCCGCCATGCCCAGGCGTCGCATCCTGCATCAGGAGCACGTGACCAACCTGCGTGATCGAAGCGATTTCCGCACTTTCATGAACTGCATTTGCCTGTGCGCCGCTTGCCTGTACCCCGCTTGCCTGTACGCCGTTTTTGGCGGAAGCATGACCATTCGCATGTCCCGCCCCGGTTTCAAACCGGACATCGAGCTGGTCGGAACTGCTGGCCTGGTGAACTCCCTGGGCCGTGCGCTGCTCAAAGCTGGCATGACCGGTTCCAGAGAGACTCGACAGCACGGAACCCGGCTCAAGTTGGGCCACAACCGAATCGGCAGAAAGCCTGGATGGGCCGGCCACGCCTGTTCCTGAATTAGCTGCCGCGCCAGCTCCTGCGCCGGTCCCCGCGCCGCCGGAAACCGTAATTCCAGCGATGGTGGTCTCGGATGTGATCACCACTCCGCCCGTGCCATGAATCGTGCGCGGCTCGACTTTAGAAGAGATATCGCTTTGGGCCTGGCTTGGAGCTTGGCCTTTCGCCTGCGAAGATTTTTTGCCCGCATTGGCAGGCGCGGCAACGGCAAACAGAATGTCCGCAGTCTGCGACTTCCAGGTTCGATGAAGCTGGGCCGCGGCACCTTTCGGAGTCGTGACCTGCTGCTGGCTATTGAAGACAACGCCCCGCTCAAGGTAGGCGTGTTTCAGTTGGCCCTCGCCATCAAAATCAAGCTGGGCAGTCGGGGACGATCCCAGCACGTGCCGCATGGCCTCGGTCATCTCCAAAGTGGTGCCGCCCTGCAACAATCCATGACGAGGATGATTCTTCTCGTCGAAATCCATCGTGCCCACGGGCGCTGTAACGTGACTTCCAGCCTTGGTCTGGATGTCCACTCCGCCTGAGCCATCGAGTTTGATTACGGATCCATCGTCACGAAAATGGATCAGCGCGTTTCCAAACTGCGCGTTGCCACCGGAGTAGTCCGCCAAGGCCCGCGTCAACTCGCAAATTTGCTGCCCACGCGTGAATTCGCCGTGGCTGGCATGAATGGTAACCGGACCGCCGGTGCGGTTGGCAGCCTGATCGATGTGCAGCTCCACAGCTGTGTTGAGAACGAGATGTCCCTTACCGGACTCAAAGGTCGCTCCAATCGAACTGCCGTTGCCCTGGCGCAACGCGAAATCGACCCGCTGATCGGTTGTGGCAACCTGGCTTTTCTGATCGAAAGTGAGGCCGCTTGTCTTGACGTGAATATCGTTGTCTGTAATCTCTCCCGCAACCTGGTTGGGGAGGGCAGGGCTTTTTTGCGCGCCGGGCTTGAGCTGCGCAATCGCCGGAGCAACGCCGGGCCGCATCAACTCAATCTCGACCGCACCAATGGCATGCGCTATGCCTGCCGTCGGGTCATACTCAAATTCGCTGCCTGAGATCGTATCCGCGCGATTGCCGTCTTCACCGTAGAGATCGATCTTGACGTCATGAAGCAACGTCTTGCCGTCTTTCTTCATTTGCACAGCGCGGGCCGCGTGGATTTTGAACAGTGTCTTGCCCTTGCGCGTTTGCGTGTAATTGACGCCGTCGGCCTGTTGCGAGATGTCGATTCCAAGCCTGCCGGGCAGGTCCTTGCTGAGAAACCGCCGCTTCCATTGCCCCGCTGCCAGAAAGAGCGCTATCGCCGCAATCAACAAGACGCCGCCAATGATCACCAGCGTCCGCAGGCGCTCGATCGTAAACCACGGCGTGGAGCGTTGCAGCTTTGTCGGCTCATTCATAAGGCGATTCGCGGGCATGGCCGCGCCGCCTGCTGACTTCTTTCACTGGCTGGACATTGCTCGGTCATCAGGACGGCTCGGTTGATCTTCAAGACATTCCGATTATTGCAGTCGGTTTAGATTTAGACGTGCAACCAGGCGCGCTGCAAGGCTTTCGCCCAACTCCGACCAGATTAGACGGGCAGAGGCTTCAGATTCCTTTTCGACGGCATTGGTCAGATCGATAAGCTGGCGCACGTTTTCTTCAATGCAGCGAATCGCTTCCGGGGTCAGCTCCACATCTTCCTGCAGGAACGGCGCGTCCGTTCCGAAGTCGATGCGAATATGGCCCTCCTGCTCGAAGGCGCCTTCGTCAAACTCCGGCCCATAGCCGATCACACGAACCAGGCGCGGAGTACGCACCCAATTCGGATGCAGGCCGCCGTTCAGATCCGGCTCCCAAAGCGTCCAGCCAATCTGAAATTCGTAAGCGTAATCGGCATGAAGAAGCTCCATTGCTTCCTCTATCGCGTATTCGATTCGCGCGCCATGCTCCCCAAGGCCATAAATCTCCTGGAAAGCAGCGGCTTCCCGCCAGTTCACAGGCCATGCAGTTGCGGAGAAAACTCCTGGTTCACCGCCATGCGAGGCGAATTGGCGTAGCACCAGCTCCAGCTTTTCGCCAAGGGAGGCAAAGCGGAATTGCGGGTACCAAAGACTGAGTGAAAAAGCATCGGACATTCTATTAATTTTAGACGCGCAAACAGGTGTGCGGGATTCGTTTCCCCGTTCATTCTTCCGTTGAATCCGGAGATGTCTCAATAGATTCCGTTAGCGATGAGACTTCTCCGGGTTCATAATGGCCCGTTCTGCCTGCGGTCGTGTCTGCAGTTTCAAATCAGGCCGTGACGATCTCGCTGAAATCGGCAATGCCTGAAAAACCATCCAGAACAGATTGAATCAGCGCAAGCCGTGCAGCGCGCACATCCGGCTCAGGAGACATAACCATCACCTTGTCGAAGAAGGCATCCACAGCAGGCCGCAGCATGGCGATTGCCGCAAGCGCCGCCGCATAGTTTCCCTCTTCGCGAAGCTCTGAAACGATGGCCGCAAGTTTTGATGAGGCCGCATACAAATCGCGCTCCTCGGCCTCGATCAAGGCAGCACTAAACGCAGTATTCAGAGCCAGTGGCTCGTCCTTTTCGGCAGCCTGGCGCAGAATGTTTTTGATGCGTTTGAAGGCTGCGGAGATAGCGACAAAATCTTCGGAACCACGCACGGCAGTTAATGCCTCCGCGCGCGCAATGGCATCGCGAACATCGTCTGCCCCAACAGCCAGAACCGCGCTCACCACGTCATACGCAAAGCCGCGAACATCCTTGAGATAGAAGCTAAGCCGCTCGGCGAGAAAGCTGGGAACCGCATCCGATTCCGCTCCCGAGATGGAGACGACTTCAGCCAGCGTGAGCGGCAGCTCCGACTCGGCAAGAATCTTGATGATGGCGTTGGCATTGCGGCGCAGCGCAAAAGGATCTCTCGACCCGGTAGGCGCGTTGCCAATACCAAACATGGCGGAGATCGTGTGAATACGATCCGCGATGCCGAGCAACTGCCCTTCGATGGTCTCCGGAATATCGTCTTCAATCGAAGCAGGCGTGTACTGTGCGTAAATAGCGGCTGCGACAGCATCCCCCAGCCCTTGCGCCTTCGCATAAAGACCGCCGACGATGCCCTGCAGCTCAGTGAATTCCTTGACCAGCTCAGCAGTGAGATCGGTCTTTGCCAGCAAGGCAGCCTGCAACAGGGCAACCTTATCCAGCACCTTGCCCTTGGCCTGCACATTGGCCGCAAGCTGTTCGGCGATGCGGAGATTGCCTTCCGTCTTCCAGAAATAGCTTCCTAATTCTTTCTGAAAAGTAACGGCCTTCAACATCTCCACGCGCTCCGTGAGCAACGTCTTCTGATCGGCCTCCCAGAAGAACTGCGCGTCTTTAAAGCGCGAACGCAGCACGCGCTCATTGCCATGGCGAATCGTCGCACGACCCTGCTCATCCACCTGCGTATTCAGCACCGTGAGGAAGTGAGGAGCCAGCATGCCGTCCGCATCTTCGACAGCGAAATACTTTTGATGGTCACGCATCACCGTAACCAGAACTTCCTCCGGCAGCGAGAGATACTCAGGCTCAAAACTGCCCAGCAAAACCGTAGGCCATTCCGTGAGATGAACGACGCTCTCGATCAACGCCTCATCCTCACGCCAACGCGCACCGGGAACCGTTCGTGTGACATGATCGAGCGCTTTGCGAATCGTGTGCCGCCGCGCTGCCACATCTGCGTTCACATAGACGGCGTGCAGCGTCTCAAGATAATCGGCTGGCCTGGCGATCAACACCGGAGCGTCGCCATGCAGCACGCGATGACCGCGGCTGCTGTTGCCTGCGGCGATTCCGCCAAATTCAACGGGCACAATCGCATCGTCGAGCAGTGCAACCAGCCACCGCACCGGGCGCACAAAACGCTCTGGCTTGTTGAGCCTCCAGTACATGTTCTTGGGCCAGTAAATGCTGGTAAGTTCTGCAGGAAGCGAAGCAGCCAGCAGCTCCGCAGTCTGACGGCCAGCGCGCCTTACGGTCGCGCCAACATACTCGCCCTTGGGTGTTGTAACTTTTTCGAGCGCTGAAATCTCGACGCCTGCTTTTTTGGCAAAAGCAATCGCAGCCGGAGTAGGCGCATCGTTATTGAACGCAACCTTCCACGATGGGCCGGTGAGCTGCTCTTCGATATCTGCCTGCCCTGCCAGCACGCCGGAGACAAGCACAGCCAGGCGGCGCGGCGTAGAAAAGCTCTGCACCGAATACGTCTCAGCAAGCAGCCGCTCACGGACAAGAAGCTGCTCGACGCGGCGGCTCAACTCAGCCTCAGCGGCGGCAATCATGCGGGCTGGAACCTCTTCCAGCCCAATCTCAAACAAAAAGTCTGCCATCTCGAATTACTTTCCTGACGCCTGTTCTTTGGCTTTAATTGAGGCTTGCCTGCTGCGCTGCGTATGCCTTGGCCACTCCGACTGCCAACGTGCGAATGCGCGCAATCACGCCGACACGCTCGGTCACTGAGATCGCGCCACGAGCATCCAGCAGATTGAAGAGATGCGAACACTTCAGCGCCAGCTCGTAAGTCGCCAGCAGCGGGAAACGACGCTTCGTATCGGCATCCGCGTCTTCCTGTTGCAGCAGTGCGTTGGCCTGCTCCAGCAGCGATTTCGCTTCGGCTTCGTAGAGGTTAAAGTGCGTCCAGAGCTTGTCTACTTCGGCGAACTCAAAGTTGTAGACAGAGAACTGCAGCTCCTCCGCCAGGCGAACTTCACCATACGTAACGGCCGTGCCAGTCTCCGGATCGCGCGCCCATACGATGTCGTAGATCGAGTCCACATCCTGCAAAAAGGCGGCGATGCGCTCCAGGCCATAGGTCAGTTCAGCCGTGATCGGATCGAGATCCAACCCACCGCACTGCTGGAAGTAGGTGAACTGCGTAATCTCCAGCCCGTCCAGCATCACCTGCCAGCCAACGCCCCATGCACCACCTGCCGGCCACTCCCAGTTGTCTTCTTCAAACTTGAGATCGTGGCGGCTCAGATCGATTCCGATAGCCGCCAGCGACTCCAGGTAAAGCTCCTGCACATTGGCCGGTGGCGGTTTCAAAATCAACTGAAATTGCGTGTGCTTGAACAGCCGATTGGGATTTTCTCCATAGCGACCATCCGCAGGACGGCGCGAAGGCTGCGCATAGCCCACCCGGTACGGCTTGGGGCCGAGCACGCGCAGAAATGTTTCCGGCGACATGGTGCCCGCGCCTACCTCAACGTCATACGGCTGCTGGAGCACGCAACCACGCGCGGCCCAGAAGGACTGCAAACGAAACAGCAGTTCCTGAAACGTCAGTGGGGTCTGCGCAAGGGCTGCAGGAGTGCTTTCAATACTTTGGACAGAAGACAAGAGGACTCTCTCAGGCTAAAAAGCTTATCCAATTCTAACGGCACCGGCCCGAACCAGCCATCCGCGCATCGACCTCATACGTTTATTTTCCAAATTTGCCTCAATCTATCCCGATTCGGCTAGATTCGACTGATTGCCTCTGCCGACCGGAGCCGCCGTTCGAGATGGCGTTCGAGCGACTGCAGCGTGAAACGGCGCAGGTCCTGGGCTCTCCGTCGCGGCCACGGTTCTTCTCCAAATGCGGTGATCGGCGTGCGCAGAATACGCTGCGCCAGCAGCCACGAATCCGCGACAAGCAACCCTCCGCTGCCCTGCCTGTGCAACGGGCAGAACAAGCCATCCGCCCCCGGATGAAAGCTGGCCTCGCCCGCCACGAAACGCTCCCCGCAAAGCGTGCAGGCGGTAAGATCGGGCAGCCAGCCCATAAGGCGCGTCATCCAGAGGGAAAAATAGGTCAACGGCATCCACGGCTGCTCGACGGATGTCTGCTCAAGCACCGCCAGCAGCAAGCGAAAGACCGTCTCCTGCGGATCGTGCTCGGGCAGAGCCTCTTCCAGCACCTCGGCATAAAAACTGAGCACGGCCGCCCTCGTGTAATCGACCGGCATGGAGAGCGGCGACCGCTGCAACTCAAGCTGGTCCAGGCGGACAAGCTCCTGGCGAGGCCGTTCAGCAAAAAAAGCGCGCGCCTGGGTCATCGGTTCCAACGCGCCGCCAAAGCGTTTGCGGCTCTTGAGGGCAGCCTTGGCAACACCTTTGACCTTGCCGTAGTCACGGGTAAAAAAACTGACGATCAGATCCGATTCATTCACCGGCCAGGTACGCAGCACCACGGCATCTGAGGCGAGCAAGGTCATTCAACTTCTATCTTCGCATTACTTTGCGGATTATCTTGCTACCTGCTCAGCCCGGGAAGCAGGCTGCGAAATCCGCGGGGATGACGCTGGCCTAATATGCGCGGCAGTCATACCGCCCGGTTGGCTTACGCACAAAATATAAACGCGCACCCCGAGCTAACGGGATGCGCGTTTCGAGCTTTCTGTTTCTGCTGCGAAAAATTACCGACCGAAATGCTCGGCATTCTTCTCGGTGAAGTGAGCCCACTTCTCCGGCAGGTCGTCCTGGGCGAAAATAGCCGATACCGGGCAGGCCGGTACGCAGGCGCCGCAATCAATGCACTCGACTGGATCGATGAAGAGCTGATCGGCTGGACCGTGATCGCCTTCGTCCTTTTTGGGGTGGATACAATCGACGGGACACGCGTCTACACAGGCGGTGTCCTTGGTGCCGATACAGGGTTCTGCAATGACGTATGCCATAAGTGAGTTCTCCGCAAAGGTGTTTCTGCTCGCTCATAGTAGCACAAGAGGGTGAGCGATTGGCAGTGTAGAGGGTGCTCATATCACGGTCTGAAAGGCAGCAAACAAACCGCGTATACGAAGTTAACCTGCGGTCGCCTCCGATGCAGCAAGCGCCGCGCGGCGGGCTGCATAGTCCATTGGCGACGGCAGCGGAGCGAGGTTTCGTCCAGCGAAGAGATCCGCGAAAAAGCCAAGCAATTCCTGGTGAATTCGCTGATTCGACGCCAGTACTTCGTTGCTGTCGAGGCGGCGATAAGCCCCATCGAAACCGGTGACCATTCCACCAGCTTCCTCCACCAGCAGAAAACCGGCAGCAGTATCCCAGGGGTTCAGATTGAACTCCCAGAAAGCTTCCAGCCGTCCGCAGGCGACATAGGCGAGATCCAATGCAGCAGAGCCCGCGCGACGCACTCCATGCGAACGAAGCGTGAGCTCATGGTAGAAGTGAATGTTCGGATTATCGTGCCGTTTGCGGCTTGGAAATCCAGTTGCAACCAGCGACTCGCCCAGCACCGGCACAGGCGAAACGTGCATGGGTTTACCGTTCAGAAACGCGCCCTTGCCCCGCTCAGCGACAAAAAGTTCATCGAGCATGGGGTCGTAAATCAACGCTGCAACGATCGGTCCATCATGCTCGTCGGCAATGCCGGCCGGCCGGTGTTCAAGGCCCATCGACACGCAGAAGTGCGGAAAACCATGCGCAAAATTGGTCGTTCCGTCGAGCGGATCAATGTACCAGCGAAACTCCGAATCAAGCCGGTCGCGCGTTCCCTCTTCGCCATAGACTCCGTGATCAGGAAAAGCCAGCAGCAGTGCCTCGCGCAGGTACGCTTCCACCGTGCGGTCAGCGACGGTGACCAGATCCACGTCGCCTTTATATTCTGTTTTGACTCCCTGGGCAAAGAAATCCCGCAGCTTCGCCCCGGCCTCTAAAGCAAGTTCAGACGCCTTGGGAATCCAGGTAAATTGTGCGTTTTCGCCCACCAGATTTTTCTGTGTCTGCGTCTCGCTGCTCATGCTTTGCCCTTCGAGGCAGCATCCTTACGGGCTGGCCTGCGTGTGACTTCTGTGATTGTTCGTACCTGATGTTTATAGATAAAGAGATTAGGGTGCCCGTCGCGCGTGATTCGAATCATGCCATCATCGAAATATTCAATCCAGCCCTGGATGGTTTCGCCATCGCGTAGTTGCACGCTGACGCTCACCTGGCGATCGCTCAAGGAACGGAGATAAAGCGCCTCTTGTCCGGTATCGCCCGGCGGGGGCGTTCTCGAACGGCGCAAATGGGAGGGTGAAGGATTCATAAGCCTTTATTGTAGTGGGACGCAGCCGGGGAAAGGATAGTTGTTCTATAACAGATTTAGCTTATAGCAATCAAAATTATTACTGGATCAGTTTCCATACAGTATCGAAGTTCTGAATTTTGCATCAAGTTCTGAATTTTGCACCGCGCTCAGAATTTTATTCCTGCTCTCAGCCGCTGCCGTTGCCTTTCTGGCTGTCATTCCCGAAGGGAATCTGCTTCTCCCACTCCAAACCAGAAAGACAAAATTACTACTGAGCACCCGGATCAGAATAATAGCCCGTGCGATAGCGAATATTGAACGATTCAGCAGTAGCGCGCGGAACCGTGACCTGTATATGGTGAAAGTTCATGCCCGGCTGCTGGTGCGTCGGATAGTACGCCAGCAGATACTGCGTTCGCAGATCATCTGAAACCTGGTTGAAAGCCTTATCCAATCCCCCGTCGCTGGCGTAAAAATACCTGCCGCCCGTCTGCTCCGCAAGCGTAATCAGGGCATGTTCGCCGCCTGTATCGCGTCCGGCGCTCGCCTCAATGGGCACATCGATAATGCTGTAAACCATCACTTCGCCGCGCAAAGCCTGCTCAAGCGCCTGCGCATAGGTGACAGTATTGGCCGTATCGCCGCCATCGGTCACCAGTACAAGCACTTTGCGTCCCTGCCTGGGAGCGAGACTCTGCGAAGCCAGATAAATCGCGTCATACAAAGCGGTAGCCGGACCTCCGCGCAGGCTTGAAAGGCCACGATCGATGCGATTCGCCTGGTTAGTAAAGGCAACAACCTGGCGCACCTCTGTAGAAAACTCCAGCAGGCTGATCTGATCCTGCCCACGCAGCAGCACATGGACAAACCGTCGCGCGGCATCCTGCTCCAATGGCAGATCCTTGCGCACACTGCCACTGGTGTCGATGGCCAGCACCAGATTAAGCGGCAGCTCCGACTGGCGCTCAAAAACAGCGATCCGCTGCGCACGACCATCTTCCTTCAGTGAAAAATCATCCTTGGTCAGCCCCCCGACAATCGCCCCGGTCCCATCCGTAACATTGGTAAAAACATTCACCAGCTTGACGTTCATGTGCAGAACCGTCATCGGAGCATCCGCAGCAGTCTGCGCATTATCTACCGGCGCAGGCGTCTGCGCCAGCAACGGCACGCCTGCCCATAGGACCAGGCTCGCCCCGATATCCACAAATAAGCTGGCACATAGAAAACGATGCGTCACGCGCCTCATTGCGCCGCCTCCGCCGCATCGCCGGTTCGAGCCATAAGCTCATCGGGAAACGGCTCGCCATCCGCCCACACAACCCCATCGACAAACGTCTCTTTTTTCCAGATCGGCACCGTCTTCTTGAGCGTGTCAATCAGCCATCGGCAGGCATCGAAGGCAGCCCCGCGATGTGCCGCGGCAGCCACAATCAGTACGCTGCTCTCGCCGATCTCCAGATGCCCGAGACGATGCACAAGCGTGACGTGCCGCACTCCAAAACGCTCGATCGCCTGCGCGGCAAGCTCGGCCATCTGCCTCGAAGCCATCTCCTCATAAGCCTCGTAATTCAGTGAAAGCACCTGGCGGCCACGCGTATTATCCCGCACGATTCCGTCGAAAGTCACCACAGCGCCATCGCTTCCCTGCGCGGCCGCGGTCGTGAGTTCCTGCGTCCGGATAACCTCGTGGGTGAGATAAGTGATCACCGCAGGAGCATGTGCAGCACCGCTTTCAGCCCCGCCCGAGACCGGCGGCAGCAGGCCCACCACGTCGCCTTCGTTCAAAATCTGCCCGGCATTGGCATACTCCGCATTCACGCTCACCGCAATTCGGCTAAGCAATTGGGCGGCACGGGGCTGCGAACGCAACTCCACCCCGAGAATAGCGAGCAGGTCCGCTACCGACGCCCCTGGAGTCAACTCACGGGAAGCGGGGCCAAGCAGGTCTTTCAAAACGCCGAAGGGGAGAATTTGAACGCGCATCTTCTTCAAAAGAATACCCTCACGTTAGACGTATTGAGAATGAATCCGTGGAGGAACCAAGCCGCAACCCGACACATATCTTTGAAACCACCGCTCAGCCCGTGTATGCTAACGCCTAATCCAAAGCCCAACTGCCATGTCCGAGCAGCGAATCAAGCAGCAGGGAGACCGCAGCATGATCGCAATTCTTGCAGCCTGGAACCGCAAATCCGCACAAGAAGCGACCGGCGATCTACTGAGTTGCTGCGCGGCAAACCGGTGGGCCGCGCAACTCGTCGCACTCCGCCCTTTTGCCGACGAAGAAGCCCTGTATTCCGCAGCCGACCAGGTATGGGCCGAGATGGAGGAAACGGATTGGATGGAAGCATTCCTCGCCCATCCACGCATCGGCCATCGAAAAACGCCTCACGCTTCAGCCCAGTCGAGTCATTGGTCGCAACAGGAGCAATCCTCTGTGAATACAGCGCAATCAGGCGTGCTTGAAGAGCTTGCCGCCGGAAACCAGCGCTACGAAGAGCGTTTTGGCTTCACATACATCGTATGCGCCTCGAGCAAAAGCGCCGACGAGATGCTCGCAATTCTGAACCGGCGTCTCCCCGGCGCTCGCCAGGCAGAGCTGCGCGAAGCGGCGGAACAGCAGCGGCAGATTACGCAAATCCGCCTGAGAAAGTGGTTACAACCATGAGCGCCATCACAACGCACATACTCGATGCCGTTCTAGGCAAACCCGGCGCAGGCATTCCTTTGCGTCTTGAAAAGCAAACACCCACGGGTTGGATTGCAGCCCGCGAAGGCGCAACAGACTCCGATGGCCGCTGCCGCGATCTGTGCCCCGATGCCAGCGACGGCGTATATCGCCTGACTTTTCTGATAGGCGAATACTTCGAAACTCAGGGCCGTCGCAGTATCTACCCGGAGATATCCATCACCTTCCTTATCGACGGGCAGCCTCACTATCATTTGCCGCTCCTGTTGAGCGATAACAGCTATACAACCTATCGAGGCAGTTAGGAGATTCGATGGCTCATCTAGGCGAGAATCGCTACGGAAAATCACGTGTCCGCGTCATGAAGGTTGTACGTCATGAGACTCATCACGCGATGAAGGAGTGGAGCGTGCAAGTGCTGCTGCATGGAGACTTCGAAAGCGCCTTCACCGATGGAGACAACAGCAGGATTCTCCCGACAGACACCATGAAGAATACCGTCTACTGGCTGGCGCGCGAGTCACAAGCCGCAACATTGGAGGAGTTCGCCATCGAGCTCGTCCACTATCTCCTGCTCAACAATTCTCAGGTAACGAAAGCCTCTGTAGAGATCGAAGAAAAGAGCTGGAAGCAGGCCTTGATCAATGGTCTGCCTCATGCCACAACGTATACGATGACGGGCCCGGAATTGCAAACAGCGAAGATCGAGCAGCTACGCGGCGAAAAACCAAAAGTGACTTCCGGCGTAGATGGCCTCATGATTCTCAAGACAACCAAATCCGCATTTACCGGATACATCAAAGACAAACTGACAACACTGCCCGAAAGTACAGATCGTATCCTGGGAACACGAGCCACCATCGCTTGGGAGTACGACGCTCCGCCCGCCAGTTATGAACTAAGTCGATCACGCGCATTGGAAACGCTCATCCAGACCTTTGCCGAGCACGACAGTCTTAGCGTGCAGCACACTCTCTACGACATGGGTAAAGACTTGATTGAGGCTATTCCCGAGATAGCGCGCGTTACCCTGACCATGCCGAACCTGCACTGTCTTCTGGTAGATCTAAGTCGCTTCGGTCAGAACAATCCAAACCAGGTCTTTGTGCCCATCGACGAACCGCATGGCTATATCGAAGCAGTAATTGAGCGCTGATCTTCAAGTGTTGATCTTTGAGCTTGACCCCTGACAGGGAAAGCTGCAGACTAAGGCATCCAGACGATTCTTTTAAATCAGGAGAGTGCGTGGCGAAGACAGGCACAGCAGCAGACGTGTATCACGCAGACGGTGTTAACCGTATAGACAAAGGCTATGGGCTACATAAAGGCGTGCTTTCGCCACTTGAAACTTTAGCGCAATCCGTATCTGCCATGGCGCCCTCGACATCTCCTTCCCTGACTATTCCACTCGTATTTGCGCTGGCCGGGAATGGCACATGGTTCGTCTACTTACTGGCGACAGTGGCGATGTTACTGGTCGGATTTTGTGTCAGCAGATTCGCGCGACTCTCGTCCTCCCCTGGATCGCTCTATGCCTACACCGCCGACACACTGAGCCCATCGCTTGGAGCAGTTGCCGCATGGGCGCTCCTGATAGCGTATGTAGCCACTGGCGCCTCAGTAGCAGGCGGCGCTTTATATTACGGTAACCTGCTCATGACGCAATTTTTCTCATCGGTTCCTCCTGCATTTGTAACTCTGGCCTTTGTATGTTTAGGAACAGGAGCAATCGCATATCGCGACGTGAAGTTATCCGCAGAGATGATGCTCTGGATTGAAGTTATCTCCGTAAGCCTAATAGCAATCGTGCTGATTCTGCTGCTTAGCCACTACGGTGTTCGCTTTGACCTGGACCAGTTACGGCTCAAAGGAGTTACCATCTCATCGCTCGGCCCGGCAGTGGTACTCGCAATCTTCAGCTTCGTCGGTTTTGAGAGTGCTACCACCCTGGGCGAAGAAGCGCGCGATCCACTCAAAACCATCCCGCGCGTAGTTATTCAATGCGCAATCCTGGCGGGTATATTTCTCATCCTGTGTTCGTATTCTGAAGTGCTCGGCTTTCACGGCGAGACTGGAAAATTGAGCGACTCAGCAAGCCCCCTGCATGTGCTCGCACGCAAGGCCGGTGTTTCGCCGCTTGGAACAGCAATTGATATCGGCGCGTTTGTCAGCATGTTTGCCTGCGTTCTCGCATGTACCACCGCAGCATCGCGCGTACTGCTGCGCATGTCGCACAGTGGATTGATTCCCGATATCTTTGGCCGCACACATAAGAAGTTCGGAACACCCGGCGCAGGCGTCGTCCTAACATCCATTGTTATGCTTGCAGTCACTTTGGGGTTGGCCTTGCGCGGTGTAGCCGGTACAGACATGTACGGTTGGCTCGGATCTATTTCAGTCTTCGGTTTTCTGACCGCGTACGCATTGGTTGCAGTCGCGCTGCCCTTCGCGCATAAAGCGCTGGGACAACATTCGCATCTCGTCGTTATCGTAAGCTGGATCACGATACTGGTGATGATCGGAGCAGGTGTAGGCAGTGTGTATCCGGTTCCGGATGGAGCGGCTGTCTGGTTTCCCTATGTCTATCTCGGCTACATGGCTCTGGGCATGACCTTGTTTGTCGTCCGGCGCAAGACAATCCATGACCGGCATTCTGCATAACTCATGAGTTATACAGAACGCGTTCATCAGGATTAAGTCAAGGTTTGTTGAGTTAGGGCTGCATTTCGTGATCTGGTTGCAGAACGATAAGCAGGATCAGACCTAGAACGATAAACATGCGGATAGCTGCTTCCTGTCCATTCCACAAATGCGATTGCCACATGAGAAACCACTCCGCTCCGACCGTAAGAAACGCAACCAGCCACATCAACATACCAAGAGTAAGAGCAAGGATCGAGATACGCTTGGCCATTGAGAAATCAGCTACCGGCCTGCGCACTGCGCGCACGAGAGCAACCACCCCGATCCAGAGCAGGATCATGGTCACGATCTCCCAGGCGATGATCGAAAAATAAAAAGCCAGATGCCATGCCGGATTCAACAGCGCGCGCCACATGCCGTGATTGCCGGGGAACGTCGAATCCATCGATAAAACATGCCGCACAAACTGGTAGTTTGAATCGAAATCCGTAGTGTTATTCAGCACAACCAGCGTATAAAAAAATGCAACAGCAGCAATCAATACAATCTTTGCAATGCGTGTAATCATCGATCGCTCCTTACAGGCATAAAAGTCTTGAAATACTCGGTCAGTGCTTGCAGCGTGCGCTCATCGTACTCCGGATGTAACGGCATCTTGGCCGCAGGCATAACCGATCGTGGATTATGGATATAGTGTTGAAACTGCGGAGCGTCCGTTGCAGCCCATGCAGCTAGAATCAGCCACGAACGCTCAGCCATTTTGCCGCCTTCGTTCCCCATGTTATGGCACCGATAACAGTCCTGGCGAGCGATCTCATATCCTTCCCACACCGGCGAATCCTTGCTCCAATTTCCGGTTGGGCGAATCGCACCAAAGACAACCGACTCCGTTCGGAACTCCAACCGCGTCACGCCAAAAGGAACCTGCGCCTCATCCTTATGCGCAAGCACTTTGAAAGATGGAGTGAAGGTTGGATGCGATATAAGGTATGGACCTAGTTCGCCATCGTAAATAGAGAGCGGCCACTTATCGCGTTCCTGCCCGTTGATCTTGAGCACCAGCAGGGGATGATGAGTAGTAACATAGTCACTCGGATAGTTAGACCTGTACTTGTCATAACATATAGCCATGATAAGGTCCGAATGCGACGACTTGCCGAAAAGACTAGCAAGCGTTGCAAGAGCTATACCCGATATCTCGGTTCGGCCCTTGAAGTTATTATCATCAGAAACCGTGTAAGTTTCCTGCGGCAGCTTCAGGAGATCTTCGTAGCGCACATAGCGTAAGGTCCCAGCCGGAAGACCACTCAGTTCTCCACCTATCTCAAGATCTCCAGGCGAAGTACGCGAGACCAGCAAAAGCGGGTGAGCCGAATCAGATAGAAGTGGCGCGGGCCTTGACGATGGAATAAAAGCCGCGAATAGATGTATTACAAGCCAGGCAAGCAAGCAGGAAGAATACATGGCTCATCCTAGCGTGAAGTAGTGTGAGGTCAAAAGAAAAAAAGATGCGACCTCCAAAGCGGTATACGAGACGTGCTAAATTCAACTGAAATGACAAGGGAAGAACAGCTCGCGCAATCAGGTTTGAATCTGCCAACCCTGCCCGCTCCCGGTGGAAACTATCTGTCGGCTAAGCGGGTTGGGGACATCGTATATCTTGCCGGTGTCGTATCTACTTCACCCGATGGAGTAATGACGGGAACAGTTGGCGCAGACCGCAATATTGAAGATGCCTATGCTGCGGCCCGGGCCTGCGCTCTAACTCAGCTCGCCGTGCTTAAGCGCGAATTGGGTTCACTCGACGCCATCGCAGAGATTATCTCGGTGAATGGCTACGTAAACGCCGTAGCAGGATTTCCTGATTCTCCCGCTGTCATTAACGGGGCATCTGATTTACTGGTGGCGATCTTTGGAGAAGCAGGCAGGCATGTACGAGCAGCAGTCGGCGTAAACGCGCTGCCTCGCAATGCAATGGTAGAGATACAAATGACGGTTCGAGTCAAGGCCGGATGAGCTTGCACACCATGCATACATTGAGCGCTGAACCAACACATTCCGTATGGGACCGCACACTCGAACCGCGGCTGCATATTATGCCCGGAGACGAGGTTCACTTTGAATGCGTAGATGCCAGCGGCGGCCAGGTTCATCCCGGCATGACAGCCGATGAGTTTCTCGCGATTGATCGCAGCAAAATTCACGCATTGACCGGGCCTGTCTGGATCGATGGCGCCGAGCCAGGGGATGTGCTGCAAATTGATGTTCTATCGACGCAGCATCGCGGCTGGGGTTGGTCCAGCATCATCGAGGGCCTCGGCTTTCTAAAAGAGCGCTTCCGTACGCCATACCTTTTTCACTGGCAACTGGATGGCGATGAAACCAGCTCCCTGACTCCTGCAAAGCTGCCGGTGCGGCCATTTCTCGGAGTGATGGGCGTGGCTCGCGCAGAGGACGGCACATTCCGTACCCGTCCGCCCGGCAGCTTTGGCGGCAATCTTGATGTGCGCGAACTCTGCGCCGGTTCCAGGCTCTATCTGCCCGTCTACAACAAGGGTGCTCTTTTCAGTTGCGGCGACGGACACGCCGCGCAGGGCGATGGCGAAGTCTGCATCAACGGCATCGAATGCCCGCTCGATGTAACGCTACGCTTTCAACTGCACAAGCAACAGACGCTCGCAGGCCCAATCGTCGAGGCCAGTGAAGCCGTCGCATCGGATACACGCGGCGATGCCTGGGTCGTCGTCGAGTCAGGAGAAGATATTGCCGCCGCCGCTCGGGCCGCCACCAGCCGCATGATTGATCTGTTGATGAGCCGCTGGGGCTTCAGCGATATCCACGCGTATCTTCTATGCAGTGTGGCGCTCAAGCTACGCCTCAGCCAGGTAGTAAATGAGCCTATGTTCACCGTCAGCGGCGCAATCAGTAAGCAGATCCTGCCTTCGATTGAACTCTTCCCCAGAGATTGAGCTCTTCCCCGGAGCCTGACTCGAAGAAGTGTCGCGCAATTGACTGGATGAGCTGTTGCTTCGATAACAACCTTGAATAATGGAGATACAAATTCCATGAGCCTGTTCCAGGAAGACATCAATCGTCCTGAAGTATTAGCCGAGCTGCACGCGCTCTATCCTCGGTATGAACAGGCGCTGGTAACGAATGACGTGGATACACTTGTCGCCATGTTCTGGGCTTCGCCTCATGCGATGCGCTTTGGTGTAACCGAGAATCTATACGGCGATGCGGAGTTGGAGGCATTTCGCAAAGCGCGCCCGGGAACTAACCTGGCGCGAACCGTAAAGCGCCTGGAGATTGTGAGTTTTGGCAACGATTACGGCAGCATAACGCTCGAATTTGAACGCGAAACCGAGAATAAATTGACTCGCGGCAGACAAAGCCAGGTCTGGGTGCGTTTCGCTCAAGGCTGGCGGATAGTTTCGGCCCATGTCTCGCTTTTACCTGTCACTACGATCACACCATAAATAAAGGTGTGTCCTGCCTCGGGACACGCGGAAGAATTCTCACATTAGGCGCACAATTGGCAACGCAATTAGATAAATTTTCCATTGATTTTCTTTCCGGGTGGGTTATTGTATTGATAACCCCGAAGAATTTTCACAAGCGATTCACCAAACAAGCATTGCTCACCAGCCCATTCCTTCTTTTTTGAACCTGCCGCAACAGCAGGTTCTGAACTAAACAGACGGTTTTGAAGCGTGCTTCAGGATCTGTGGGAAATTCCTATTTTGTGAGGCCTGCAATTGATACCATCCATGAAAAATATTTCGTCGTTTTTCCGGTTGCTGGTACTCTCGGCAGTCGCAGTGCTCTGTGTTGTCCCTACGCTGGCTCAGCAGACTCTCGGCAGCATTACCGGCCAGGTTACAGACGGCTCAGGCGGCGTAATTCCAAATGCCGCCGTAACAGTCTTAGGGGAACAAACAGGCCTGACGCGCACCGTAAAATCCAATGGCTCCGGTGAGTATCTCATCGTCAATCTACCTATCGGAAGTTATACCCTGACTTATACCGCCGATGGTTTCGAAGTGCAGAAAACACCTCACATCACCATACAGGCAGATCGCACCGTAAGCTTGAACGCCAGCCTCAAGGTTGGAAATGCAAAAGGCGAGACGGTCACAGTTGAAGCGTCTCCACTGTTGAATGCCGTCGATACAACCAACGGTTACGTTCTTGAAAAATCGCAGATTGAATCAGCACCTCTGCCAACCGGCAGCTTCACCGGCCTCGCCATCCTGTCGACCGGCGTCAGTGCGGAACTTCCCGGCGGCACAGGCGCGAATTCCGGACTTGGCAACCAGCCAATCTGGGCCAACGGACAACGCGACACCAGCAACAGCTTCTCGCTGAACGGAGTCGATGCCAGCAACCTCTTTAATGGCAAGAGCACCAGCCAGGTAGGCTCGGCCCGCGTCATCAACAGCACCGGCGTCTCCAGCAGCACGGGCGCGGGTGGCGTCATCCCATCCGCCGCCTCGGTTTATCTGTCCATCGGCAACGCAATCCCGACGCCTGCCCCTGAGACGATCGAGGAAGTCCGCGTCAACGCTTCCATGTATGACGCTACACAGGGCTCTACCTCCGGCGCACATATCGATCTCAGCACCTCTTCTGGCACCAATCAACTGCACGGCAACGCATACGTTCATCGTGGCACCAGTTGGATCAACGCTGCCCCCTTCTTCTTCAATCAAGACCCCAACATTCCGGATAACAATAAAGTCCCCCAGTTACATCGCTACATTGCTGGCGGAACAGTTGGCGGACCAATCATCAAAGATAAGCTCTTCGCCTTCCTCGGCTATCAGCACCTGCACGTCTCGGATCAGGAGATCGGCGACTCGCTCCTCGACGTTCCTGTCGGCCTGACCGATGACCGCTCCGCCTCAGCTTTGGCGAATGTCACCAATAACTCTTTTTGCACGGCCTCGGATCAGGCAAACTTCGGCTGCACTCCAATCATCGCGGGCCAGATCGACCATACCGCTCTCGCCTTGTTCAACTCACCTTCACTCCCAGGCGAACCAGGCAAGTGGCTTATCCCCAACGACTCTCGCAACGGAGTTCCCCCTACTGCCGCTCACATCGACAACGCATTCATCCCAGGCACCGGCCGCTTCACCGCCGACCTTGGCGTAGCCGACGTCGACTACAACGCCACCGCCAAGGACACTCTTTCTCTCAAGTACTATTACCAGCACGATCCAACACTTTCGCCCTATTCCTATTCCAGCGTTCCCGGCTTTACCGAGCACCTCGATTCCGGTGCGCAGGTCTTCTCTATCACCAACACGTACACGATCAAATCGAATCTCAGCACCACCCAGACTCTCGGCTTTCTGCGTGAAAAGAACTGGGCTGGCAACGAACAGGCTTTCGGTCCCGATTCCATTCCCGGCGGTTCGGCAGGCACAGGGTCGATCAACGTATTCGGATCGAAGTATTTCCCCGGTGTCTCCGTATATAACGTTCTCGGCGACTATCAGCCCTCCGGTCTTTCTTCCGCAGTGCTCAATATCGGCCCGAATGCCGAGGGCCAAGCACCCAATACCGGCGTCTTCCAAAACCGCATCGCGCCTTCCGGCAATGCCATCTGGACGCTCGGACATCACACCCTCAGCTTCGGCGCCAACTACAGCTACACACAACTCAATACCATCGACAAGCGCACCGGCACCGGCACAGTTGCTACTGACGATTTCAGCCAGATGATCCAGGGCTACGTCACGCCAGGCAGTTCGGCCACCGGCTTTTATGTCAGCTCTTACCTGCAGGGCGATGCCAGCCGCTACTATCGCGCCAACCAGCTTGGAACCTATGTGCAGGACAAATATCAGTTCACTCCGACACTTTCATTCACTGCAGGACTGCGCTATGACTGGGACGCGGGCCTCACTGAAAAATACGGACGTCTCTTCAACTTCGATGCCAACCCCAATCCCACGAGCTGCAGCACCACCGACCCGAATGCCTATTGCTATAACGTCAGCTCAGACACCATCGAAAACCCCGGCCTGATCATCGCCGGAAACAATGCCAACGGCACCGCAGGCGTAAGCGATACCACTCTTACCGGTCGCCAATGGGGCATCGCTCCACGCGTCGGAGCAGCATGGCAACCCGCATTCCTGCATGACAAGGTGGTCATTCGCACCGGCATAGGCATGTACTACGACCGCGGTGAACTGTTCAGCTACTTCTCGCCCGGATACGCGATCGGCACCGTCACCGGCGGCCCATTTGGCGTCAACCAGCAGCTCCCCTTTGTCAATGTCACAAGTTGCCCCACCGCAACCCAGTCCTTTTACGAGGGCTACATTCCGACCTGCGGCGGACAGCCCGCAACACCCGGTGGCCCTCCCTCTGCACCCACCGCAGAAACCGGCAACCTTGAGAATCCTTACGGTGTCACGCCACTTCCCGCCCCATCCAATCCCAAGGCATCGGATCTCAGCAAGTATCTTCCCAACGCCTACAGCATCTTGAACACTGGCTCAGGAGATGCCGGCGTAATCAACAACGGACAGCCGATCTCACTCGGTGTCTATGACCGCAAGAACAAGCTGCCCTACACCATCAACTACACCCTCGACATTCAATGGCAACCGCGTAGCGACCTGGCCATTGAACTTGGCTATGTCGGCAACGTGGGCCGTCACCAGGTGATCCCCGTACCGTTCAACCAACCGAATATCGCTTCGCCAACCAGCCCAACCCTTGCCGGTGGCGCATACGCGCAGAAGTACAGCTATGGTTACAACGTCGGTGGCGCCAGCCTTCCGGATGGCACCGGATACCTGGCTAACTATGAGGGCGGCAACGTCGATCTGCGCGTTCCCTACATGGGCTACGCGGCTGAGTCCATCTCCTACCGCGCCGCTGGTGTCGATGCTTACAACGCACTTCAGGCGCATGTTGAAAAGCGCATGAGCCACGGCATCCAGGTCGGAGCCTCATACACGTACTCCCATGCCCTCGACGAACAGAGCGGCCTTGGTCTCTTCTACAACGGCAACAACGCTCTCAACCTGCGCAGCGGATATGGTTCGTCCGACTTCGATCGCACCCATGTCATCAACTTCAACTACGTCTTCCGCCTTCCTGACTTCGCCACAAAGCACTCGCTCGAAGGCAAAATCATCAATGGCTGGTCGCTCGTCGGACTCACCGTACTGCAGAGCGGTCAGCCCTACAGCATCATCGACTTCTCCGGCGCCGTTGGCAGCATCTACTACTCGACCGCGGACGGTATCACCAACCCCATCGTCCCCCTTGCCAAGGGATGCACGGCGAAGAGCGCGAAGACCGGAGCCTCCGGCGCATGGACGCCGTTCGGTGGAAAGCCCGCTCTGAATCCCGCCTGCTTCACGCTTCCTCTCTTGCCTGCCGGTGGTCTCGGCGGAGCTATCCCCACCTCCGATCCCTTCGAAACCGGCTTCACCACCGGCCAGCGCAACATCTTCCGTCAAGCTTTCCAAAAGCGCGCGGACGCTTCGCTCATCAAGGTTGCCAAAATCAACGATCGGTACAGCGCGAGGTTCACCTTCGATGTCTACAACCTCACGAACACCACCAGCTTCGATGTTCCTGGAAACGAAGTATCCCAGAACCAGGATTACAGCGCATTCCCGACAGCGGGCGTAACGCCATTGCCTACCGGCTGTTCGACCGGCGCTCAAACCAACACAAGCTTCTATGCCTGCCCGTCGGGACTGGGCATCGTTACTCACACCATTGGCAGCCCACGCCAGATCCAGATGTCCCTGCGACTGGACTTCTAATCGGACCAACAACAAAGCACAAAAGAGCGATCCCCCAAAGGGATCGCTCTTTTGTGTATGCCGCAATCTCGCAATCAATACGCCCGCGTATCAGACCCCGTTTCAACTACTCGTTCAACTACGCGGATAAAGTAACAGTCAACATTTGTACCGGAGCAGCCGCAAACGCCGCATCGAGAACAGCGGAGTTCGCAAAGATAAGCCCTTCCACATGCCTCGCTGGAAAGTTAAACGTCAATAACTCTTCAGCAAACGGCCACGGCTCAAGACGAAACTTGCGTGGCGCAATTGCGATCACGGCAACCCCAGATTCAGAGCCATCATTCAGCGGCAACGGATGTAACAAGGTAGCCGGAGAAGCATACGCAACACACGCCAGCAACGAAAGATTATCGCAGGCCTGCAGCAGATGAAAGTGCTCTTCTATCGTCTGCCTGTCCTTCTCCTGCTCGATTAATTCCGGATCGGAATCGATCCTGACCAATAGCTCCTGCTGATAAACAAGCTGCTTATCCAGAAACTCATCGAGCAGAGGAAGCTGATCCGAAGCGATCGTTGAGCGATCCGCGTGATCCGTCAACAGGTTGTACGTATGCATGGCAATCAACAGCCCGGCATAAGGATCCTTCGCTGCAACAATCCTCACCGCCCGCTCACGCACCGCCAGATAGTCACTGAGATCGATCTCCTCAAAGGCCGAATATTTCCCCACCAGCTCTATCGAAAATGCAGAGGGCTTGCCCTGCCTGGTGATAGACGGATGCTGATCCCGCACCACCCATCCATCATCATGCGTAGCAATGCCATGCAACACCTGCATACGCGGCTCAGGCTTGCGAAACCGCGAATTCCCCCAGGCACGCGCAAATTCGCCGGCAAGACGCGCATGGTCGGGATGCGTGATGAGCCACCAACCTGTATCCGTTTCCATTCGAAGCATCGACTAATCCCTATCAACGCATGCAAACATGCTTATTCTGAAACATTCGAACGACTGGACTCATGCCAATTATGAAGGAAATACCACTCAAGAAACATCCCTATAAAAAAGAACGTAAATCCAAGCACCGTGGCAGCAAACACCAGCGCAAAAAGATAGTCCGTTTCAAGCTGCGCGCTCGCATACGTAATGGAGTAGCCAAGACCTCCTTCACCAACACGGCTGGAGCCTGCAAACAACTCCCCGATAATCGCGCCCGTAACAGCAATGCCTGCCGAGATACGAATCCCCACAAAAAGATTGGGCAAAGCGTGAGGCAATCTCAACTTGAAAAGAATCTGCGCAGGTGTCGCCTTGTGCATCAGGAAGAGATGAATCAGGTTCTCTTCCACACTGATCAGTCCCTGGGTTGTATTCGCAATGATCGGCGCGAGGCAGATGATAAACGCGATCAGCGCTACTGAGTACACGCCAGGCCCTGCCCACATGATGATCAGCGGAGCAATCGCCACAATCGGCACCGTTTGCAGCAGGATCGTATAAGGAAAAACCAGGCGCCGCAGCCACTGCCACTGCGCAAAAACCAGCGAAACCGCAACACCCACCACTATGCTGGAGACAAGCCCCAACGCCGCGGCCTCCGTACTGAGCAGCAATGATTTGACCAACGCAGGAAAACGGCTGACAACAGCCTTCGCGACAACCAGAGGCCCAGGCAACATATAAGCCGGTATCTTCAGCCACAGCACGGCTATCTGCCACAGAGCCAGTAGAACCATCAGCACGACAATGCTATTGAAAGCGAACCACAGATGGCGCCTCATACGATAGCTTCTCCCGCATCCCTGCTCGCCAAAGACCGCACACCGCGCAGCAATCGCGACACATGCGACACCTGCTCTTCGTATGCATGGGACAGCCGCATCTCCGCCGTACGCGGCCAGGGCAAATCAATTGGAACAAGATGCGCCACACGTCCCGGATGCGGCGCGAGAATAACGATTTGTGTCGAGAGAAAAACCGCCTCCGCCACAGAGTGCGTCACAAACAGCACCGTCCACTGCTGCTCCAGATAGAGCCGCAACAATTCTTCATTGAGGCGATCGCGGCTCATCTCATCAAGTGCGGCAAAGGGCTCATCCATCAGTAGAATTCGCGGTCGGCTAGCCAGTGCGCGAGCAATCGAAACACGCATCTTCATACCGCCGGAGAGTTGCCGCGGATACCGCTGCGCCACATGCGTTAATCCAACCAGCTCCAGCATCTGCGCAACTTTATCCTTACGCGCCGCTCGTGCAGCATGCTCCAACTCCATGCCCAGGCCAACATTCTGCTCTACCGTACGCCACGGCAATAACGTAGCATCCTGAAAGATAAAGCTCATCAGCTCACGAGCATTCATCGGCGTCATACCATTCACGCTCACCGCGCCACTCGTCACCGCCGACAGCCCGGATACCAGCCGCAGCAAAGTTGACTTGCCACACCCGGATGGCCCAAGCAGCGAGACAAATTCGCTCTTCTCAACCTGAATGGAAACATCCTGCAGCGCCACCGCCCCATTGCGAAACTGTTTGCTGACTCGCTGAAGCAAAATCTCCGGAATCGATACAGAAGAGATTGCTGCAGAAGCGTTAACGCTTCGATCCGAATTCACCACGCAGCACCTCCCGCAACAGGAAGATGCAGTGCCGACGGATGCTCTTTCGTATGCAGTATTTGCTGTGTGGATCGCTGCCAGTTCCAATGATCTGCCAACTGCGGAGCCGCAGCGGACGATGGATTGCGGTCATAAAGAGGAAATGCCGAACTCGCTATCTCAACCCGCAATGATTCCCCAGGCGCAATCACAACGGAGGTAGGCTCCAGCGTGAATAGCCAGCACTGCACCTGGTCGGCAACGTATCCCTCATCTCGAAAGAGCCACGAAGAACGCGCCACACCAATGCAGATAAACTCCGCTCGACCCGACGCCGTAACACGCACCAGCTTTGCCGTGATGTCTGCGCTTGCAGCCGATGTTACAGCATAGATTGTGACGCTTGGCCGACCAAAGATATGCACCGCATCGTGCACTGGCGCAGAGTTATACACGAGAAGATTATTGCCCATCTCAAGCACAGCCTGATCGAATGGACCACTCAGCGATTGCGGCCCACCCGGTGCCATCACTGGAACCTCAGGATCATAAACAAAGATATCGCGCGGCTCCTCATCCTCAGGCGAGACAAAGCTCAAACGCCCATCGCCCTTGCGAGAATTCGCATTGCCTGCGCTGTGCAAATACAGGTTGGTGGTCGCCGCTTCGGGCCATTCCTGTGCACTCTTCCATTCATTTTCACCGAGCGCAAAATGACGAATCCGAGGCTCATGCGTGAACTCATCCGAATCCTTCAACCAGTGATTGAACCAGCGCAGAAGATAGCTATCTGTATCGAAGTTTGCAGCCGCTCCAAGATTCTGATCCGCAGCGCGATCACCCCACGGAATATGTATCCACGGCCCGGCCAACAGGTACTGATGCTCGCGTGCAAACTGCGATCCCGCATTCTTTCTAAGCGCTACATATCCCGCAATCGATCCCTCAAGATATGTGTCGTACCATCCCGAGATATGCAGCGCGGGAATCTCTATCCTGCTTGAGCGTGTACTGATATCGAGTTCGCTCCAAAACATAGCACCGTCCGCATCGGCATCGCGATGAGACATCCAATCACGAACATAGCTCGGAAGCTCAGCATCGTCGATTGCCGGATGCTTCGTGTAAGGAACAAACGCTGCCTGCGCGCGCACATTGCTCCATACGTTTTCAAGCCGATCGCTCGCTGCACGCAGCCCACGGCGTCGCGCATCCTCACGCAACATTTGAATGCCCCAGCCCAATGTCGAAGCAAGCCGCAAAGCCCCTTGATGATAGAACCAGCCGTGATATAGATCCGCTGCCGTCATGTGCGGCGCAATACACTGCAATCCCTCTGGATTTTCGACAGCAGCAAGTAGTTGCGTCAGCCCTTGATACGAGAACCCATACATGCCAATGCGCCCATTGCATGCCGTGTGCAGACGCAGCCACGCAATAGTCTCCGCACCATCGCGCCCTTCATTGCGAAATGGATAGAAGTCTCCATCGGAATCGCCGCGTCCGCGTACATCCTGGATCACGACATGATAACCATGTCGCGCAAACCACACTGGATGCGCGTAAACAACAGTCGAAGCGATATCGCGCCCATAAGGCTGTCGCATCAGCAGCGTTGGCCACGGGCCATCGCTCCTGTCAGAGGGATAATAGTGATCGGAAACAAGCGTGACACCATCTGAAAGTACGCAACGCACACCGCGCTCAAGGAGAATCCCATTGCCGCAATCAATCAACGTTCTCTCCATTCGCCGTGTCAATCGAGCCGTGTCAATCAAGCCGTGTCAATCGATCAGGCACCATGCTTCGGAACAAAGTTATACATCGCGATCAATAACTCCGCGATGCCTGCAGCCGCCTCATTCACCCACTGCTCGCCCTTCTCGGCCGTCGCTGGTGTCGGATCACCCATTACTCCGCTAGGCGCGATGTCCCTCGTCAACCATGCAAAGTTTGCACTCGAACCTTCCGGTTTGAGCGCCTCCGGCTTATCGACACGCGCAATGTAGTTCGACGTGTAACTGTCTGTATGCACCAACTCAGGCGCACCATACAACAGGTAAGCAGTTTCAATTTCACCGGCATGAAAGCCATAGGTCCGTTCCTGCGCGCTGACCGTATCGAAGCTTGCTCCCGGCGAACCGAAGAGAGAGAACGTACGCAGTCCAAACTCAGCACGAAGATCACGCGCCATCACATCCACGAGCGAAGTATTGCCGCCATGACTATTGAAGAGCGCTAGCTTCTGGAATCCGCCAGCAGCGATACTTGCACCGATATCGCGTATCACCGCCATGAATGTGCTGGCCGATACAGAAAGCGTGCCAGGATACCCGATATGCTCATTGCTTTTGCCATAACAAATCGGAGGCAAAGCATAGATAGGCAACTCGTCCGGAACTAACTCCAGCGCCTTGCCCAGCAGAAGATTATTGATCAGCGTATCCGTTGCAAGCGGAAGATGATAGCCATGCTGCTCAATCGCAGCCGTGGGCAAAATCAACAGGGTAGATGCACGCGGGAGCGCATCGACTTGCTTCCACGTGAGATATGCAAAGTTACGCGCGTCAGGAATCCATGTCTTCACTTAGCGACCGCCTCAGGCTGAAAACTGATCATCTTTCCTGGATTGAGCAAGCCTCGCGGATCGTACTTTTGCTTGGCCTTGAGTTGAATATTATCCGAACGAAATCGGCCTGCATCTTCAACATAGTTCACATGCGGATTGGCAATAAAAACGCCTATCTCACGGCAGTAAGCAATAAGCTCATTGAGTCGCTGCTCTCCGGTAAAGTACACCAGTGGAATACCACCGGGAATGATAACGCCTTCGCCATTCTTCATAAACTCGATATGAAAGAGAATCTCCCTGCCATAGCGCTCGCGCAGCAATCGAAATTGTTCCATGCAATCCACCGGCGAAAATCCAGCCTGAATATATGTCCACGCAGGATCGGCCTTCATCGCCCACAGCGTAGTGTGGTTCCATGTGTAATCACTGAGCAACGGCTGCGTACGCGGACCTATATACGCACCGGTAAATGTTACGGACCCTTGTGCTGCCTCGGCCGCCGATCTAAGTTCATCCACCTGGCCTGTCTCAATCATGATCAGCACCAGCGTCTTATCCTGTGCAACTACATGTTTGATTGGTGCGAAGAACGAAGGTATCGGCCATTCAAAAACAGTCATCAGCCGCTTCGTCCAATCCTTGTTTTCAGCGATCGACTTGGCGAATAAAAAGCCTGCATCGTAAGTATCAAAAGCCGCGGTGAACTGCGTCCACTCAACTGCAGGTGTGAGCGCAAACCAGATGCGAGTGAGGATGCCGTTCGTTCCCCAGCAATGCAGAATCTCGTGTATCGCCCCGCCCTCATGCAACACCACGCGCGGCTCTTCTTCCATCGTCACAACTTCAAAAGCACGCACTGTATCGAAGTCCCGCAGACCACCATGCGCCACCGATCCAATCCCACCTGAACCGCCACCAAGAAATCCACCAATCGATGCCTTGGCAATCGTCGATGGATACATGCGCAGCTCCCACCCCTGCCTGCGCGCCTCTGTTTCAATCGTGGCGAGGCGCAACCCAGGCTGACATACAGCAACACCATCCGCTGTAATCTCCTCCAGCTTGTCCATCAAAGCCAGATCGAGCACGATGCCGCCATGCAGTGGAATGCACTGACCGTAGTTCCCTGTCCCCGCACCGCGCACTGTGACGGGCACCGCATGCTGCCCCGCATAACGTACAACCGCGAGCACTTCATCTACATTCACCGGTTGAACAACAATGTCTCCCAACTTACTTTCCAACTGACGTTTGAGTATCGGCGAGTACCAATAAAAATCCTTCGACAGCCGCTCAACAATCGCAGGCGCAGTGATAACACGTGCAGGGTCAGCAACAAGAGTCGAGAGTTCCGATGCGAGAGATACAGACATAAAACGCTCGTCTCCTATTTGCGTTTTCGCGTAGACCATAAACGAAAAGCCCGCAGCATATTTGGATGGGTGAACAGGGCATAGCATTGCTCGCGAAGCACCGGGCCCTCCACTTTGCATTGCATATCGCTGCGTCCAACAATCTCAATCGCGGGAATATGAATCTGCCCGCAGTGACGGCTGGCGTCCGCAATTGTCGCGCCGTAAACGACACGATCCAGGCCAGCCCATAGCGCGGTGCTCATACACATCGGGCAGGGCTCGCACGTGGTGTAAAGCGTATAACCCGCCAGGGAGATGTTCTTGAGCCGCTTGGTAGCCAGGCGAATCGCCCGTACCTCGGCGTGAGAACTCGGATCGAACTCACGAGCTACGGCATTCAACGCGCGCAGTAGAACTTCTCCAGTACGCGTATGCACAATCGAAGAGCCAAACGGCACCGGGCGTTCTGTCTCCAGCGAGCGCGCGGTAAACGCAACGAGCGAAGCCATGGACTGTTCATCGAAAGCAGATAGCGAAGCGCCGTTGCGCCGGCGGGATACTGCTGTACTGACACCCATACTCGAAATTAGCATGGAAGGCCACAAATTCAATCAAGCAAATTTCGAGTTAGTACAACAATCGATTTCGACTTATTACAATGCGAGCATGGGCCTGAAACAAAATTTCGTTCGTTCCTTGCGTGCAACTCTGGCTTCAGCGGCTAACCCCAGTGCAGAGATACAGGCAAACACGCAATCGTCCTTGGCCCTCTCCAACGGCAATCCCAGCCACAATACCTATCTATGGCAAGATGCAGCGTGGACGCTGAAAGAAACGGATCGTATTTCCAGCGCCGCGTACGCTGAGCATGGCATGTGCGCTAAGCCTGGTCTATTCGGCGATGCAAGACCCAGCCTCTGGGGCGTTCCTATCTCGGTCAAGGATTGCTTCGATCTCGCAGGCTCTCCCACAACTTGTGGCACTAACTTTTATCGCGAACTGCATGGCATCGCTACGCATGATTCCTGGCTCGTAGAGCAATTGCGTTCCGCTGGCGCAATCATTATCGGCAAGACACACCTGCATCCGCTCGCCTACGGAATCACAGGCGAGAATGCAGAGTTCGGCGACTGCCTGCAACCCGGCGACGCAGGCGCGCTCACCGGCGGCTCCTCCAGCGGCGCGGCTGCCAGCGTAATGGAAGGATCAGCGTTGGCCTCCATCGGCACCGATACAGGCGGCTCCGTGCGTGTGCCCTCGGCTCTGTGTGGGCTCGCTGGCTATCGCGCTTCGCTGGGGCGCGGAGACTGGCGTGGTGCTGCTCATCTCGCCCAATCTTTCGACACACTGGGCTGGCTTTTTCATGATCTTGAAGATGGCCCACTGCTCGGCTCCATCTTTGGTTCGACCGACGCCAGCAAGCTGACACTCCCGAAAAACTTTGCGGTCATCAGTAACTCTTTCCTTCACGATTGCGAAGCCGCTGTTGTTGCCAGCCTCAAAGCAACCACTCGAGAATTGGAAGAACTAGGGCTGACTGCAACAACGGTTGACATTGACTGGTGGAGCGACTCGCTCGAAATCTTTGCCGCGATTCAAGCATCCGAAGCAGCAACGATTCATCGTGGGAACTACGCTGCATTCATGCCTTCCATCCGCGAGCGCCTGCAATGGGGCGCAAGCCTCGGCGACCAGGATATAGCTGCCCTGCGAATGCGCCACGCGGCCTTTCGCGATCGCATGGACGCATTACTCGCCAAACATGAATTGCTGCTGATGCCCGCCGCACCCGTCACACGGCTCGTCGCCGGTGCGGATCATAGTCAGACGCGCACACGTCTGCTGCGTTACACCACGCCCGCCAGCTTATCGGGAATGCCTACAGTTACAGTTCCCTGTTTTGCCTCTGGACACGACACTGCAAAAGTAAAAGCGGGTGGCGTGCAACTCGTCGCCGCGCATGAGGACGATGCAAGGCTGTTGACCGTCGCAGCACAACTCGGAGCGCGGCGAGCCGCAATTTGATTTTTAAATTTATGCTCCATCTACAAAGTCTCGCGTGGTAACGTCTGGAGACAAGCGGCAGATTTCTAAACGCCAACCAGGCCTTGATAGAACTCATGCTGATGCGACTTATGAAGGAGCGGCGGATGAAGCAAAACTTTTTGCGATGGTCCAGCACACTTGCTGCAACAATGGCGGCATCTTTGGCCCTGCTTACCGGCTGCCACAATAACAATGCTCCTGCAAACAACAGCGGCTTGATCCCGGTGCGCCTGCAGGCCGACTGGTATCCACAGCCCGAGCAGGGTGGCTATTTCACCGCAGTGGCCAAGGGCTATTACCAGGCCGAGGGGCTCGATGTAACCATACTTCCGTTAGGCCAGTACACCAGCGGATTGCAGGTGGTATCAAGTGGTGGCGCAGAGTTTGGCCTTGGAGCCAGTGACCAGATTCTCGAAGCTGTATCGAACGGCCTGCCGCTCATGGCCATCGGTGCAACCATGCAACACGATCCGCAGGCAGTGATGGTGCATAAGAACTCACTTGTTCGCGATTTCGCCGGACTCGAAGGCCACACCGTCGCAGCCCAGCCCGGCGCGACCTGGTTCAAATTCATCGTGAGCAAATACCATCTGAAAGATGTTCGCGAAACGCCTGCCACACACTCCATCGCAAACTTTCTGCAGGACCCCAATTACATCCAACAGATCTTCGTCACCAGCGAACCGTACTTCGTCGGCAAAGCAGGCGGCGATTTTCGCACCATGCTCATCAGTGGCGCGGGCTATGATCCTTATCGCGTCTTCTTCACGCGAAACGATTATCTTGCGCAACATCCCGATGTCGTCGCTAAATTCGTACGCGCATCCATAAAGGGATGGCAGGAGTACATGCGCGACCCCGCACCTGCCAACGCGCTCATCCTCAAAATGAATCCTGCACAAAATCCGGAACAGATGCAGTACACCATACAGGCGCTCAAGGATGGCAGTTTCATCACAGGCGCAGATCCATCCGGCTCCGAAATCGGCAAGATGAACGCCGCTCGGTGGGCAGCAACCAATACGCAACTCACGCAGCTCGGCGTGATCAGGAAGCAGATCGATCCAACAACGGCGTACACATTGAAGTATGTGCAATAGCCTGGTTACAGGCTACTGCGCTAATAACGCCAGCTGGTGAGGTCCGCCCCGGCAGGCGCAGTTTTCGCAATGCGATCCAGTATCTTCGGCAGATACATCGTGTTGTAATGCAGGCGCGAAAGATAGTTAGGCAGCGCAGGATCGCCGTTCCAGCAATGCTCTGCACGGGATCCATACGCAACCTCACCCTCGTATGGAGGATTCGTTGTGCTCTTGAGAAAATCCTCCATGCGATAAACCGCGTCATTCAAAAAGTACGTGTCATCACTGCCGACATAGAGGTGAATCTTGCCTCGCAGTTGTGGTCCAAGCGTCTCCCAATCCCGCGCCAGAATCGCGTCCAGATCGTAGTGATCATGCCAATACGCAGCTACTTTGTGATCGATTTCCCCCGTCTCTTTATTGAAGATTTGCAGCGGATAACCATCTGATCCTTCCGGCGAATAAACAGCCTGCCAGATATCGAACTGTTCTCCCGATCTGCCATGATCGCCCAACGCAAGTTCATACGCATTGTTATCCCGCGTCGTTGAAGTCGTATGTCCGAGATAGTCCCGCATCGATGGCTGCAACACGCGTTTATGCGCGCCCTCGATATAAAACGCGTTCTTGTCGTTATAGAGATCGATATTCGTGAACGCATGAAAATCCACTGGGTCAGGGCAGGCTACAAAAGCTCCGTTGTAATGCGTCGGATAAAAAACCTGCACCGCCAGCGACTCCCATCCGCCCGTCGACCCTCCATATAAAAATCGCGCCCAACCCTGCCCGATGCCGTGAAACTGCTTCTCAAGAGCAGGCATCAACTCAGACTCAATCGCATCTCCATACGGTCCGAGATTAGCCGAGTTCACTGCGTACGAATCATCGTAGTAAGGATTGGCATGTTGAATCTTGATCACCAGAAAGCGTGGATATCTGGCGCTGATCCATTGCTGATATGTCTTGTACGCTTCTTCCTGTTGAATGCGGTTATAGCCCGCAATATGAAAGCGCTCACTATAATCCGGCTTCAGATTTGAGTCTGGCGGAGTCGTTCTGAGATCTCCAAATTCATCCGCGAAATGATCTTCAAACACCATCTCCGGAAAACGCGCATTCGGATGCTCATCAAACCCTTCGGGCACCAGCACAATCGCTGAGAGAAACATCGGACGTCCCCAGAACTTCGTCAGCAACGCGCTCTGAATCTTGATATGGCGAATGTACTTTGTATCTTTCGCTTCAGGGATCGGTGGAATCTCTTCCGTGAGTGACAACGCTATCGGCGTACCGCCCGGCTTGATCGTAATCTTTTGCGGCTTGCTGTAAAGATTGCCGGGAGTGAGGTTCCAATGCTGCCCCTCACCCCGATCCATGTGTAGCTTCACCGTCGATCCATCCGAACGATGAAATGTCTCATAAAGATTCAGCACCGCCTGCACTGTATATTCGCCCGCAGGCACATCCTTCAGGCTACGCACCGGATAACCAAATGCACCCGCATCGATAGTCGCCGAAGCTCCCGGGGCAAGCCCATCCACATTCACTCCAAAGATCATCTGCGTCTGCGGAGTATCGTCGATCTGCATACGCGGTTCCGCTGAAGGATCAGACGAAAGCACCAAAAGCAGTCGCCCATCGAGCGGCTTTGCGCTGCGATCCCGGGGAATACTTACAGTGAAGGATTGCGCGAAGACAGGAAGAGACGCTGCAGCAAAAATCAATGCCATCAAGATGCGGAGAGGTTTCATAGCGTGCAGGGTATCATTCCCGCGCTCTTATCCAAATGCTTTAATCCAGATGCATGCGCCAGACCGAGTACGTCACGATCTCATGCCAGACCTGTTGCCATTCCGACGAACTGCCCACCGCTGCCACCTGCGGCCTCGGCGAAGTCATCACCGGCAAACCAGCGGCGGCGCATATCTCGCGAATACGAAACAGGTGCGTAGGATCGCTGACAATCACGATGCGATGATAGCCATTGGTTCGCGCAATCACCACGATGCGCCGAGCCTGCTCTTCCGTCGAACGACTCTGCGTCTCGGCGATGATAGCTTTCTCCGGCACTCCGTTGGCCATCAGATACGCCTGACCAACCTGCCCCTCGGAGAACTTGTCTCCCGGAGCACTGCCGCCCAGCGTGAGAATGACAGGCGCGATGTGATGCTCATAAAGAGCCAGCGCATGATCCAATCGTGCCTTCAACACAGGCGAAGGACGCCCATCGTACTCTGCCGCGCCAAACACGCAGATTATATCCGCCGGAGCAGCTTCATCTTCGTAAGCAAAGCGCTCGATCTGCACATAAACCCAGATGCACCAGCCCAGCGCTGTAAGCAGGGCAACAAGAAACAAAAATCCCAGCAGAAACCGAACCGCAGAAGCAGCCCAACCACCCCGGCGCTCAGTAGGTCTTACAGAATCGTTCATCTATCTTTGTAGTGCCATCACAATTTCGTGCGTGGGGATTGCGCCTTCGCGCAGGACATTCCAGTTTCCGTTACTGTCTGAAAGATCAACGATGGTAGTCGGCACAGCATGACCCGACGGTCCTCCATCGACGATCAGTGGAATACGGTCGCCAATCTGGTCGCGCACACATGCCGCATGTGAGCATTCACTCGCATTATGCAAATTGGCCGACGTCGCCGTAATCGGCAGCCCCAGGCAATCCACCACTGCCCGCGCAATAGCCGCATCCGGAACACGCAACGCCACGTTGCCCGTATTCGCAGTCGAGCGCAACGGCAGCTTGCTGCCCGCACGCACAATAATCGTCAGTGGCCCCGGCCAGAAACGCTCTGCCAGTTTGTCGAATCGGTCGTCGATATCGCGAGCCAATTCGTAGGCTTGGGCTACAGAGGAGATCAGCAGCGAAAGCGGCTTATGCTTCTGCCGCGACTTGATCTGATAAATCTGCTCCACAGCATACAGGTTCACCGGATCGACAGCCAGCCCGTAAAATGTATCCGTCGGCAGCGCCACAACGTCGCCCTTGCGAATGCAGGCGACGACATATTCAATACGATCGGGTTGTGGTTCGTCCGGATGGACGCGCAAAATCTCCGCGGACAAGTAGGTCTACCTCGGTTCCCTGAATTGGCGAAAATCAACTTGCATACACTGGCGTTCCCGGCCGCTGGAACCCTGACATCAGGCGACACCGTTGCCTCGAATTCGGCTCCAATGTCTGTGCTGTTCTCGGTACTATACCCGGTTACTATACCCTGTTGCCACATGCCGCCAATATATCCCGTCAGAGCCTTGAAAGCTGATCGCTTTTGCCCGGATAGGTTTCGCGCGGCATCTGCGCAAACAAGCGGTTGGACGCCTTAAATCAAAAGGCTACAATCGCCTAGGTACTGACAAACACCCTGCATATGGCTATTCGTATTGTACAGAGCAAGCAGAACACCCGCGTAAAGGAACTGCGCTCAGCACTCCTGCGCCCCGCACGAACCGATGCGGAAGCAGTCGCAATCGAAGGCGTCAACCTGCTCGCGGAAGCAATTCGCAGCAACATCGCTATCGAAACAATCTTCATCGCCCAGGGCCACGAAGCCTTGTTGGACGAACTGGAAATCGCAGGCTCCATCGAGATCCTCGCACTGCCCGCTGAAGTCCTCGCCTCCGCCGTCTCCACCGAAACACCCCAGCCCATCGCAGCCCTCGTCCGCCGCCCCACCTGGAACTGGCAACAGTTGCTCACCCCGCGCGCGCTCCTCATCGTCCTCGCCGGAGTGCAGGACCCCGGCAACCTCGGCACCATCCTGCGCTCCGCCGAAGCCTTCGGAGCAACCGGCGCGATCAGCCTGCCCGGAACCGTCAGCCATTGGAACGCAAAAGCCGTTCGTGCCTCCGCCGGCAGCGTCTTCCGCTTGCCTTTATTGACGGCGCCTCTAGGCGAATACCTGGCGAAAATGCGACAATCAAATGTGCAGACTTTCGCCGCAATGGCCCACCAGGCAACACCGCTCGACCAGGCCGACCTCACCGGCCCGATAGCATTTCTCATCGGCTCCGAAGGCAACGGCCTGTCCGCCGAGATCGCCGCTGAAGCGGATGCCCGCATCACGATTCCCTGCCCCGGCCCGGTCGAAAGCCTCAACGCAGCCGTCGCCGCCAGCATCCTGCTCTACGAAGCAGCCCGCCAGCGGAATCTACAGCATCGAATCAAAGTATGAAGCGAATCAAAGCATGAAGCATGAAGATGGACAAGCTAGATAAAATGGACCTCTTCGACCAGCCATCCACGCCGCAATCCGAAGCGCGCCGCATCCGCAACGCTCCGCTCGCCGAACGCATGCGCCCTCGCAATCTCTCCGAGTACGCCGGGCAGGAACATCTCATCGGCCCCGGCAAGCCCCTGCGCGTTCAAATCGAGCACGACGACCCCGCCTCCATGATCTTCTGGGGACCACCCGGCGTCGGCAAGACCAGCCTCGCCAAGATCATCGCCGAAACCACCCAGGCCAGCTTCCTCGAATTCTCCGCCGTCCTCTCCGGCATCAAGGAGATCAAGCAGGTTATGGCTGCCAGTGAGCAAGCCTCGCAGATGGGCTCGCGGACCATCCTCTTCGTCGACGAAATCCATCGCTTCAACAAGGCCCAGCAGGACGCATTTCTGCCCTACGTCGAGCGCGGCACCATCCGCCTCATCGGTGCCACCACTGAGAATCCGTCGTTTGAAGTCATCTCCGCGCTGCTCTCCCGCTGCCGCGTCTATGTGCTCAAAGCTCTCACTGAAGAGCAGATCATCGGCCTCCTGCGCAGCGCCCTCGCAGACCGCGAACGCGGCCTCGGCAACCTCGAACTCACCGCCGATGAAGACGCCCTCGAAATGCTCGCAGGCTACTCCAGCGGAGACTGCCGCAATGCCTACAACGCCCTCGAAATCTCCGCGCAGCTGGCCGCCGACCGCGCTCCTCAGAGAAAGCACGGCCACATCAATCGCGCCATCGCCGAAGAAGCTCTCCAACAGCGCGTCCTCATCTATGACAAGTCCGGCGAAGAACACTACAACCTCATCTCCGCCCTGCATAAGAGCGTTCGCAACAGCGACCCCGACGCCGCGCTCTACTGGCTCGGACGCATGTTTGCTTCCGGCGAAGACCCCATGTACCTCGCCCGCCGCGTGATCCGCATGGCGGTTGAAGATATCGGACTCGCGGCTCCCGAGGCACTCAATCTCTGCCTGAGCGCACGGCAAACAATGGAGTTTCTCGGCTCCCCGGAAGGAGATCTGGCCCTCGCCGAGGCAGTCGTCTATCTCGCGATGGCCCCCAAATCCAACTCCGTATACGTGGCCTACGCAGCCGTGCAGCAGGACATCCAAGCCACTCGCCAAGAGCCAGTTCCGCTGCATCTCCGCAACGCTCCAACCAAGCTGATGAAAGAGTTGGATTACGGCAAAGGCTACCGCTACGCGCATGATGAAGAAGGCAAAGTAGCCGACATGGATTGCCTGCCTCCATCGTTAACGGGCCGCCGCTACTTCGAACCCACGCAGGAAGGCCGCGAGAAGCAGTTAGCGCAACGCCTCGAAGAGTTACGCCGCATTCGCCAGGCCAAGCGCAAATAAAAACTCCGCGTCGGCCTTATGCAAACGTAATCTTCACATAGCCCCAGGCCGCTGCAAACTTAACTTAGGCTGAGGCGTCGGCATTGCAGGCGCGGCATCGATGCTCTTGCGATCTATTTCCGTCGCGCCGATTCGCCCTCCATCTTCCGTTCCAATCGCAACACGAACCGTCTGCGTCTTCCGCGGAACCCTAAGCGAAATCGTCAGATGCCGCTCCTGGTTGTCCAGCCGGGCTCTGTCCTGCGTAGCCATCGTCAGCGTGAGTTCTTCCATTCTCCACGCAAGAATGTCTTTGTTCTTTGACAAACTCGCGGCCGCCAAAATCAGCCTTGCCGTGCTCCGTCCATCCTCTGTCGTTTGCCAGTTAAAATTCCTCGAACCCAGCATCACCGTAAACTCTGCCGCTTGAGAATCAGGATGCCGCACGACATTCCCCATCCTTATATCGAGAGCCGCAAAAGGAATAATCGATCGAACCGCGCCGCTAAGATTCGAGATCAATTGCGCCCTCGGATCAGTCGGCGCATTCTCATCCGGTGCGAAGTAGCCAGCCTTGGTTACAACCCGCATGCTTGTATCGCGCAAAGCTACCCTGATCCGCCTGAACTTGCCATTCGATTCGCCATCATGCGGCTGATACGTCAGCGTGTAATACATGGAGCCTAGCTCCTGTGACCGCTTCATTTCGTTATCCACATCGTTGCGGTTATAGAAGAGGCTGCCTCCCGTCTCATTGACGAACACACCAAAGTTGACATCGCCCGCAAACGGATCGTTGTTCCCGATAACCATTGCCGCATCCCCTGCGCTGATCGCCATATCCGAGCCATGCACAGGCAGACCCGGATAAATCACAAAGAGGCTCATCCGCGCATCGACCAGCATGTTAGTCGTGGTATGCACATAGCGGTTAACTTGGCTCACGACATCATAAGTCAGGTATCCGGTATTTAATCCGGGGCCACCATGCCCCACCCATACGATATTCTTGCGCCCCGGTATACCGTTGTTTTGCAGCGCAATCTGCTGCAATGCATCGATCGATTGATTAAATCTCTCCGCCCAGAATGCGCCGTTCATTTTCTTGTAAGGCAAGATCGCAGGTAGATGATTGAGCGCAAACAATAGATCGGATTTATTGCGCGTATAGCCCTGCAGCAGCTCAAGTGATTGATTGCCAATTACCATCAACTCCGCAGGCGAGGCCAACTGCTCCGGCTGTGAGGCGAGATACTTGCGCACCGAGTAGCGAATATAAGCAAAATCAGCAAAATCCGAATTCAACAGATCGAGCACAAAGATAGTCGCCGGTGCTTTGCCATCTGGATTATCGCCCGCATTCCCTATATGCGCATCAGGCGCTTCAAAAGAAAAAATCCGCTGCGGCTTTTTGTCCTCAGTAATCGTGAAGTCATCCTTGGTAAGCCCCTTCACCACCGGACGTCCCTTGCTATCCAACACCGTCACATCAAGAAAAACCAGGCTCGATGTAGCGCGAAAAGTCGGCACATCGACAGCCCCCGGTGTCCCTTGCGCCAGTAATTCAGGAACAGCAATGACACTCAATAAAAAAGCCGCGAACAACATCTCTCGAACGAATCCCATGGCAATCCTCGCAGCAAACGCGCTCTGTAAGACACCGATCAGACAAATACGCAGGACACATAAACGCCATTGAAGATGAATCACCCGTCATTCCATCGCGTCAGCTCATAACTCCAATACGTTCCTGCGAACCCGAAGGTTGCAGATCGAAAAAATGAATTTCCCAGACTCTTTCTTTCCTATCGCGACACACAGCGCTATACTCGGAGCGCAAGCTATGACGCCTTTAAGCAAACCAGGAAAAATCGATTTAGGAGCTACCCCGATGACACTGTCACGACGCGACTTCACCAGACTCGGCGCCCTCGGTCTCGCAGCGCAATTAGCACCTCAGCTCGCACCCCAGTTGCAGGCGCAAACTGCATCCCCTGCATCAGACCGCAAAATTGGCTACGCCATCATCGGCATCGGACGCATCGCCGACCACTTCATACGCGGCATCCAGGGAAGCCCCAACTCCAAAGTCACCGCCCTCGTCAGCGGCCATCCCGAGAAAGCTGCGCAGTATGCGGAAAAATACGGCGTGCCTAAATCATCCATCTATAACTACGAAAACATGGATGCCATCCGCGATAACAAGGCAGTCGATGCCGTCTATGTCGCTCTGCCCAATAGCATGCATGCCGAGTACACGATTCGCTGCGCCAAAGCCGGTAAAAACGTACTTTGCGAAAAGCCGATGGCCGTCACCGTGCCCGAAGCGGAGTCCATGATCGCAGCCTGCAAGGCAGCCAACGTCAAGCTCATGATCGCTTATCGTTGCCACTATGAACCCACCAATCTGCGCGCGGTCAAGCTCATCCGCGAAGGTGCGATCGGCGAAGTGCAGGCCATTCAAAGCGCGTTTGGTTTCAACTGCGGCCCTTCCGAGTGGCGGCTCAGCAAGGCCCTTGCAGGCGGCGGACCGCTCTTCGATGTAGGCATCTACTGCCTCAACGCCACCCGCTATCTCACCGGCGAAGAACCATCGAGCTTCTCCGCCTACGCCAACAAAAATCCAAACGATCCACGCTTCAAAGATGTAGAAGAAACCATCTCCTGGATCACGAAATTTCCATCAGGAATCCTCGCCAGTTGCATCACCACTTATGGCGCCGCAATGGATGGATACTTCCGCGTCCACGGCTCCAAAGGCTGGCTCGAAGTCAATCCCGCGTTCATCTACGAAGATCTGCGGCTCACAGCTCAATACACCGGCCCCGACGGCAAGACAGTCAAGCTCGACGAGCCCAACACAGAGAAAGATCCCATGCAGTTTCAGCGTGAAGCAGATCACTTCTCAGATTGCATCCTGCACAATCACGCACCACAAAGCCCCGGCGAAGAAGGCCTGCGCGACATGCAATACATTCGCGAAATCTATCGCACAGCAGGCATTCACATGAGCTAGTTGGCCAATAAAACAGGGGCATCGCCATACGATGCCCCTGCCGGTATAACACTTCAAAAAGCGCTTCCAATAGTTATCTATACTTGCAGCCAAAGATACAGAGTTAGAAGCTGGTCTTACGCTCCGGATACCACGTCAATTGAAATGTAGTCGTAGTCACCGTCTGCTTGCCTGGAAGATACAATCCACCAACCGGAGCCTTATAACCCTCATAGCTGAAGTTGGCATTCAGTTCCAGGTCACGTGCAAATCGCTTTACCACCTGCCCGCTGAAATCATTGATCGTCGTACCGCCGATGATGAAATCCTTCGCAGCCTTCTGTCCGCGCCAGCTAACCTGGACCCACTCATTACCGCTCAGATGCCACGTAGCCCACGCCTGGCCACCCTTGGCCTCGCGCCCCATCCAGTCGCCCATGATCTGGCCTGCATTGGTGTAGCCCTGCGGCTGCTCGCCCTCGTAGTAAGTGAATGCACCCTGCATGCTGCGCGAAGTAGACTGATCCGTCATGCCCGCTTCACCGCGAAGATCCAACTTGGGAAGCCCCGGCACATGCGACAAAAACAGTCCTGGACGAATCGCCGCACGACGTGGCGCCGAGATCGGCGAAACATCATCATGCGCATCGGAGTCCGTATAGAACGTAAGCCAGTTGCGCAGATACGGCAAACGGTACGTCATATCGAACGCCCCGAAACGCGCTCCCGGATCGTTCCGCGATTGCTTCTCCGCCGCCGTCACATTCTGCAAGCTGAAGAAGCTCTTCAGGAATGAGTGAATCGTGATCGGCACATGTCCCTTGCCACCCCAGATTACGCTGCGCTCAAAGCCAAATTCCAAATCCGGCGTCGGCTTGAAACTGATCTTCTCCACATGCATCCACGGATCGTTGTAGAACGTATGTCCCTTCAATGACCCCACCATGAAGTCATAGCGGAACGGCCCCGTCAGCCGCGAAAGCAGTGGGACATACAGCGGCTCTACGCGATTGATGCGGAACGAATAGATGTTCTCAGCATTGTTTGAATAAGCAAACGCGCCACCCTGCCCCGGTCCCATCCAGGCATCGCTCTTTCCAAATGAAATTTCATGTCCCACTAGATGCGCAGAGACATAACCTTCCATCAGCCGTGCATTGGTCTTGGTATCAATCGGCCCAAGAGGAATCGTCGCCTGAACAGGATTCGTCGCAACCGGAATCTCATCCCGCATCGAAAGGCTGTCAAACAGCGCCTGCGAGTATCCAGGCCCCGACGGCGCATATTGAAACTCGCCACGAAGATAAAGCGTGAACGGGCCAGCAGTCGCATATCCGCTGCCGCCCGAATAACTATTGAATCCACCTTCAATCGGACGACCGTAATCGTTGATTACCGTCTCGCCCAGGTGATAGCTATCATGCAGCGGAGTCCCTGAGATACCGCGAGCTACAGTGTAAGTCGACTCAAGACGAATCTGTCCGTGACGCTGAAAACAAGGCCCCGATGCATCGACATTCAGCTCATGCCATAAAGCATCATAGAGACCACGCGCCTCATCGGTAGCCGACGACTCAGGCGCATCTTCCAGCTTCGCCGAAGTATCCTCCAGCATATGAATAACGCTCAGCCGCGTCCACGGCCGCAGCCCCAGGAATGCAGTGTCCAGATACCCCAGAGAATAAAGCCGCAGCAGCGCAGGATACATCCAGCTATCCACGTTAATATATGGCGAGCCCATCACCGAAGCCCTGCAGGGAGCAACCGGCTCCCGCAAATCACTCGCATGAATCTGCCCACTCGCCGGAGCCTCAGCCAGCATCGGCACAGCCCCCAGTGACAAAACCAATCCAGCCGCTATCAAAACGCTGGAAACCACAGGAGAAGTCACGATAGAAGAAATCGCGAAGGCGTGTGACCTGCTACAGAAGATACTCATTCTCTAACTGTACTGAAGCGCACTCGGCAGGGTCAATGCGACAATGCCCTTCCAGACCGGAAGGGCATTGAGCAAAACGATACATCAAACAACTAGTAATTCAATAGCTTCGTCGCAGCTTCAACGATCTTATCCACCGAAGGCAGATAAAACTTCTCCAGCGGCGCCGAGAATGGAATCGCAGGCACATCAGGAGCAGTCAAGCGCACAATCGGAGCATCGAGGCAATCAAACGCCTGCTCCGCTGCAATCGCCGAGATCTCAGCGCCAATGCCCAGCGTGCGGTGATCTTCGTGCACGATCAGCATCTTGCCTGTCTTCGCGAGCGACTCAAGAAAAGTGTCCTTATCCAGAGGATTCAGAATACGCAGATCGACAACCTCAATCTCCGCGCCTGTCTCCGCATGAATCTTCTCCGCCGCCTGCAACGAAAGCTGCAACGTCCAGCCATAAGTCACAAGCGTCAGATCCTTACCTGGCCGGCGAATCGCAGCCTTGAACAAATCTGTGACGAAATCATCGCCATCAGGCAAATCTTCCTTGATCGAACGATAAAGCTTCTTATGCTCGAAGTAGATAACTGGATCGTCCTGACGAATAGCCGCCTTCAGCATGCCCTTTGCGTCCGCCACCGTGCCCGGAGCAACCACAATTAGGCCCGGCTCATGCGCAAACCAGGTCGTGTTGGTCTGCGAGTGATAGAGTCCGCCGCCCACACCGCCGCCATAGCAAACGCGCAACGTCAGCGGGCATGTCTGCGTACCGCCCGAGCGATAACGCAGCTTCGCAGCCTGCTGTGTCAACGCATCCATCGCAGGCGTAATGAAGTCGGAGAACTGAATCTCCGGCACCGGCTTCAAACCAGCCAGGGCCGCGCCAATAGAGGCCGAAACAATAACGCCCTCAGCCAGCGGTGAATCAATCACACGATCCGCGCCAAACTCTTCATACAGACCCTTGGTAGCCTTGAACACGCCACCCTCGACGCCAACATCCTCGCCGATAATGAACACGCGCTCATCGCGCCGCATCTCTTCCTGCAGCGCTTCCGTAATAGCGCTGATATATGTCACAAGTGCCATTGTTCTTCCAATCCAATCTCGACGTTAACTATCACTGTTTACCTTCGCGCTTTGAAAGGGCGCGGCCTCAACCGCGCCATCCATACGACAAAAGCAATTAGGCTTCAGCCCCAGAGGGAATACTCGGAAAAATAACCCTTCCGAATAATCCTGCTTAGTAACTCGGCGTATAAGTCTTCGGATTCAGCACGCGATCCCGAATATCAAACGAGAACACATGATCCAACGCCTCAATGCCCTCAGGCAACGCCGACTTGTCCGCAATCTCGATAGCCGCATCCAGCTCCTTGTTGAAGCCGTCGACAATCTCCTGCTTCCACTCCGGAGTAAAGAGCTTCTTGCCCGTCAGATACTTCTCCATATTGGCAATCGGATCCTTCGCCTTCCAGCGCTCAACCTCTTCCGGATCGCGATACTTCGCAGGATCGATCTCCGAGTGCCCATACCAGCGATACGTCTTGCACTCAATCAGCGTCGGACCCTGTCCACGCCGCGCCCGCGCAATCGCTTCCTGGGCCACGCGATAAACAGCAACCACATCGTTGCCATCCACCGTGATGCCTGGGAAACCGTATGCCTGCGCCTTCACGCTGATGTCCGGCACCTTCGTCTGGAACTGCAGATTCACTGACTCTGCCCACAGATTGTTCTGGCAGACAAACACGATCGGCAGATCATGCACACCGGCAAAGTTCAGCGCCTCATGCCAGAAGCCAAGCGAAGTAGAACCATCGCCCGAGAAAGCCACGGCGATGTTATCGTTCTTCTTCATCTTGTTCGCCAACGCAACGCCCGTAGCAATGTTCAACTGCGCCGCAATCGTCGAAGCAGGAGTAATCACATTCAGCGGCTGATATCCAAAGTGCGCTGGCGAAGAACGTCCCTTGTCCGGGCTGTTACCGCGCGCATAAAGATGGCAAAGCATCTTGTCCAGCGGCGCGCCCTTGATAAATCCAGTAATGAAGTCACGATGCGAAGGCCCGATCGTATCTTCCACGCGCAGATCGATAGCCATGCCTACTGCCGCAGCTTCCTGACCCACCGCAGCATAGTAGTTACCAGTGAACTTGCTCTGCTTGAACAGAACCCGTGCACGCTCTTCCAGAGTGCGGCACTTCAGCATCGTCGCATACAACTGTCGCAGCTTGTCATTGCTGATCAAGCTCGATCCATTTGCAGAACCATTCGTCGCCGCAGGCGTTTCGACTGGCTCTTTCACCTTGGTAGCCATAGTTTCCCTAACCTCAACTGTTCTGATTGTAGAAGCGATGAACTTTTGCAGTGTTCCAGACGGACCAAAGTTCGATTGCTAAACGGCCCAATACGCAGCCCGTTGAGTTCACGCTGTCCCGCAGAATTCCGCGAAAACTCCCACTCTCAATTTGCATGATCAGGGGCAGGATAGGCAACTCGCATTCTGGTACCAATGCCGTAATACGGTAAATGCCCGATTTTTGCTGTAGAACCGCGCGCCGCAGACCTCCTGAAATGTGCCCGACAGATCAGAAAAGCCGCTCGCCTGCAATATCTTCCATTTCGGTAAAAATTACATTGCCATGTGGATAATTCCTGAGATAGAAAATCTAAATAGAGATTAGATCGTAAATATATCAACGACTTACAGATTGGCCCGCTGCTTGCTTTACTCCTGGGGGAAGAACGTTAATTTCGATCAATCGATGCTCATAACGCTGCGAACTATCGATTGATCCTCAGGAGAATCGAACATCATGTCCACCGCTCCCATCATGTTCTCAAATTCCTACCAGTCCACAGAAACACGGTGGTCTACACTCTTTCAGGCCTGGCTCCCAGTCATGCTCTGCGCATGCGTCTTCGCCATCGAGTCCACAGCGACCTTCGGCACCGACCACACATCCGGCCCACTGCGCGCCATTTCGCAGGCTCTTACCGGAGAGACCTTTGCCCGTAACTGGAGCATCGTCCATCATGAGATTCGCAAGGCAGGCCACTTCAGTGGATACGGCATTCTCTCGCTCGTATGCTTTCGCGGTTTCTGGCTCACCCTGCGCAACACCGCCAGCAAATTCAAGCGCGGCCTTGCCAGTCATTGGCTCGCTATCTACGCAACTTTTCTAGTCGCCAGTGCCGATGAAATCCATCAGCACTTCTTTCTGCCGAACCGCACCGGCCTGTTCTCCGACGTGGTTCTGGACTCAACCGGCGCAATGATATTTCAAACCGCTCTGTTTCTGATCCTGGGGGCAGTAGCGCTGTACTCCATGTACGCATCCTCCGGCGCATCATCGGGACGCACGGCAGACAACACCACACGTCCCGAGAGCGCTGGACGCCCAATCAGCTTGTCCAGTCCAATCAATGCGCCTGGTTCTTCCAGCGCGCCCAGATTGCTCAGGTCGTCCCGCAGCATGTTCCTCATCTCGCAGGCAGGGCGCAAAGCAATGCGCCAGTTCTCAGCCGCCATGCATCCCGACGCGCGTCCCAGACAACTCCGCAAACTAAGTCGAGTAAGCAGTGTTGATGTTTACGTATCCCGTCGTAAGATCGGTCGTCCAAAATACGCATTGACCCGTGCCCTGTCGCAGATCAATGGTGATTGAGAACTCAGCCTGCTCCAGATAAGCATGCGCGGCGGCTTCATCGTACTCCGCCGCGCGCCCACCATCACGGCATATACGCAACTCGCCAAACCATATATCGATCTGTTCCGGCGCAATCTGCGCACCTGAATAACCAATCGCAGCCATCAGCCTGCCCCAGTTAGGATCAGCCCCGGCCCACGCCGTCTTCACCAGCGGCGAATGCGCAATGCTCTTGGCCACAACCACGGCATCAGCATCGCTCTTCGCTCCACGAATGCGCAGCTCGACAACATGGGTCACACCCTCGCCATCCGCAACCACCTGCCGCGCCAGCGAAGTAGCAACCTGGGTCAGCGTTGCTTGGAAATCCGCATTGCCCGCCTCAATCCGCACGCCACTCTGCCCCGAAGCCAGCAGCAATACCGTGTCATTCGTCGAAGTATCGCCATCGACCGAGATGCGATTGAAGCTGACCTCAACCGCGGCATTCAACATCGTCTGCAACACCTCAGGCTCAATCTCCGCATCCGTCAGCAGATACATCAGCATCGTCGCGTGAGGCACAAGCCGAGGATGAATCATCCCCGAGCCCTTGCCCACACCGGCAATGCGCACTTCCCTGCCATCGACCATCACTCGCGCAAACGCCGTCTTCTCCACTAAATCCGTAGTCAGAATCGCCCTTGCTACCTGCTGAAAATGATCCGACTCCGCGCCCAGCTCAGCCTTTATCGCAGGCAGCGCAGCAATCAGCTTATGCGCCGGCAGCGGCACTCCGATAACTCCCGTAGAAGAAGGAAAAACCTCTTCCGGCATGCAGCCAAACTCAGTCGCCGCAGCAGCGCACGTCGCATACGCAGCATCCAGTCCCGCCTGCCCCGCAGCGCAATTCGCATTGCCCGCATTGATCGCCACCACCCGCACCTTGCCGCCAGTAGCACGCAGATGCGCCTTATCCACCGTCAGCGGGGCGGCCGTGACCTTATTCGCCGTAAACAACGCAGCAGCACTCACCGCCTCGCCCGTCGCGGATTCAGCCACAATCACCGAAAAATCCGTTCGTCCACTCGCCTTCAGTCCAGCTTTCACAGCCGCAAACCGAAACCCCGCCGGAATCAAAAAACCAGAAACATCACTCATCACGAAGTTCTATCCTCAATAAATCCGAATATCCAACTCAACGAATCCGGGTATCCCATGTCTCGCTCTTGAGATACGGGATTTCACCCAACCATCCCGTTTACTCTAACAAATGAGATGATGCCCGAAACCAAATCCGTCAGCGCGCACCCCTTCCTCAAGATGACCAACGTCAACGTAGCCCTTGGCGAAAGCATCGTCCTCCACGACATCAACCTCACCATCCATACCGGAGAACACGTAGCCATCCTCGGCGCCAACGGCTGCGGCAAATCCACCCTCATTCGCACCATGACTTGCGAACTCTACCCCATCGTCGTCCCCGGCATGGAAGTCAGCATCTTCGGCCGCCCTCGCTGGGATCTCACCCAGCTCCGCCAGCACTTCGGAGTAGTCTCCGCCGACCTGCCCTTCAAGCACTCCGACCAGCGTACGCCCCTCACCAGCGGCCTCGATTGCGTCATCGCCGGATTCTTCTCCGCCAGCAGCCTCTGGCCCAACCTCATTGTCACCGAAGAAATGCGCCTCCGCGCCGCCGAAGCCATCGAGCGCGTCCAGGGCCGAGCCGGCTCAACCCACCTGGCCACCCAGCTCGTAGGAGAAATGTCCGCCGGAGAAAAGCGCCGCATCATGATCGCCCGCGCCCTCGTCCACCGCCCCAGCCAGCTCCTCCTCGACGAGCCATCGAACGCCCTCGATCTCGCCGCCCAGCGCAACCTCCGCGATACCATGCGCAGCCTCATGCATCAGGGCACAGGCCTCGTATTGGTCACTCACCACCTCGGCGACATCCCCCCGGAAATCGACCGCATCATCCTCATGCGCCAGGGCAGAATCCTGGACGACGGCCCCCGCGAAAAACTCCTGACCGCCCCCGTCCTATCCGACCTGCTAGGCACAAAAGTAAACATAGGCGAAGAAGAAGGCTGGCTCCACAGCTGGTAACCGTTGCGGTTGCCGTTGCCTTTTGCCGTTGCTGCTGTTAGCTGTTGCCCTTGCCTTTGCATTTCTGGCTGTCATTCCCGCAGGGAATCTGCTGTTAGCCACCACCACACAGAAACCCATTAAATGAAAACTAACGCCTCCCTTACGGTTTTCAGACCTATACTCAGCCAAGGCCAGCAATAATGCCGCTCCGCATGCCTAAAATCCAATACATCAAGCACGTCTCGCACCTGCTCCCCTGCCTCTTCTTATTTTCATTGTTTTCAGCATCAGCCTCGACCCAGCAGCCACTCCCCGACGCCCCCAAACCCACCGCAGCGAACCCCAACTTCTTCGCCCGCTGGGCCAACTACTATCGCCAGGACTGGCACCCCACACCGCCAAATCCAACAGCCCCGGCAACACAGCCACCAGCCCGCCGCGGCCTCCCATCCCCACTCGATTCCCCACCCTTCCCCAACAGCGACTGGTCCTACGGCGGATCGCCCGTCCTCGGCGAACCCGACACCGCCAGCTATCCCCTATCCACCGCGATCAACAACGCCAGCAGCCGCACCAAGATCTACGGCTGGCTCGAACCCTCCGTCAACTACAGCTCCTCATCCCGCACCAACGCCCCCGAGGCCAACGACGTCTATGCCAATCGCCTCGAACTAAGCCAGGCCGTCCTCTACATCGAGCGCCTGCCTGACTCCGTCCAAACCGCCCACATCGACTGGGGATTCCACATCACCGCCCTTTACGGCGCCGACTACCGTTTCACCACCGCCAAAGGCTACTTCAGCCACCAGTGGCTCGACCTCCATCGCCAATATGGATTCGACCCCGCCCTCGAATATCTCGATATCTATCTGCCGAAGATCGGGCAGGGCACCGACATACGCATCGGCCGCTTCATCTCCATCCCCGGCGTCGAAGCCCAGCTCGCACCCAACAACTATCTCTTCAGCCACTCGCTCCTCTACTCCATCGACCCCTTCACCGACACCGGCATCCTGGCCACCACAAAGATCAACGATCAGTGGCTCGTTCAACTCGGGCTCACCGGCAGCCACGACGTAGCCATCTGGACCCGCGACGCCAAACCGTCCCTGACCGCCTGCGTCAGCTACACCACCCACTCGGTGAACGACAATCTCTACGTCTGCGCCAACGGAATCAACGACGCCAAATACGCCTTCAACAACATTCAGCAATACGACGCCACCTGGTATCACAAGTTCTCAAAGTCGCTCCACGCTGCCAGCGAAACCTGGTACATGTACGAGCGCGACGTGCCCCGCATCAACGGTCCCATCAAGCCCGAGGCCGGAGCCAACCCCGCCTTCTGCCTCGTCGGGGAACCGCGCTGCACCGCCCCCGAATACGCCGCCGACACCTCCCTGCAAAAGGAGCTATCGCCGCATAACTTCCTCGCCTTCCGCGCCGATTTTCTCAACGACAAAAAAGGCCAGCGCACCGGCTACGCCACACGCTACTCAGAGAACACAATCATGTGGGGCCACTGGATAGGCACCACCATCCAACTCCGCCCCGAACTCCGATACGAACACGCCTGGGACCAGCCAGCCTACGATCAAGGCCACCTCCACGGCCAACTGACTCTAGCCACAGACCTCATCTACCACTTCTAACTTGAACGACTATCTCGTCTATAGCAATTAGCCAGATGCCCCACATCTCAATTCTGAGATGTGGGCAGTTCACACCAGAACAGAATCCCAATAGACCAGCGCCCCAAGCCCTGGATAGGTGCGGGCTTCAGCCCGCACATGAAACACTCCAACTAACACTCCGCTTTGCTTATCAAAAATCTCGATCCAATCCAGCGAATCGATAAGCTACACTATGCGAAACCTATCCTGTGCTGGAAATCTTCGAGAAGAGTTGGAATGAATTCTTCCGTTAGCCCAACCCGAATCCACTTTGACGAAGATAGCTTCTGGGTAGACCTGAGCGACGGCCGCGTCCTGGGAGTGCCGCTGGCATGGTTTCCGCGCCTCCGGAACAGTACCCCCGAGCAGCGCGAGCAGGTAGTTCTCAGTCCCCGCGGCCTCCATTGGGAGGCTCTCGACGAGGACATATCCATCGACGGTCTCCTCGCCGGGCTCGGCGACCTGGCAAACCGCCGCAAGACCTTCGCCGCCTAACGATCGAGCACGATTTCAAAACCAAACCAGACAGACAATCCCCTTCCCGCAGTTGCATAGAATTACCGCGCAAACGCGCAAAATCGAAGCTGGAGATGCAATGAACCTCAGACCATCCCAGAAACCATCCCAGGAGCAACTTCGATGCCGGATACAACTCTCCCTGTCGGCTACCCAAAGATCAATTCCAGGACGACCCTCGACCAGCTCCTGCTTAAGGTAAGCCAGATTCCGCCTCCCGAGCCTCCCGACCTCACCGGTGCCGCAACCGATCCAACCACCGGCAACCCGGCAGTCACGCAATGCTGCAATGCCTACGGGAACGCCCTCGAAAAAGCCGCTACAAGCGGCGAACTGAAATTCGACGCAGTGCAACAAGCCGAAAAAGCCTACCGTCGAGCCTTGCCCGCACTTTCCGGAGCAGAAAACATTCGCGATTTCCTCGCCTGCATCGCTCACGGCATGCTCATCGGCGCTATCCGAATCGAGGACGGCACCCGCCTCACCTACGTAGCGCAGGTTGCCTACAACGCACGCCCCATCGAACCCAAAATCCGCCGCAATCTCCTCCAGGAACTCAAAACGGCCTCCAACGAAGAAACACCTACATAGCCCCCCTGGGGGTCAGGTTCTCCACCTGTTCGCCCCGGCCACTTGACTTCGCCCCACCCCCAGGATTAATTTCAACCTACACGGGAAAGGAGGATGATCCAGCCTATGAATTCAGACAGTTGTTCGTACCAATGTATCGATCAACGTGAGGTGACTGAGGCCTAGGGCATCGCGCCCAAGCCCCAGAGTAAGTCCCGACGAAAATACCCGCCGGGCCACTGGCCTTCGCCAAAGCGCGAGTGCCTTAGTCAAAAGCCAATCCCAACAGATCACCCAGCAACGGCCTGCGCATATCCATGCACAGGCCGTTGTTGCGTCCAGCCCCTCTAAGCCTTGACTACCTCATAAGGCCGCATCATTTCGTTGTCTTCATGCTCCAGCAGGTGACAGTGCCAGACGTACCGCCCCGGATACCCAACAAAGGGGACAATAATCCGAGTAACAGTCTTCGCATTTACGCGAACCGTGTCCTTCCATCCCATCTCATTCGCATCAGGAGCCATCACCGCCCCCGTATACCGCAGCGTCCCGGCAGTCATATATTCAAAAGCCTCGAACGGCCTGCGATCCAACACCTGAAACTTCACCATGTGCAGATGGATCGGATGCGTATCATCCGTAAGATTCACAAACTCCCATATCTCAGTCGAACCAAGCACCGGCTTCTCGGTAATCGGCATATGCCACGGAGTTTTATTCAACAGCATCCCCATGGACTCGCCCACCATGCTCTCCGTCTCATCGAGTGTGAGCCGCCGCGTCATCACCGAAGAGTTCTCCGCAATCCGCGCTACCGGCCGCAGCGTCTTAGGCAACTCACTCGCATCGTGAACCTCATCCGCCCCCACTCGAAACTGCATCAGCGGAAAAGAATCGCTCGCCAACAAAATCTTCGCGCCCCGATGTCCCGCAAAATCCACCACCAGATCCACGCGCTCTCCCGGAGCAAGCTGCACATGCTTCATAGCCACCGGGCCAGCCAGCAACCCCTGATCCGAACCGATCTGATGCATCTCAACTCCCTCTGAAAGAGAAAGCCGATAGAATCTCCCGTTCGCTCCATTCAATACTCGAAAGCGATACTTCCGCGCCTCCACATCCAGATATGGAAACAGCTTGCCATTCACCAACTGCGCCGCACCAAAAGCCTCCGGCACCCAGGGCTTATCTGGATCAGCCGACACCGGATAACTCAACTGCCCGTCCTCGTGTAAATCGCGATCCATGATCACCAGCGGAACCTCATACTTTCCGCTTGGCAGATGCAGCGCATCCTCAACCTCATCGCGAATCACATGCAACCCCAGCATCCCCGCATAGATGTTCAACCGGTTGATGCCCATCGAATGATCGTGATACCACAGCAGCGTCGCATCCTGCTCATTGGGATAGTAGTAACTCCGCGACTTACCCGGCACATACCAATCCTCTGGATACCCATCATGCTCAGGCGGAGTCTTGCCACCATGCAGATGCACAACACCTCGCACTTCGGGACTTCCCTTTTCGGCCCCGTGCAGCGAATGATCGATCGGCAGAAAATGCTTCGCTGGCAACGCGTTCGTCCACTCCACTAACAGGCCCTGTCCGCTTCGAGTCTCAAACGTCACGCCCGGAACAGACCCACCGTAAGACCACATGCGCGTAGCCGGTAAATCCCGATGCAGCTTCGTAGAAATCTCCCGCATCGACTGGCGATAAAACGGTACCTTGACTCCTGGCTGGCCGGGAACTTCGTGCATTCCGGAAGCCTTCGCAATCTCCGGAACAGGCAGCGCATCCACATAGCGCTCAAGACTGTTTGGATCAAGATTCGGTACAGACAGAACGGCCCGATGTGGAGCAGCTCGATGCGACATCATCTCAGCCATGCCTGAATGCGTGACAGCACCAACAGTTGCAGCTATCGCGGATTGGGAAAGAAATTTGCGCCGACTTAAACGGCTCTGGCAATTTCGAGGACTCAAATGAAAAACCTCTTTCAGATTCACGCTAATACAAACAACGGCACAGGAGAAAAACCCTCCCATGCCGTTGCTTCTTACTGCCGTTGCTTCTTTACTACGGTTGTACGAACCGGTTACCAGTTAATGCCGCGATCACGCTCTACGACCTGGCCAGTACCGGGATCCAATTGATATCTGCCGGAGTTCTCTGGACGATCGAAATTGAACATGTTGTTGATCGGGTTCGCAATCGTATCAAACGATCCCTGTCCGACCCGCTCGCCGCCCAGCCAGTTGTCTTCAACAAACCGCAGGATTGAAGATTGATCCGTGACAGTGTGATCCACGAAGTTATGCTTCGACCAGGGAGAAATCACCAGCAGAGGCAGACGCGGACCATATCCGCAACGTCCCTGAGCGTGCTCTGTTCCCGAGCTGATTCCAGGCAGAGCTGAGGATCCATCGCCGCAAGCTCCGGGTCCGGTCAGCGCATCTGCAGCAGTCGTAGAGGCATTCACAATCGGTCCGATCTGGTGATCGTACCAGCCATCGGAATCATCATACGCAATGACCACAGCGGTAGAGTCCCAATCCCTCTGTTTCTGCAGAAAGTTGATCACCGTTACCACAAAGTTCTGTTCATCCAGAGGATCGGAATAACCAGCGTGGCCATCTTCAAATCCAGGAGCCTTGAGATACGAAACCGCCGGGAAGTTGCCGGCATTGATCGCGTCGAAAAAGTCCTGTGTATCGTACTGATGATTCGCCGCATCTCCGCTGAAGCCAATCGCCGACTTCGATGAAGGCCGCGCGTGGGTCGGATTTGCAGTCGAGGTGTAGTACTGGAAAGGCTCGTGATGCGGAATGTAATCGGCCTTGTTCGTGTTGGTCACCTTGGAAGTAGTGGTGCGATTGCAACCCGTCGTGCCGTTGGCATTCTTGGCCTGCAGATCGAAGCCGCCTTCAAAGAATCCCCAGCTAATGCCATGAGCATTCAGCAGATCGCCGATGTTCTTTCCGCCAAACCGTACCAGCTCTCCGCTTGTCGTCGAGCACACATCGCCCACAGGATCGGCATCGCTGATCAGCGTCAATCCATCGCCACCGTCGCTGATCGTTGCGCCGCCCGGATTCACGTCGTCGATCACGCCGTTCAACTGGCCGGAGATCAGGTTGACTGCTCCATCGGTAGAAGGGCCAAAGTTTGTATCGTATGAGTTATCGCTCATTGCATACTGCTGTGCATAGTTCCAGTAGCCGGTCACAGTGTTGCCATCGTAGTAACCCATCGTCAACCCAGTCGTAGCGGTGATCGGGCTACCCGTCGGCGGAGGACCTGCCGTACCTACGGAGAACGGGAACGCATCCATCAAGCCATGATCGAAAGCCTTCTGCTCTGGGCCGTAGTCATGATCCTGATCGGCCGTTGCAGCCTGCGACCGGTCCAGGCGGAACGGATTCGTCGCACCCTTGCCGTTGACTGAGTTTGTCAGGTTAGGATTGTGCTCAAGCAAAGCACCAAGCAATCCATTGACTGTCGGCGTATTCTGGGCAGCGGAAAAGCGCGGTTCACCCTTCGGATTGACCGCATATGGATACGTTGCAAAGTAGTGATCGAACGAGACATTTTCCTGGAAGATCACAACGAGATGCTTGATTGGAGTTGCCGTCTCCCCCGTGTTGCCTGAAGCAAGTGCGGGAATTGGAAGTGTACCGGCAATTAGTAGCGTGGCGAGCGTTGATGCTATTAGCTTTTGCACTATTCCTCCTATATCACCGCGACTTACGGCGAACTAAACTTTTGTACCGTGTCAATATGAACGCCCAGTGAATATACGATGGCTGGATCACTAATTTGAATAGCCCTTCGGCTAAGCTGTCGAGCATCGTCAGGAATGCTCGGATCGAACTCGTTCCAGACGAGCTGATGATGATTCGGCGGAAGATAAAGCCGTCGAGCTCATCTGTCGGAGTTCCTACCGTAGTCGAAGGATGATCGCAATTACGTAAAGACATAGGATGATCAGGAAAGCCTATTTTCATGCGCTATGGAACAATCGATTGTCCTGATTCCGGAAATTATCTCCCGAATCTCAGCTCATACGATTTACTTATGCACTTACACGCGTATGATGGGTATCGCAGAAAAACCTTTCCGGATGGTCATAATGAAAATAAGTTTGCCTTGGCGCCAGAGCCTTACCGCACTCGCAATCCTCACCTCTATTTCGGTTGCGAGCCCCGCGCAGTCACCCCGCCATAAGCCCGCAGAGCCCGCCTGGGCTCACGCCGCATGGATGAATAAGAGTCTCTCTCCGGATGAGCGCGCCGATCTGGTAATGAAGCAGCTTACGTTGGATCAGAAGATCGATCTGCTGCACGGTCAGGGCATGCCCGGCTGGGGCAAGGCCAAGGCCAACGCCTACCTGGGCAATGGAGGCGCGGGATTCGTCCTGGGCATCCCTGAGCTAGGGATTCCCTTTATTCAAATGAGTGACGCAGCCTACGGAGTTCGCTCCAGCGCCATGAATGGCCGCTACTCGACTGCTCTGCCCTCCAACCTCGGCGCAGCCGCGAGTTGGGATACCGAGTCTGCATGCGAATACGGTGCGCTCATTGGCCGCGAACTCCGCGCGCAGGGCTACAACATGACCCTCGGCGGAGGCGTCAACATCACCCGTGAACCGCGCAACGGGCGCACCTTTGAATACCAGGGCGAAGACCCAATCCTCGCAGGAACACTCGTCGGCAATCGCATCAAGTGCGAACAGGCGCAGCATGTCATCGGCGACATCAAGCACTTCGCAGTCAACGATCAGGAGAGCGGCCGCAACGAAGTCGACTCCATCATCGACAAGCGCTCACTCCGCGAAACAGATTTGCTGGCCTTTGAGATCGGCATCTCCGTGGGCGATCCCGCAGCCGTCATGTGCTCTTACAACGCAATCAATGGCGACTACGCCTGCGAAAATCACTACACCCTTACCGATGTTCTTCGCAATGACTGGCACTTCAAGGGCTTCGTACTATCGGACTGGGGTGGCACGCACTCCGTATTGAAGGCCTCCAAAGCCGGTCTCGACAACGAGCAGCCTGAAGAGAACTTCTATGGTGACACTTATAAGAAAGCCGTTCAGGATGGCAAGATTTCAGAGGCCGAACTGAATGAGCATGTACACCGCATTCTGCGTTCGGAGTTTGCCGCCGGCCTGGTGGATGACCCCATCCGCAAGAGCGTGGTCGATGTTGAAGCTGGTTTTGAAACCGCACAGCGCATCGAGGAACACAGCATCGTGCTGCTCAAGAACAGCAGCAATCTATTGCCGCTCGACAAAGACAGCATCAAGTCCATCGCTATCATTGGCGATCACGCGGACATGGGCATGATCTCCGGTGGAGGCTCAGCGCAGGTTGATCCTCCGGGTGGCTATAACCCGGTGTGGCTATCGCATGTATGGTTCCCCACTTCGCCCCTCAAAAGCATCATCGCCAAAGCGCCAACGGCCAAGGTGCTCTTCGATTCAGGAGCGGATACAGCCTCGGCAGCAGCCCTGGCAAAGCAGTCCGACGTCGCCATCGTCTTCGTGAATCAATGGACCAGCGAAGGCGAGGATTTGAAAAGCCTCTCGCTGCCGAACAACCAGGACGCATTGATTTCCGCTGTCGCTGCTGCCAATCCCAAAACTGTTGTTGTGCTCGAAACGGGTACGGCTGTGACCATGCCGTGGCTTGACCAGGTAGGCGCTGTGACAGAGGCTTGGTACTCCGGCAGCAAGGGCGCACAGGCCGTCGCCAACGTACTCTTTGGCGATGTTAACCCAAGTGCAAAGCTGCCGATGACCTTCCCCAGGAGCGAGGCCGATCTGCCGCACCCGACAGTTGTGCAACCACCTCCGGGAGCGCAGGGACCGTCGCCAGTTATGCATAACGAGGACGCGAAAGCGACTTTCAGCGTGACTTACAGCGAAGGCCTCAAGGTTGGCTATAAGTGGTATGACGCAGAGAAGAAGCCGGTACTCTTTCCGTTTGGATTTGGACTCTCCTATACGACTTTCACTTACTCGGACCTGCAGGTAACTCCGGGAAGTTCGACGTCCGTGTCATTCAAAATAACGAACTCGGGAAGCCGTGCAGGAACGGAGATCGCAGAAGTATATGCCGCACTGCCAGCCGTCACGAATGAACCACCGAAGCGCCTTGTAGGCTGGAGCAAAGTCAAGCTGGCTCCGGGCGAAAGCAAAACTGTTTCTGTAGCTATCGATCCAAAATATCTTTCAGTCTTTGATGTCGCCGCGGATCAGTGGAAGCTCACACCAGGCGGCTATACATTCATGGTCGGCGGATCGTCACAGGATTTGCCGCTTACCAAGGCTATCTCTATTAACTAGCTGTAGAAATTTTTCCGTGAAACAAATGAGGCACAGTCTTATTAGGACTGTGCCTCATTTGTTTATTGTTAGATGAGTCTGTTAATTCCAATTGTGGAGAAATCACACAGCCACGTCTATGCTTTGCATGAATGTGCCCCACATCTAAGGAATTAGATGTGGGGCACGCAACTTGGTTTATAGCGCAGCGATCGGCACGCGCAGGTCGCCGCCTGTCATTTCATTTGGCAGATGCAGGTTTAGGAGATTGATCAAGGTTGGGCTGATGTCTCGCAGGCTGCCGTCGGGACGCAGGGTGTATTTATTGGCGTCTTCGCCGACGTAGATCATTGGGACAGGGTTGGTGGTGTGGGCTGTGTGTGGGCCGCCGGTGCCTGGGTCTACCATCTGTTCGGCGTTGCCGTGGTCGGCGGTAATCAGCCAGCTACCGCCTTTTTCGCGCAGGGCTTTGTAGATGCGTGTTAGTTGGGCATCCACATATTCAACAGCCTTGATCGTGGGTTCCAACTGGCCGCTGTGGCCAACCATATCCGCGTTCGCGAAGTTGGCGATAATGAGATCGAATGCCGTGTCGTTGATAGCGTTTACGATGGTGTCGCCAATGCCTTCGGCGGACATCTCAGGGGCTAGGTCGTAAGTCGCTACTTTCTTGGATTGGATAAGTGTTCTATCTTCACCGGGGAATGGAGTTTCTATGCCGCCGTTGAAGAAGTAAGTCACGTGAGCATACTTCTCTGTCTCGGCTACGCGCAGGTTGCGAAGCTGAGCATTGCCAAGGACGTTGGCTAACAGGTTGTCCATCGACTCGGGCAGGATCACGAGCGGCAGGCTGTAGTTCTTGTCGTACTGCGTCATGCAGAGGTAGTAAAGCTTCTTGGGAATATCGCTGCGAGGAATGATTTCATCGAGCGATTCCCATGCGTCGAGGTTGCGGCCGCCTGCTTGATTGAGGCCGCTTTCGCGAGTGAGGACGCGTGTAATCTGGCGCGCGCGGTCGGCACGGTAGTTGAAGTTGATAACTACATCTTCATCGCGAATGACGCCGTTCGGCTTGCCGGATTCATCGGTGACGACGAAGGGAATCGTGAATTCGTCGGTGATGTTCTTGTTGTATTGTTCGCGCACATAAGCGACGGGATCGCTGGTTGTTCCACCCTCGGCTTTGCCTGCAACCATAGCGGTGAATGCCTTGAGTTCGCGATCCCACTTCTTATCGCGATCCATGGCGAAATAGCGACCGCTGACGGAGGCAAGTTTGCCAATGCCATACTCGGTCATCTTCTGCTGGAGTTTGGCGATATAGGCTGCTCCTGAGGTCGGCAGTGTGTCGCGGCCGTCGAGGAAAGCATGGACGAAGACGCGAGTTACTCCGTGGGCCTTGGCTGCACGCAGCAGTGCGTAGAGATGCTCCTGGTGAGCGTGAACTCCACCATCTGAGAGCAGACCGATGAGATGAAGCTGGCGATCGTTTTCGCGGGCGCGCTGCATGGCCTTGGCGATAGCCGGAAAGTTCGTGAATTCATCGGTGGCGATGAGGGAGTCGATGCGTGTGATGTCCATCTTGACGACACGGCCCGCACCCAGATTCAGATGGCCCACTTCGCTGTTGCCCATCTGTCCATCCGGCAGGCCGACGAAGTGCTCGCTGGCGCGGATGAGGGTGTTAGGGTACTCCGCGAGGAGCTTGTCATAGGTGGGCTTGCGAGCGAGGGCGATGGCGTTGTTCGCGGTCTTTGGCGAGTAGCCCCATCCGTCGAGGATGGTCAGAACTAAGGGGCGGCGAGGGATGGACACGGTAGGACCTCTCAACGATTTTGGGGAAGCTGACGATTGCAGCTTGAATGTCTAAATGGCAGCGACCGGAAGGGCAAAAGACAAAAGCAGATTCCCTTCGGGAATGACAGACAAAAATGCAAGAGCAAGGAATGCAAGGGCAAAAATGCACAGGCAAAAACAGATACTTTGCTTTGCATAACAACGCATTTTGATTCGGCTGCAGAACTTGTTACCCATCCTTGTCGCGATGAACTGCGTCAAGGATGGGCACCCGAAGATTCGTTTCGGTTGATGCATTCCCATGCCTCGGACGCGAGACATGGGGCACGCGCAGTTGCTCAACACGAAGTTATACGTTGTAGTTGATGCTTTCGATGCCGAGGAAGTTTGCGCCCTGACCCAGCTCTTCTTCAATGCGAAGAAGCTGGTTGTACTTGGCGATGCGGTCGGTGCGCGAGGCTGAGCCGGTCTTGATCTGGCCTGCTCCGGTGGCGACTGCGAGGTCGGCGATGAAGGTGTCTTCGGTTTCGCCGCTGCGATGCGAAATGATGCTGGTATAGCCGTAGCGGCGGCCAAGTTCAATCGCTTCGAAGGTCTCGGTTACGGTGCCGATCTGGTTGACCTTGATCAGGATCGAGTTGGCTACGCCTTCATCGATGCCCTGCTGCAGACGCTGCACGTTGGTGACGAAAAGATCGTCTCCGACGAGCTGGATGCGGCCGCCTGCCTTTTCGGTGAGTGAGCGCCAGCCTTCCCAATCGTCTTCGGCCAGGCCGTCTTCAATGCTGACGATGGGGTATTGGCGGGACCAATCATCCCAGAAGCTGGCCATCTGCTCGCTGGTGAGTTCGCGCTTGTCACTCTTCTTGAAGACGTACTTCTTCTTGTCTTTGTCGTAGAACTCGCTCGCGGCCGGATCGAGAGCGATGGCGATCTGTTCGCCGGGCTTGTAGCCTGCGAGGTGGATGGCTTCGAGAATGAGTTCGATGGCCTCGGAGTTGGAGGTGAGTGAAGGAGCGAATCCGCCTTCATCGCCAACTGCGGTGTTGTAGCCCTTCTTCTTCAGCACGCCTTTGAGGGTGTGGAAGACCTCGGTGCCCCAGCGAAGTGCGTCAGAGAAACGCTCTGCGCCAACCGGCATAACCATGAATTCCTGAAAGTCTACATTGCTGTCTGCGTGCGCGCCGCCGTTGAGGATGTTCATCATCGGTGTGGGCAGGATGCAGGCGTTGGCGCCGCCGAGATAGCGGTAGAGCGGGATTTCGAGAGTCTGGGCAACGGCGCGGCTGGCGGCCATGGAAACAGCAAGAATGGCGTTGGCGCCGAGCTTGGATTTGTTCGGGGTGCCATCGAGCGCGATCATCGTGAAGTCAAGAAGGCGCTGGTTGCTGGCGTCAAAGCCTTCGAGTTCGGGGGCAATGATGGTTTCTACATTTTCAACAGCTTGTAATACGCCCTTGCCCAGGTAATGGCTCTTGTCTCCATCGCGGAGTTCCACGGCTTCATGTTCGCCGGTGGAGGCTCCCGAGGGAACTGCTGCGCGGCCGAGAGCGCCGGATTCAAGAATAACGTCTGCTTCTACAGTAGGATTGCCGCGCGAATCGAGAATTTCACGGGCGCGAATTGCTGCAATTTCAGTCATATCAGTCCTCGCGATGCGGTGTTGCAGGCGGTCGTTTAGTTTGGGGCGACGATCGACGTTGACGGCCTTGCCGAAAGTGCTCTGGATCGTGGTCAAAAGCTCGGCCATGTGCGTCCTCCCCTTATTTGTTGTATGCGTTGTTTATTGCAGATACCGAGGTCATTCTAACAAACGAGAGCGCGCACCCTGATGAAGGAGCTGTTGAGGATGCGCCATGCGCGAAGGCGATTTCCTGCGCGGGAGTGCCTATCCTGATTCGTGCACCGGGCGGTACACGGATTCATCGAACGGGTGAAATCAATTCTGCGGCCTGCATGAAAAAGGACTACCGTAGAAGATGGATAAGGTGCCGGAATGCCGTTTCTGCGCTCTGGAGACAACTTCGCGACATCGTTCGTGTCTTCATAACGTGTCTTCCTAAGTTGACCGGAGCCTTGTCGGTTGATTTCTTGCTGCACCGCCTTTTTGCTGCACCCTCTTTTGAAGGAGAATTTCGCTATGCATAAGCAAAAGCTAGCTTTGACCATGATTGCTTCCGCGTCGCTGACTCTGGCGAGTGCCGCAATGGCACAACAGCAGACGAGCCAGCCGAGCACGTATCAGGGCGTGTCCCAGCCGCCCCAGGACGTAGTTGAGACGACTCCGGATGCCAAGCCTTCGGCGGCTGTTGTAGCCCAGCCTGCTCCGCCGCCACCGATGCAGCAGGCCGCTCCGGATGCAGGGAATGCCAGGCAGACCTATTCGGGTTCGGCTTACTCGTCCTATCCCACACCGCAGCCGTTGATGGAGCGCCAGCAGATTGCCGATCCGGATGGAGATATTGTGCATCCGCAACCGGCTGGGCCGGGGCAGTTGATGGAAGGTGCAACGATTCGTGTGCGATTGAGTGAACGGCTTTCAAGCACGGAGAGCGAAAAGGGCGAACCGTTCCACGGTCAGGTTGCGAGTGATGTTCTGCAGAATGGCAGGGTGCTGATTCCTGCTGGCTCCGGAATTGAGGGCCGCGTGACTGCCGTTTCGGCTGGCCACTTTGGCGGACACGGCAGCTTTCGTCTGAGGCCGGAGGCCGTGATTCTGCCCGATGGTTCGCGATATGCGCTGCATGCGGAGACAACGGGTACTCCAGGATCGAAGACGAGGATTGGCGGCGAAGGAAGCATCAATCCTGGTTCGCGGGCAAAGAAGGATGGCATCGAATACGGCTCGGTTGTAGGAGCCGGTGCAATTACCGGTGCTGTGCTTGGAGGGCCGGTCGGAGCACTGACGGGCAGCCTGGTTGGCGCAGGCATCGTGACAACGCATCTGATGGTGGATCATCCGCAGGCTACGCTGGAGCCGGGTTCCGTGCTGCTATTTACCCTTACCGAGCCGATGAATCTTACGCCCTTCAACAACTAAGCTCTTTAACAAAGAAACCAAAGCGCTAACGAAGCGAGAGGCCAGCGGGATTCTTCCCTGCTGGCCTCTCGCTTTTGAGCATCTTTTGCAATGTGGAATTGCTCGGTGTGGAATTGCTCGGTGTGGAATTGTCTGCGTGGAATTCTTAGTTCAGTTCCCTTACCCAGATATTGCGGAAGCTCATTGGTTCGCTTTTGTCGCCGTGTGCCTGAAGCTTGATCGGAGCTGCGTCATACTTCTTGTAGAACGGCTTGCCTATGTAGAGCGTCTCGCCTTTCAACTCGAAATGGTTCTCCACCAGGACGCCGTTGAAGAGCACAGTGACATAGGCCGGAGTTTTCACCGAACCGTCTTCGTTGAATGTCGGCGCTGTCCACATTACGTCGTAGCTCTGCCACTCGCCGGGTTTGCGACCGGGATTTGCCAGCGGAATGGCCTGCTTATACATGCTGCCCGCCATGCCGTTCACGTAGGTTTTGTTGTTATACGAATCGAGAACCTGCAACTCATAACCGGCATCGCCCGATCCGGTAGAGGCCAGAAATACGCCGCTGTTGCCGCGTGCCTGACCGGAACCGGTGATGCTGGCCGGGACTTTCCATTCGAGATGAAGCTGATAGTTCTTGAAACTGCGCTTGGTCTCGATGTTTCCCTGGGACTTGCTTACGGTCAGAACGTTGTTGGCAACGACCCATTGCGCTGGCGATTTGTCCTTATTCGATACCCACTCGTCTTCGTTCTTGCCATCGAAGAGAATGATGGCATCGGACGGGGGCGGTGTGAAGTTTGGAGTTGCGGTGACAACCTTGGGGACGGGCTCCCATATCTCCGTATCTTCAGGCTTGGGAGCGGGTGTCGTGGTTTGTGCCAAAGCGGAAGCGGCTACGGCGAGCAGAGCCGCGGACGTAAGGAGTCGCGAAAGCTGAATACGCATCATGCAAGGAAAATACACTGTGTGACGTTGATCTGGCTAAACAAACCAACATCTCCGATGCCCACACGGCTTGGGAGACCCGGCTTGGTAGACTTAGGTCGATGAATAATTCTACGTACAAATCGCAATTGCTTACGCTGCTGTCCAGGATCAGCTTTCGGCTGGGGCAGTTTACGCTTTCTTCCGGTGGAACGAGCGACTACTACATCGATTGCCGGACGACGACTCTCCATGCCGAGGGCGGACGGCTTACGGGCCATGCCGTATTGGAGTTGCTGGACGAGCACGGTATCGATGCCGACGCGGTTGGCGGATTGACGATGGGAGCTGACCCGATTGTTTCGAACGTTGCCACGGCGAGTGCGTGGAATGCCCAGGTCGATCCGGAGTATCCGCTGGTGCATGGATTCCTGGTGCGCAAGGCAGAGAAGGCGCATGGAACTGGACGCCGGATTGAGGGATTTCTTCGCGAAGGTGCGCGCGTGGTGATTGTGGATGATGTCTGCACGACTGGCGCTTCGACAATCAATGCAATTCAGGCAGCCAAAGATGCCGGCATGGTTGTGGCGGCGGTGGTTTGCCTGGTAGAGCGGCAGGAGGCAGGCGGACGGCCTGCGGTAGAGGCGGCTGCGGGCGATGCTCCATTCCTCGCACTCTTTACGGCGAACGATGTACGGGCAGAGCACATCAAAACGGCTTCCGTTTAGGGATGGCTTCCGTTTAAGGAATTTCTATTCGAAAAAAAAGGCCCTTCTTAGGAAGGGCCTTAAGTCGTTCAGGATTGCATCGTTGAGTATTGATTCAGTATTGCCGGTTGGTTGGGGTTGAGCTTAGAGGCTGCCCTGGGCGCCTACGGGTGCAGAGGCGTCCGTTGTCCTGGCGCCGGTGTTCGAGAGCAGGCGAATGTCTACGCGACGATTCTTGGCGCGGCCTTCGCGGGTGCTGTTGTCGGCGACTTCCTTATCCTTGCCGATGCCGATCAGGTAGAAGCGGTGGGCAGGGATCGAATACTTCGACGCGATGTACTGGACAACTGCGTCCGCGCGACGTTGGCTGAGCGCGTAGTTGTAGTCGGCGTTGCCGGTGGAGTCGGTGCCGCCCGTGACTTCTACGATGTAGCTCTTGGCGGTTGCGAGGGTCGCGGCGAAGGTATCGAGCTGGGCTTTGTCGTCCTTGGTGAGTGCGGCCTTATCGAAGCCGAAGGTCACGGAAACATTGCCGATGGCCTGATAGTTGTCCAGACCGGCTACAACGCTGGCGAGGGAGTCTGCACGATGAACGGCATCGTTGGCAGCATTCTCGGCATCCCCTGCGGATTTCTGGGCTCCCTGGGCATTTTGCGTGGCGGAATCTGCTGCGCCTTGTGCCTTGGCGATGCCAGCGGTGGCGCGTTCGTCTGTGCTCTTGATATCGCGGTTGTTTTGCGCGGTCTTATCGTTGAGCTGATTGGTCTGATCGATGATCGGAGCGGTCTGATTCTTCACGTAATTCTTGGTGGCGCAACCGGTGACGCCTGCAAGAGCAATTGCCATCACTGAAACAGAAAGTGAAACACTCATTTTTTGCATTGTCATTTGTCTTGTCCTCCCCTGCACAAGTGTGGAATGACCAATTGGCAGAGCTATTGGGTTTACCTTCGCTGTTAGATATGGCACGTGGCTCGCCAAAGTTTAGAAAATTCATATATCGCTGATTTAATGAAACTTATAAGTTCTGCGCGAAACTTTGGGCTGAGAGGAAGTGCGTAAATTTTACTCTGTTTGGGTAAGGGTTACGCGGGTGTGAATGATGTGTTTCTTGGGTTGGTTTTTGGGGGGAGGGGGGCTATGTAGATTTATGGATGGGTGGGGAACAGCAGATTCCCTGCGGGAATGACAGCCAGAACGGCAAGGGCAACGGCTGACTGCAAAAGCAACTGCAACGGCTAACAGCAGATTCCCTGCGGGAATGACAGCCAGAAAGGCAAGGGCGACTGCAACGGCAAAGGCAAAAGCACGCGACTGCAAGGGTGGAGGGTGGGGCTGCTCTGATTTATTGTGGGCTGGGCTGGGGTAATTTTCTGCAATCTGCATTTTTATTGCTCTGAAAAATTGATACTTAGAACACTCAGGATCAGTTCGGCACGCGTGGCCTGTTTGATCGCTAAACTAGAGATTGGAACTTTTCCGGCGGGACAGGGGTCGGCCAGATTTTACATGGACTTTTACGAGAAAATTCGGACTTTACCTACGCAGCCTGGGGTGTATCTGTACAAGAACGCCGCAGGTGAGGTGATCTATGTAGGCAAGGCGCGGAACCTGCGTTCGCGGGTGAAGAGCTACCTGCTGGCAACTAATCAGGCGAATGCAAAAACCGGCAGGCTGATGCGCGAGGCTGTCGATCTCGACTACATCCTGGTGGCGAACGAGATGGAGGCGCTGGCGCTTGAGAACAACCTGATCAAGCAGCGCAAGCCTCGATTCAACATCCTGCTGCGGGATGATAAGACGTATCCGTATGTGAAGCTGACGCTGGGCGATCGGTATCCGAAGGTGTTTGTTACACGTCGGCTGCGCAAGGATGGATCAGCGTATTACGGGCCGTATTTTCCGGGGAACCTGGCGTATCGCGTGGTGGATCTGATCCATCGCAGCTTTCTGATTCCGAGCTGCAAGGTAGATCTGTCGCGGTATCATCCGCGGGCGTGTTTGCAGTACTACATTCATCGCTGCCTGGGGCCGTGTGTGCAGGATTTTACGACTCCGGAGACATACGCTGGCGCGGTGAAGGACACGCAGCTTTTTCTTGAGGGCAAGAGCGCGGAGCTGGAGCGTTCGTTGACTGGGCGCATGATGGCGGCGGCTGAGGCCGAGCAGTTTGAGCGGGCAGCGAGATATCGGGATTTGATCTCGACGGTGCATCAACTGGAGGAGAAGCAGCGCATTGCTACTACGGATTCCGATGATGCGGATGTGTTTGGTTATCACTTCGAGAATGGATGCATTGCGGCGAATCTGTTCCATATTCGATCGGGAAAGATTGTCGACCGGCGCGAGTTTTTCTGGGAGGAATTACCGGAGTTTCTTACCAGCGCTGTGGTAGAAGAAAGCGCTGGAGACGATGTTTCTCCGGAGAAGATACAGGAAGACGCGGCTGAGGTTGAGGCGCCGGTATTTCATGCCGGGCAATTCTTCTCTGCTCTACTGAAGCAGCTTTATATCGATCAGAGTTATGTGCCGCGTTCGATCCTGGTGCCGGTTGATTTTGACGACCGTGAATCGCTGTGTACGTTGCTGACAGAGCGCACGGGACATCGCATTGAGCTGGCCGTGCCGCAGCGAGGGGATAAGCGTTCGCTGATCGATCTGGCGGGGCAGAATGCGAAGCAGTCGTATACCCAGCGCTTTCGTGTGCTGGAACCATCGCGCAAGGTAATTCAGGAGGCGCTGGCGGATGCGCTGATGCTGCCGGAGTTGCCGAAGCGGATTGAGTGCTTTGATATTTCGCATATTCAGGGTGCGGAAACAGTGGCTTCGCTGGTGGTCTGGGAAGATGGCGCGATGAAGAAGTCGGACTATCGCAAGTTCCAGATCAAGACGGTTTCGGGTGTGGATGACTTTGCTTCGATGCGCGAGGTCGTTCACCGACGCTACAAGCGATTGAAGGAAGAAGGCAAGCCGATGCCTTCGCTGATCCTGATTGATGGCGGGCTGGGACAGTTGCATTCGGCGGGCGATGCTTTGGAAGAGCTGGGTTATACGACTCAGCCGCTGGCTTCGATTGCCAAGCGTGAAGAAGTTATCTACGTGTACGGCAATGAGGATGATCCAGTGGTGCTGGATCGGCGGTCACCGGTGCTGCACCTGGTGCAACTGATTCGCGATGAGAGCCACAGATTTGCGATTGGGTATCATCGCAAGCGGCGCGAGATGCGGGATCGCGATTCGGAGCTGTTGGCGATTCCGGGTGTGGGGCAGCTTATGCGGCAGCGGCTGTTGACGCACTTTGGAAGCCTGCGCGATGTGCAGCAGGCTACTGCCGAGTCCCTGGCTGCGGTGGTGCCGCGCAAGACGGCTGACGCGATATGGAATCACTTCCATCCGGCTGAAGCTGGTGCGGCAGGCTTAATCGTATTGAAGTAGCGATCTGCTTAGTAGACAGCGATTAATGAACGGCTACCGCCTCGTGCTCTACGCGGTGGGCGGCGTTGGGGACGAAGTAGAGAGAGACCACTGTGATGTCGTCGGTCTGGCCAAAGCGCTGGGCTATCTGCGCTATATAACGGGCGGCTTCGTGGCTGACCTGCTGGGTGCGTTCGAAGCCGAAGAGTTCGCCTTGGGGATTGGTGGCTTCGACCACTCCGTCGGAGAGGAAGATGAGGCGGTCGCCGGGCTTGAGCTGGAAGGTTGCTTCTTCGTAAGTGATATTGGCAATGACGCCTAGCGGCAGGTCGGGAGCCAGTTCCATTTCGCGGCCATCGCGGTAGGGGCTGAGATGACCGGCGTTGGCGATCACCATTTTGCCGGAGGGATAGACGCGAGCACAGAGGCAGGTGGCGAAGCTGGCGACGGAGTTGGCGCTCTCTACGGTGGGATTGCCGAGCATGACCTGATTGAGATGGGAGAGAACGACTGCGGGGTCGTGCGCGAGTTCGTTACGCAGGGCACCGACGAGGCTGCTGGCGCTCATCGCGGCCTGCAGACCTTTGCCGCTGACATCGCCGACCACGAGCAGTATGGAGTCATCCTGCAGGGGCAAGACCTGGAAGAAGTCGCCGCCGACTCCGTTGATAGGCAGATAGGCGCTGTCGAGGGAGAAGCTTTTGCTGGACGGGAGACGAGTCGGAATCAGAAGGGCCTGTACGCTGCGCGCTGCTTCTATTTCGGCAGCGGTGCGTTGCTCTTCCTGACTGACGTGGACAAAGCGATAGAGGATGACGGCGATGAGGCTGCCGAGGAAAACCAGGTAAGCCACAGTGCTGGTGCTGAATTCGATAGGGCCGAAATGAAAGCGGTGCGAGGCGAAACGTTCCGAGAGCCAGTGCTGCGAGGCTGCGTAGTCGAGCACGGTATCGGTTGAATCCGCAGTGGCTGCGAGGATGAATGGGAGGAGCATGACTCCGGCCTCAAGACGCCCTCGACGCCAGGCGCGGAAGAGCAGAGCAACGACCAGTGCGCAGAAGACAAACCGTGCGGCGAATGAAAGATAGGTGTAGACCAAAGGTACGGGAATCCACGCGATGAAAGGCAGTAAGAGCACTGCGATCTGCACTCCGCGAACGAGCCTGCGGTATTCGCTGGCGGTGAAACGGAGGACGAACTCCAATGTGACGGCCATGAAGATGCGGCCCGCCCACAGGTCGAGAATATTGAAGGCCGGCAGGCTCACGAAGGCTGCGGCATAGAGGAAGTCAATCGCGCCCATGATGGCGACGGAAAGACAGAGAAGAGAGAGCCAGAGATATTCGGAATGATTGCGTTGCGCAAGATAGAGGGTTGCTCCGAGTGCTGCCACGCAGAGAAAGAGGAAGCTGACGAGAACCGCCGCGAGCACATGCTGATCCCATTCGTGGGCTCGCTCGGAGGTGATTTCTTCGACGATGCTTTGGGTATCGCCGATCTCGACGCGATCCAGCAGGCCATGCGTAACGGGCACGCTGGCCCAGGTGCGGATGGCGATGACGATGGTGCCGTCGGGTGCGACCTGGGTGAGTTGCACTCCGTAGGGCGGGGAAAGATACATTTTCGGACTCTCAGACATGCCTCGTGTGGATGCCTGGTGCACGTTGTTGATGAATACCTCTGACTGGCCTACTCCGAAGGGCATGACGAGTAGAGACAGTGCGATCTGGCCGGAGTCGGGTATGGGCACGGGGCGAATGCGCAGGCGATACCAGCCGTAGCCGTAGTAGCTGTCGATTCCCTGCTCGGCGAGCGATGAAGTGAGATTGATCTTTTCCCAACTGGAGTCGTCGAAGGAGGGATCTGCCCAGCCGGGGTCGTCGCCGGTGTGAAAACGCCAGGGACCGTCGAGCTTGATGGCGCCGTGGATCGCGGCTGGAACGGTCATCTGCTCGCGAGTGCTGACGGTGATTGAGTTCTGATTGGAATCGGTCAGGACAGTTGTTTTGGCTGAGGATGACTGGGCAAAGGCATGGGAAGTCAGAAGGCAGGCGAGCATCAGCCAGACCGGTACTGTCACCGACAATTTCCCGACGCTCATCATGCGTTTTCTAAGTGTAGCGGCATCGGGCGAACGGCGACGCGCGAAGATGGAGTTCTTGAACCAAGGCCGCTAGGAGTTACGAGGAATTTTCGGAAAAGGTTCCTGCGAATGGAGTGTGGGGTTGAAAGATCGATTTGCGATAGGCGAAGATACGGGGAATATACTCCACCCCCGGGGGCTATGTAGATTTTTTGTGCTGGCTGGCTGAATTTGTCGATGCGGTGTGCGGTTTTGTCTGGCTCGATCTTCTATTGTGGGCTTGTTCCGGATAATTTTGTGCAGAGTGGGTGGAACAGACTGGCTAGGCTGGTTCGTGCTGCGCAGGAATAAGCTCTACACTCTCTTTATGACAGATCGTGCGCAGTATAGGGCAATCACAAAGGGAATAGCGGTAAGCGTTGAGCCTGTTTACCTGGAAGCGAATTCGTCGCCGGGTAGTTCGCAGTATGTATGGGCTTATCGCGTGACCATCGAGAACCAGGGGCAGGAGACGGTGCAGTTGCTGAGCAGGCACTGGATGATTACGAATTCGCGCGGCGAACTGAATGAGGTCAAGGGACCGGGGGTGGTTGGAGAGCAACCGATTCTCAAGCCTGGGGAGAGTTTTCAATATTCGAGTGGCGCTCCGCTGAACACGCCGTGGGGGATGATGGGCGGCAGCTACCAGATGGAGAGCACGAGCGGCGAGCGGTTTGATATTGAGATACCGACGTTTTCGCTGGATAGTCCCGGACAGGGAGTGGTGGTGAATTAGGGGTCAGGCAGACTCACTATTTTCTAGCTAGCTGTTTTCGACTCGCGACTTTATATCCTGATACGCCGTTGCCACTAATTTACTCAGGGCTTTGAGTTTGCTCAGGGCTGCTGCGTTTGTTTGTGTTGCCGGTTTCAGCTTCACATGGCGCATGAACTTGCCGGTGCCTTGCAACAGGTGGGCTGGATCGGGTAACGCTGAGCCTTGAAAGAAGCCTACGCTTACGTGCGAGGTGAATATGTTGACGTAGCCGAAGGCTGCGTCTCCTAGGCATGCGACTGGACAGCCGTCGTGCATGAGCTCTCGGACTTCGTCGCCGCAATTTCGCATTGCTTCAAACCACTGATGGGCGATGGCTCCCAATTCGCCTTCGTGATTTTTAAACCATGCGTCGATCGCGGGATCACGCTCTAGGGCGTTGTTCAATCGGAATAATCCTGTTCTCTCCATCGCTCTCTTGCTGCTTTCGAGATCTACGGTAACTTATTTCGATCCAATAGGACTGAAAATGCTGGATGTACTCGCAAGACGCTGTAAATCCTATTCTGATTTCGTGGTGATTTAAGGGTAGGCCGCTCCTAGAAAGCACAGAGATACAGGACAGGGGTCCGGTATTAATTTTTCGGTACATACCCTTTCGATCAATAAGGATGATAAAGCCCATGTCCAACAACTATTTTTAGTGTGCTCTTTTTCAAGTTAACTCTATGCAATTTAGACATAATGGAAGTATTTGTGATGAAGGGAGTTACAAGCTAGCTCGGACAAGATGGCTTGACACAAATTGATAGGCCTGTGTGTGGTGGAAGTCCGAAAAAAATGCCCCTACCCTGCGTTGGCAGCCTCTAGTTGCTATTACTTTTTTGTGGTCTTGTGAGTCAGTGTTGTTCCGGTGTGAACCGGGGGTTTTGTCCCCTTGGGGAGAGGCAGGATCACCCGGGCCTGAGGAATGGCGCTGTCGTTTGCGGTAATCATAAATCTGTCCTTCATACCAACCTCGCTACTTGAAAGAATACCGCGCTTCGAAGAAAAGCACCATGTCCAATTCGGCGACGATGACCAGCTTCTGGACGGGCGGCAGCCCTTGCGGCATGAACTTCATTTCGAGATGTTGCATATCCAACCGTAACTGATGGGTCAACTCCACGATCCTTTCTTCAGTCATGCGCCCGGCATAGGTCGCTTCCCAGTCGCGCTGCGACATGACGAAGATGAGGTCGAGTTCATTGCACCAACCACTGAGAGATTCTCGGCGCTTCTGAAACGGCAGCACATTTTGAAGGGCGTCCACCACCTGGGTGGCTGCGATCAAGAGGGCCCACACAAAGGCAATCTGTCGCCAGATCACCCAACCAGCGATACTCGAACTGGATGTGATTGCGCGGACAATAGCAATTCGGGTCTCCCACCAAGCGAGGTGATCCCGATAGCGCCTGGTGTAGCAGGCGCAGTACTTGAGGCGCTGAAATTCCTTCCAGTAGTGCTCCTGCGCACTATCAAAGCTTGTTGACGATTCCCTGTTCATATTGGTGATTTCACGATTGATACACAAGTGGGGAGCAGATTGCAAGCAGCGACACTCGAACTAGACGCTATCGCGCGGACATTAGCGATTCTAGGGCGGCGGTTTTGAGATCGAACTGCGTTGTTTTCGGTTCGAAACTTACGATCACACTAAGTCTTTGAGCTGCTGAACGATTGCGTCACGGGTTATCTTCGCTGATGGCTCCTGCGAGTGAAAGCCGCTTGAAGCAGGCATTGGCGCAGTTCTCACTCGTCAGAGACAGCTCTATAAATGCAAAGGTAACCGCTAAAAGCAGATCCTTTGCTTTGCGAAGGCAGACGAGGCTGAGATGCAAAGGGCCGAGTTCTGGTTTAGCCGCGGAGGAAGTCTTTGGCTGCCTGGACTACTACGTCGCGGGTTACGTCTGAGATGGCTTCGGTTAGTGGGAGTTGTTTGGGGCATGCGTTGACGCAGTTTTGGGCGAAGCCGCACTCCTGGACGCCGCCGTCTCCGGCTAGCGCGCGCAGGCGGTCTTCTTTGAGGACTTTGCCGCTGGGGTGTGCGTTGAAGAGTTTGACCTGGGCGATGGTGGCTGCTCCGACGAAGCCGGTTACGTCGTTGAACTGGGGGCAGACTTCCATGCAGATGGTGCAACTGATGCAGTTCGATAGAGGATAGGCCACTTCCTGCGCTTGGGGGAAGATGCGTGGGCCGGCACCGAGGTCGTATGTACCGTCGATGGGGACCCAGGCTTTGACGGCCTTGAGGTTTTCGAAGAGGACGCTGCGGTCGACGGCGAGATCGCGGACCACGGGGAACTTGGTCAGCGGCTGAACCTTGATCGGCTGCTCCAGCTTGTCGATGAGGGCGGTGCAGGCCATGCGGGCTTTGCCGTTGATGACCATGGCGCAGGAGCCGCAGATCTCTTCGAGGCAGTTGGAGTCATAGGCAATGGGCGTCGTCTCTTGGCCGGAGGCGTTGATGGGGTTAGCCGCGATCTCCATCATGACGGAGATGACGTTCATGCCCGGCTTCCAGGGCAGTTCAAACTTCTCCCATGTTGCGTCTGCGTCGGGATTGCTTTGCCGTTTGATCTCGATTTGGATGGTTTTCTCTGCCATGATTTTCTCCGTGGATGGGACAAGGGACAATGTGGTTCAGGACTCAGGCGGCGTCGGTGAGTGGCCGCGCACGGTTAATTCGTTCTTGTTCCGAAGGCGAGTGCATGGCGTTCCACAAGTCGGTGCGACGCTGCACATTGAGCCAGAATTCGGGGCTGTTGCCGAAGACGCGGGACAAGATCAGGGCGGACGGCGCGGTAACTGCACGACGATCATTGCAAAGCTCGTTGACATGCTTACGCGGCACGGCCATGGCCTCGGCTAGTTGTCCCTGGGTTATTTCCATGGGCAAGAGAAACTCTTCGACGAGAATCTCGCCTATGGTTGCCGGTTTGCGTATTGTCATCAACATAGCTTGCCTCACCAATTGTTAGGCTTCCAAATACAGGCCGCTTGGCCGAACTACAAATCCTCAATTGCTCAAGGTGTTCAGATCTTCATCCGCGAGTCCGAACCCGATCTCACGACCAAAATTTAGTTTCGCCAGACCGATGTTCCCTGGGATACCGAGAAATCCACTAATAAATGGCATCAGAAATGAGAGAACAGCGGTCCCATATCTTTTTTGGCAAATTAGTACGATTGAACAAATTATGCAGGTTGGCAATCCGACCCACTTGACGGCAATCGCAGCGAAATTTGCCAACGCAATATTGTGAATTCGATCTCGAAAGAGACACCAAATCAGATCTGCTGCGAAAAGGGTTAGAAAAGTTTTCCACCATGGACACAAAGTAAGCAAGATCGGTACATACAAAGGTGACAGAAATGCGGGCCATACGACCCATTCAATGGCTCGAAGGAATAGCATGCGATTTATTTCGGCACTCTTCCAGGTTTCATACATCTTCGAATTCCAACTTGACTGTCTCAATACTTGCGTGGCCGAGGGGCTATGAATTGTGTGTCCACGGCTTCGTACTCGAAGCGTGGAGCGTTTGTATCCGCTGCGTATGTGGCTTTGGTGGTCTTGAGGAAATTTGCGTCGTCGCGGTCGGGGAAATCCGGCTTGTAGTGGGCTCCGCGGGACTCGTCTCTTAGGGCTGCGCCTTGGGCTACTACGCGCGAGATCTGCAGCATGTTGTAGAGCTGGCGGGTGAAAGCGAAGCTGGTGTTGGCCCACTGGCTCTTGTCGCTGAGATTGATGTTGCGATAGCGTTCGAGGAGTTCGACGATCTTGGCATCGGTCTTGAGGATGCGATCGTTGTAACGGATGACGGTGACGTTGGCGGTCATGGTCTCGCCGAGTTCGCGCCAGATGCGGAAGGGATTTTCTGTGCCGCTGGAGCTGATGAGCTGCTTGTTGAGCGTGGACTGGCGGGCTAGTTCCTGCGCGTGGCCGCCGTCGCCGGTGGCTGCGGCGAGGCTCTTGGCGTAGGCGATGGCATTCGGACCGGCCTGGAAACCGCCGTAGATGCAGCTCATTAAGCTGTTAGCCCCTAGCCTATTCGCACCGTGGTATTGATACTCGGCTTCTCCGGCGGCGAAGATGCCGGGGATGTTGGTCATCTGGTCGTAGTCCACCCAAAGGCCGCCCATGGTGTAGTGCATGCCGGGGAAGATCTTCATGGGGACTTCGCGGGGGTCGTCGCCTACGAACTTCTCGTAGATTTCGAGAATGCCTTCGAGCTTGCGATTGAGGGTTTCCTTGTCGATGTGGGTCAGGTCGAGGTAGACCATCGGCTGGCCGTCGATACCGAGGCCGTGCTCGTAGACGACTTTGTGGATGGCGCGGGTGGCTACGTCGCGGGGGACGAGATTGCCGTACTTGGGATACCACTCTTCGAGGAAGTACCAGCGTTCGGACTCGGGGATGGCTTTGCCTGCGCGTTTGTCTCCGGCGGTTTTGGGAACCCAGACGCGGCCGCCTTCGCCGCGAGCTGACTCGGACATGAGGCGGAGCTTGTCTTCGCCGGGGATGCAGGTGGGGTGAACCTGGATGAATTCACCATTGGCGTAGAAGGCGCCTTGCTGGTAGAGAGCGGATTGCGCGGAGCCGGTGCAGACGACGGAGTTGGTGCTTTTGCCGAAGATGGCTCCGTTGCCGCCGGTGGCGATGATGATGGCGTCGGCGGGGAAGGTCTTCAGCTCCATCGAGCGGAGGTCCATGGCGCAGATGCCGCGGGCTGTTCCGGTGGAATCGAGAACGGCAGAGAGAAACTCCCAGCCTTCAAATTTGCGGACTTTGCCTTCTGACTCATAGCGGCGGACTTGCTCGTCGAGTGCGTAGAGAAGCTGCTGGCCGGTGGTGGCTCCGGCAAATGCGGTGCGGTGATAGAGGGTGCCACCGAAGCGGCGGAAATCGAGCAGACCCTCAGGGGTGCGATTGAAGGGCACGCCCATGCGATCGAGCAGATCGATGATGGCGGGGGCGGCTTCGCACATGGCCTTTACGGGAGTCTGGTTGGCGAGGAAGTCGCCGCCATAGATGGTGTCGTCAAAGTGCTTGTCGGTGGTATCGCCCTCACCTTTGAGGTTTTTGGCGGCGTTGATGCCTCCCTGGGCGCAGACGGAGTGGGAGCGCTTGACGGGAACGATAGAAAACAGGTCCACGGTGCCGCCTGCTTCGGCGATCTTGATGACGGCGGCGAGTCCGGCTAGGCCTCCGCCAACTACGATGATTTTAGGTGCTGCCATGAAATAAACCTCGTTCTCTTATCTTCACGTCCAAGAGCGTTGCGGCTCCCGCGACCGTCAGCTTACTTTGAAAAAATCCTGCACCTGCAATACTCGAACATGCTGCCGAACAGGAACAGGATGCCAGCATTTAGGACCAAGCCAGGAATGATGAATTGGTAATTACCAACTATCATGTAGGACTAGGGCGCGCTCAGCCACACGATCGGAATCCATTCGAAACCCACTTGATCCGGCTGTGCGTTGATCGCAATAACGGTACAAAGAACCACAACGAGGACGGCGTATACTCCGGCAAACCAGACACCGGAAAAAATTGGCCGAGCCTTAAGCACTGCATTCAAGCCAAATCCTCCGACGCTTCGAATGAAATGGCTCCTGCGTGGGCTGGTACGGCCAAATAGGTAACGGGTACGTCTTCAGGCGCGTTCTTGTAGTTGGGGCCGACGAAGGCGTAGAGGCTGGCCAGGCCGAGGCCGCAGAGAAGAATTCCGACTACGGCGCAGACATATCCGAAACGCTTGCGTGCTTTATTGCCGGGAGTGATGCCCCACTTGGCGGCGAAGAGCCAGATGCCATAAGAAAAGTGCCAGCAGACGGCGATCATGGCGATGGAGTAGACGGCCAGCATCCAGGGGTTGGCTAGCTCGTGCTGGACTTTGGCGAAGGCTGCGCCGGGATGTTCGGGCAGGCTGACGCCCATGAATCGCTGGCGGATTACGTGCTGGATGATGTAGACGAAGGCAATGTAGCCGGTCCAACGCTGGGTCACGTACATCCAATTCCCTGCCCAGGGGTAGTAGATGACATTGGACTTGCCACGCAGTGCGATGTAGACGCCATAGAGAGCGTGGAAGGCGAGCGGCAGGAAGATGAAACCCCACTCCAGAACACGGACGAGCGGCAGACTATTGAGGAATCTGACCTGCGCTCCGTAGGCCGCGGGGCCTTTGAGAGCCTCGAAGTTGGAGAGGATGTGCTCGATCAGGAATGCGCCGATGGGGATGATGCCGGAGAGTGAGTGCAGCTTACGCAGCAGGAAGGAGTATCCCTTGCCGGCGCGGAGGGGCGCTACGCCCCTGCCCGGTTGGTGGGCGTGTTCGCTGCCAGCGGAATGGGTGGCGGTGGCCATGAGTTTTGAACTCCTAATCTTGGTGGTGAAAAGAACCGGCGGACGGATTCACTTTGGTTGTCGAATCTATTGTGCATTATTGGTGGCGGATAACACGACCGTCAAGGAAACAAGGGGGTTGCTTGCCACATTGCGAATCATGGGGATAGAAGATGGGAATTCAGGTCTCGGAATCGGGACGAGACCGATGACTATGAGACGAGATTGATCTCTAGGAGATCGAACTCTAGGAGACCAGGCGCGGGAGAAGATCGGCAAAGGCGAGGCCGCGATGGCTCAGGGCGAACTTGACGCCCACGTCGAGGTCGGCCATGGTCTGGTCGAGGTTGGGAAGATAGAAGAGCGGGTCGTAGCCGAAGCCGCCGGTACCGTGTGGGGCTTCGAGTATTTCGCCTTCGACAGTGCCTTCGGCGGTGAGGAGCACTTCGCCATCGCGGGCTGCTGCGAGGACGCAGCGGTAGCGGGCGGAGCGGCGTTCCGATGGAACACCGGCCAATTTTTGCAGCAGGATCAGGTTGTTCCAGACATCGGTGTTGTCGTTGGCGTCGGGAGAATCGGTCAGGCCGCTATCGGCGGCGAAGCGCGCGGAACGGACGCCGGGAGCGCCTTCCAGTTCGTCGACTTCGAGGCCGGAATCGTCGGCGATGACGACTTCGCCGGGGGCGAATCCGCTGTAATAGATGGCCTTGGTGATGGCGTTGGCTTCGAAGGTGAGACCGTCTTCCTGCGGTGCAGGAATGGTTCGGAGGCCAGGCACGGGATCGATGGCGATCTGGTACTCCTCCGCTGCCTCGCGGAAGTCGGCGAGCTTGCCGTCACTGGTGGTGGCTACGAAGAGGCGAAGGGCCATGTTTGGAGTGTAACCGGAGTTCAGGATAGATGCCGAACGGATTGAGGATCGTTCAAATGGGGGGAGGCAGGACTTTTGGATGAATGGCCTAGTGGGCTAGAAGATACACGCCGATGCAGACGAGGACGGCGGCAGTCCAGCGGCGGCGGTCTACGTTTTCTTTGAGAAAGAGCTTGGCGGCGATCGCGTTGGTGACCAGGGTGAGCGAGGCGGCGGCGGGTGCGGCGAGGCTCAGGTTCAGATGGTTGAGGGCGAAGAGCAGGGCGAAGAATGCGAAGGCCAGGAATGCAACTCCGAGGAAAAAGAGCGGGCAGGTGAGAACGGCGCGGATGGCACCCTTCAGACCGGAGTGAGCGCGGATTTCGTCGAGGTCGCCGATGGATTTCATGGCGGCGGCGGTCAGGACTTCGCCGATGGTCGAGGTGATGGCGACGGTTGCGATCATGGCGGCAGCGAGCCAGGGGCTTACGCCTTGCGGGAGGGCGACGGGAAGGATCATGACGTCAGTTCCCTGTCGGGCGTCTGTTCGGTGAGACTTGGCCCCTGGGCGACGAACCCTACGCCGAGGGTGATGAGAATGATTCCGGCCCAGCGGTAGATGGAAATCTCCTCATGCAGCCAGAAACGGCCGAGCAACGCGATGATGACGTATCCGAAGGCCGTGGTGGGCAGGACGTAGGTAAGATCTGCCCAACTAAGCGCCGTGAGATAGCAGGCGAAGAAGCAGATGAGCATCACGATGCCTGCGGCGATCCACGGATGAAATACGGCGGAGACGAGGGCGAGTGGGTGATCGAGGGAGATGGAGGGCATCTGACGCATGCCGCGTGCGAGGCAACTGTCGCCGAGCGGAGCGCAGATGGCGACCAGTGCAAGGACGACATACTGGCTCAGCTTTAGTCTTGTCGAGGCGGCTTTCAGCTTGCTGCTCCTGGTGCCAAAAAGAGATGGACTTTGAGACGAGTCCACCCTTTAAGCAGAAACCCAGGTCTCAAAATCGAGACCTGGGGCATCCGCGGTTGTAATGATTCGGTTCTTTGCTATCGACTCGATGACAGGCTCAGGCGCTTACTGCGTCTGGAGTTTTGCCTTGCAGCTTCTTGGCATCCTTGACCATCTGCATGCGTTGTCCACGCAGCTTGAGGAAGGCTTTGGCCTCGACGTAAAGACGGGGAACGTCGCGGTTGATGACGGCCTTCCAGATGACGCGGAATGCAGCCTTGGGGCGGAAGTAATACGCGTCGTAGAACTTGTGCACCATTTCGAGGACGTATTCCTTGGGCAGACCGGGGTATTCGATGTGAGCCATCTGGTGGCCACCGGCGTCGCTCATGGCGTCTTCGTTGGTGATGAAGCCGTTCTTTTCGGCGTAGTCAAAGAACTCGGTGCCGGGATAGGCGTGGGCGATGGAAACCTGGATGGTTTCAACGTCCAGCGACTTGGCGAAGTTGATCGTGTTCTGGATCGACTCTTTGGTCTCGCCTGGCAGGCCGAGGATGAAGTCGCCGTGGACGACCAGGCCGAGGTCGTTGCAATCCTTGGCAAAGGCGCGGGCACGCTCGACGGTGGCGCCCTTTTTGATGTTCTTGAGGATCTGCGGATCGCCGGATTCAAAGCCGACGATGAGCAGGCGGCAGCCAGCGTCCTTCATGGCCTTGAGCGTGTCGCGATCGGTGGTGACGCGCGAAGTGCAGGACCAGGTTAGCTTCAGAGGCTTGAGCTTTTCGCAGAGCTCGATGGTGCGCTGCTTCTGGATGTTGAAGGTGTCGTCGTCGAAGAAGAACTCTTTGACTTCGGGGAAGTTTTCTTTTGCCCACTTGAGCTCGGCAGCCACGTCATCGGTGGAGCGCTTGCGCCAGGCGTGACCACTGAGGGTCTGAGGCCAGAGGCAGAAGGTGCACTGCGCCGGGCAGCCGCGAGTGGAGTAGAGCGAGATGTACGGGTGCAGCAGGAACGGCACGTTGTAACGGGTGACGTCCATGTCGCGCTTGTAGATCTTGGTGGCCCAGGGCATCGCGTCGAGATCTTCGATCTGCGGGCGGTCGGGGTTGTGCACGACTTTGCCGTTCTCGCGGTAGCTGATGCCGAGAATCTCGTTCAGAGGCTTGCCCTGCGCGAATTCAACGACGGAGTAATCGAACTCACGACGGCAGATGAAATCGAGGACCTGGCACTCGTTCAGAGCCTTATCCGGCGAGGTGGTTACCGGCGGGCCTACAAATGCGATGCGAATGGCCGGATTGGCGGCCTTGATCGCTTCAGCGAGGCGCTGATCGCCTTCCCAGCCTACGGTCGAGGTAAAGAGCACCAGGAATTCGTAGTCCTTGCAGATCTGAATGGTCTCATCCGCGCTGACGTGGTGAGGGGGAGCATCGAGCAGGCGGGAACCTTCCAGCAGTCCGGCGGGATACGCAAGCCAGACCGGGTACCAATAGGACTCGATCTCACGGGTGGCGGGCCAACGTGAGCTGGCGCCTCCATCGAAGTTCTCAAACGAGGGCGGATTGAGGAAAAGCGTTTTCAGTGGCATAAGTTTCAACTTGATTTTACCATTTGTTACCATTTGTGCACCTATCCGGGTCCGGGTTGCCGAATCAGTCACCGGACGGTGTCCAGAAGGGGTTAAACGGGTTACTGCGGTTTGACTGCTCCACGTGTTTCGGCGCCGGTGGAAACGGCGGCTGAAGCAGATGCTGGGTCAGTCGAGAGTGTTTTCAGCCATTCATCCATGTGGCCGAGGGCGCGGAGCAGGTTCAGGCGCACCTTGGTCAGGTCAAATCCGGCGTCGATGGCGTCCACTTGCTTTTGCCGCTCGTCGATGCGGGCGAGCTGCTCGGCCTTGGGCGAGAGCTGCGGGGGCGCGCCGGGATCGGTTCCCGCTCCGTTACCGTAGGCGAGCTGACTTTGAACGGCTTTGAGCTGTTCGCCTGCGATCTGTTGTTTTAGACTCGCGACTTCGGCTACGGCATCCAGTTCACGTAAATTTCCGGTGAGGGTGGCGATCTGGACATCGTTCTGACGCTGGGCCTGCTCGGCCTCTACGGTAGCGCGGAGAGCTTCGGCGGAGGACTCGCGGGCCTTGGCGCGATGCATGAGGTCAAAGATCGGTATCTGGATGGAGAAACCAGCTCCAAAACTATCGGCCTTGAGCTTTTGGCCAGCTTTGCCGTAGTAGAGGTTGTAGTTATTCAACGAGGTAGCGTCGCGATTGTATTGGGCTCCGAAGCCGATCTGGGGGCGAATTTTTGTGGCGAGTTCGTCGCCGTGGGCCTGAAGCTGCCGGGATTTGGCTTGAGCCTGGGCGGCCTCGATGGCGGATGTAGGAATGGCATCATCCTTTACATCGGGGATCTGGGGGATGCTGGCTGGGTCTGTGACGATGGTGCTTGCGGGCAGGCCGGTGAGAGTGGCGAGCTCGGCGACCAGGGAACCGGCGCGGGCCTGGAGATGCAGAAGCTTGAGCTTGAGTTGAGCGGCCGTCAGACGAGCCTGCAACAGGTCGCTGACGGAGTCGATGCCTGCTTCGGATCGCTCCTGCTCTATCTTGATCAGGCGGTCGGAGAACTCCGCCTGGTCGTGTGCGGCCTGCAACTCGCGGTTGACGGTGTCGAGTTCGATGTAATTGGTTGAGGCATCGAGTGCGACTTGTTCCCGAGCGTCTTTAAGAGCGAGCGATGCGCCATTGATGCCTGCCATCGCTGCCGCAATGTACTGCCTTTGCGGATAACTGAAGGCCAGAGATTGCATGGTGGCACTTGCGATCGAGGGCTGATTGACTGGAAAGCCGATGGAGGGCGGACCAATGCTGGAACCGATTATGAGATTGGGAATATAAACATCTTTGCTTTGAGCGAACAGTGCCTGGGCCTTGCGAACATCGGCGGTTGCCAGCTTTACGGCGCTGCTGTTGCGCTGGGCCTGATCCACGATGGTGGCAAGCGAGATCTGCGCATGAGCGATGGCCGGTCCAAACGAAGAACAGAGCAGCACGGCGAGGGCAGCCCAACTTGCCGATGAATGTTCTCGTCGGTTTGCGGATCTCGTGGTACGCGGCTGCGGCTTGCTTGCTTGCGGTTTAATCACTTGCTCTGTTTAGTCCTCTGGAATTGCATTCCGTTCTGCTGATGACGTTGTCAGGGTTTCAAGATTATTTGCCCTTCGCATCGCTGGTGGCATCCTGCGCCGGCTTGTAGTTTTTGGCTAGATCCAGTGCGGAGGCCTTGTCGCGCTCTGCGCCTGCGTTGTCTCCTGTGGACTTGCGCAGTCTGGCGAGCCGGGCCAGTGCGTCGAAGGCCGGTGCATCCTCAGTCTTATCCGGAGACGCGATGTATTCGGTGAAAAGCTTGATGGCCAGTTGCGGTTGACGATTGGTGCGGGCGAGGATGGATGCTCCGTTAAAGAGCGCCAATGCTCCGTATTTATCGTGACCGGCGGCGGCCTGCCCGCTCTTGATGGCGGCTTCCATGTCGGACCAACGCTCATGACGGCGATAGAAGTTGGCGAGCTCCATCCATTGCAGAGCGGCACCGGGGCCTGTGGTGGCGGCCTTGAATTCTTTTTCGGCAGCGTCCAGATCTTTTTGCTTTTCCGCGATCTCGCCGCGAAGATTGTGGGCGCGGGCGGGGTCGACTGCATCGAGCTGCTTGGCGATACCCTGCGCCTTGTCGATGCCGCCGCCGACTGCTCCTGGAGCCTCTTTGTAGAATTCGCCGAGATCGCTCAGGGCGTCTGCGTCATGCGGATCGAGTTTGACGGCAGTTTCAAATTCTTCGCGGGCACGCTTGGCAAGCGAATAGGCGCTGATAAAGGAGACGTGGTCAGCCTTTTCACCAAAAGCGCGGCCCAGCCAGAGATGATAGCGCGCGTCTCCCGGCTTGAGAGTGACGGCCTTTTCGCAATGGCCGGCTGCATCGTTCCATTGCTGCAGGCTGTATTCGACGCGGCAGAGAAGATTGTTTGCTTCCGCATTTTTCGCATCGGAGTGCAGGGCATCCTGAAGCAATTTTGTCGCTTCGTCGGCCTTGCCTGCCTGGAGGGCGGCGTTCGCGGTGGCCAGCGAATCAGCCGCGTAGGCGGGCAGCATTGCGGATGCCAGCACTACTCCGACGGACAGGGCATGGGCGACGAAGCTATGCTTTGTCCTCATCGCACTACCTTTACTGGCACTCCATCTTCGAGAGCGATCCCGCTGATGCTTCCCATAGCGACCACATCGCCGTCATTCAGGCCGGATGTGACAACTTCCTGCGTCATGTTGAAGGTACCGGTGGTTACAGAGGTACGCTGCAGGTTGCCATCTACGATGCGATAGACGTAGGGCTTGCCGTTCTCTTTGTACACGGCCTCGCGAGGAACGGTAAGCACGTTGGGCTCGCTGGAGGTGGTGACAGTAACGGTGACGTGGGTGTCGGGGAGCAGGCCGTTGTCGGCGTCATCGATAGCTACGAGAACTTCGCCAACGTTGCGGGTTCCCGCAGTGACTACGGTCGATGGCACCTGGGTGATGTGGCCATGCCATTCCCGGCCCTGCCGGGCTTCCCAGACGATAAGAATCTTTTGTCCAACGGCGAGGCGGCCAATCTCCGGCTCATCGAAATAAGCACGGACGCGAACCTGGGTCAGATCGGCGATTTGAAGAAGCATCTTTCCTTCTTCGACAAAATCGGAGCGGCCGACGGGGATGGAATAAACGGTGCCGTCGATCGGGGCGCGAAAGGATGTCTGATCGAGGATGGCGCGAGCTGCGACGAGATTGGCCTGGGCATCGGCTACGGCTGAGCTGGATCGGGTGCGTTCGGCTGCGGAATAGCGGGTCTTCTGACGGCCCTGGTCGGTTTGCAGAGTGTCCTGGGCGAGAGCGAGACGCTGGCGGCTGATTTCGACTTCGCTGGCGGAGGCGGCACCGGTGGTCTGCAATTTCTGGAGCGCGCCGAGGTCGCGCTGTTTCTGCGCAACGTCGAGTTGATCACGGGTGACTGTGGAGGACAGGGACTGGCGCTCTTCTAAAGTGCCGCCGTCGTGGATGGCCTCATCCGAAGCCTGGGCGCTGTGGAGAGCGCTCTCGGCAGAAGCTAGGCGTGCACGGGCTGTAATATCGTCCAACTGCATGAGCAACTGACCCGCTTTTACGCGGTCGCCCTGCGATACACTAATGGACCGAACGGTAGTGGCGAGCGGGCTGTGGTAGGTGAAATTCTTTTCCGGCTCGACGACACCATTGGTGGGAATGGTGCTTTCAAGTGTTGCACGCGATACGGTGGCCGCATGCACCGGCAAGCGGTCGCGCGTCATGTGTTTGGATACGAGAAAGACGATCACAAGCAGCACTGCCGCCCCGACCCAAAACCAAACTCGCGCTATCTGCTTTCTTTCCTCTGCCATACGATCTATCTTGTCCTGAACCGAGGTCAGTATATAAGACTCGGCTGAGGCAAATATGACTCACAGAAAAGAGTCTCGAAATAAGACGTGTTGCTGGAGCGTATTCGGGCTCTGGCAATCAGTGCAAACGACAACTTAAATGGCAACGTAAATGGATGTGAAGTGTGGATGCCGAGACACACATGAGACGTTTTACAATTGAGTCATGGCTTTAGAACCACGTTATACGGATGAGCACGCAAAGGCGGGGCTGGACTTCCCTTTTCCTGCGATTGAAACATGGCCGAACCAGTTTCCGGCCTACGAGATTGTCGTCGATGACCCCGAGTTTACTTCGGTATGCCCTAAGACCGGGCTGCCGGATTTTGGCGTGCTGACGCTGCGGTATATGCCGCGCGAACGCTGCGCGGAACTCAAGTCACTGAAGGAATATCTATTTTGCTACCGCAACCTGGGCATCTTCCAGGAGAACGTGGTGAACCAGGTGCTGGAAGACCTGGTGAAGGCATGCGATCCGGTGTGGGCCGTGGTGCGGGGCGAGTTTCGCCCGCGTGGCGGCATCGCAACGACGGTGGAAGCCCGCTGGCCTCGTCCAAAAGAGTAGTGATTCTATGAGCTTTAGGCGGGCTTGAGGCTTCGAGCCTGATTCGAGTCTGGATGGTTGGAGGGGGACGTTTTTCGGGCTGTCCGAAAGAGGTTCCAATCCGGTAGGCTCAAGGCGTTCTTCTATTCGATCTTCTGCTGAACGCTGCGAGGTATTGACCTTGGCCCGCTCCGATACCGGATCACACGCCCCAATATCGCCTGCCATGCCTGGCGCTCGAATGCCTCGTGCCAGAATGGCCAGGCCGGCGCTCGTTGCGCTGTTGCTGTTGACCGGGCTGAACCTGCTCAATTACCTGGATCGCTACATTTTGCCGGGGGCGCAGCCGCTGATCCAGCAGGAGTTTAGCGTCAGCGACGAGAAGATGGGCGCGCTGACGACGGCGCTGTTTGTTGCCTACATGATCACGGCTCCGTGTACGGGGTGGCTTGGGGACCGGTTTCGGCGCAAGCCGCTCATCGTTGCCGGAGCGGTGCTTTGGAGCCTGGCGACACTGTTTACTTTCTGGGTTCACGATTACTGGTCGCTGTATTTTCGACATGCCCTGGTGGGGGTGGGAGAGGCGACTTTCGGCATTTTTGCCCCTGCGGTGCTTTCAGATTTCTTTCCGGCGCGGGAGCGGAACCGCATTCTTTCGTTCTTTTACCTGACTATTCCGGTCGGTGCGGCGCTGGGCTATGTTGTCGGCGGCCAACTTGGCTCGCATTTTGGATGGCGGGTGCCGTTCTTTGTCGGAGCGATTCCAGGTTTGTTGATTGCTGCGCTCTATGGGCTGTTTGCCACTGAGCCTGTGCGCGGAGCCAGTGACGGCGTTGGAGCGCCTGTTGAGCGGGTCGGGATGGGAGAGACGGTTTCTCGCTTCTTTGCGCTGTTCCGCAACCCGGCGTATCTCTGTGCGACGCTGGGCATGGCGATGATGGTGTTTACCATGGGCGGAATCTCGACCTGGATGCCGACGTTTCTGCACCGGTTCTCGGGGATGGATGTGGGCAAGGCGGGAACAGTGCTGGGCGCGATCACGGTTGTCGACGGGCTTGCCGGGACGTTTATCGGGGGCTGGATCGCACAGCGGTGGCTGCGCACGAATCATCGCGCGCTCTACCTGCTTTCGGCATGGAGCATGATTTTGACTTTGCCGATGGCTGCGCTGGTGTTTTTCGGTCCACCGGCATGGGCTGTGGCTGCGCTGTTTGTCGCGGAATTTTTCCTGTTTCTGAATACCGGGCCGTTGAATGCGGCGATTTGCAACTCAGTGGGCTGCGAGGTTCGCTCAAGCGCAATCGCGCTGAATCTGTTCCTGATTCACTGCCTGGGAGATGCTTTTTCGCCCACGATCATTGGACGAATCGCGGATCTATTTACGCTGCGGATCGGGCTGGGATTGACGCTGGTGACGCTGGTCATTTCAGGGGCTTTGCTGTTCTTCGGAGCGCGGTTTGCTCCTGTGCTTGAAGAAGTGGCGGCATAGAGCTGAAGAAATGTTGTCTTTTACTGGCGATTTTTTCACGGGCAATTCATCGAGGATTTCGTAGATTTTGAGAATTTTGAACGAAATCCTTCGATGCTTATCGCCTACGAAACGCGGGCTACTTCGGCGCGAGCCTTGACTGCGGCTGGAGAGTTCTGCCGTGTGTGCCAGCGCATGATTGCGAAGCCCACTTTAAATAGTCCATAGGCTGTGAAAACGCCCAGACACATGGCGGCCAGGGAGGCACAGACCAACATCGCCAAATTCACAAAATCCTGCATACGTCTCCAAAAATGTGCCTTGGGCACAGGCTGCCAGGGGGGTTGAGGCAGGATGCAGCCGTTTTCCTGTCCTGAGTATGGATTCTCTCAGAGAAAGCCGCCGCGTTGACCCCTCTTTCTGTTGGCAAATAGAATACCCCTAGCGGGTTACTCGATTTGTAACAATCAGGTTGCAATGGAGGTTTAGCCCTTCGCGCTTTATCCAGCCCGTCCGACCCATGCTTCCACCCCCAAAATCTTATGACGATTACGCACATCTCGGTTCGAGGCGCACGGCAGCATAATCTGCGCGATATCAATGTTCGCATTCCGCGCAACACGCTCACGGTGGTTACGGGGCTGTCGGGCTCGGGCAAAAGCTCACTGGCGTTCGACACGATTTATGCCGAGGGGCAGAGGCGGTATGTGGAAACGCTGTCGGCGTATGCGCGGCAGTTTCTGGATCAGATAGAACGGCCGGATGTGGATTCGATCGAGGGGCTGAGTCCTGCGATCTCGATCGAGCAGAAGACGACGAGCCGCAGTCCGCGTTCGACGGTGGGAACGATCACGGAAATTTACGACTACCTGCGGCTGCTGTATGCGTCGATTGGAACTCCGCATTGCCCGAACTGCGGACATGCGATTTCGCGGCAGACAGCGGAGCAGATTGTGCAGCGCATTTTGCAGCTTGGAGATGGGCAGCGCGTGGTGGTGATGGCTCCGGTAGTGCGGGGGCGCAAGGGTGAGTTTCGCGAGCTGCTGGATCAGTTGGAGCAGCAGGGATTTCGCGCGCGGATCGATGGAGAGATGCGCGACCTGGCGGAGACGGTCACGCTGGACCGGCGCAAGAATCACACGATTGAAGCGGTGATCGATCGCATCATCCTGAAGCCGGGTGTAGAAAAGCGGCTCGAAGGTTCTGTGGCTAAAGCGCTGCAGATGGCGAATGGACTGGTGCTGGTCGCAGGCTCGACGGGTGCCTCAACGAATCGCGAAGAGCAGTTGTTCTCGTCGTCGATGGCTTGTCCCGATTGCGGTTTGGATGTGCCTAAGCTGGAGCCGCGCAGCTTCAGCTTCAACTCTACATTTGGCGCATGTCCGGAATGTCATGGGCTGGGCTCGCTGTATGATTTCGATCCGGCGAAGGTGATTACGGACTGGTCCAAGCCGCTGCTGGATGGCGGCCTTGGGCCGGGGTCTGCTTCGCAGTATCTGCTGAAGCTGATTCATCTCGCGGCAGATCGCTACAAGATCGACTTGAAGGTTCCGTTTGAGCAGTTGCCGAATAAACATCAGCATCTGCTGGTGTATGGGCCGCCTCGTACGGAGGCTCCACGCACGGGGTTTCACGGCATACTTTCGTTTCTGCGCGATGGCATGGAAGACGCGAAGAGCGACGGTTATCGCGAGTACATGATGAACTTCATGTCGGCATCGACTTGCCCGACTTGCCGCGGGAAGCGGTTGCGGCCTGAGTCGTTGGCGGTGAAGGTCGGTGGGTTGTCGATCAGTGATTTTACGGCGCTATCGTTGAATCGCGCGCTCACTGCTGCTCGCGAATTAAAGTTCACTTCGCGAGAGGCGTTGATTGCGGAGCGCATTCGCAAGGAAGTTGTGGAGCGGCTGGAGTTTCTGGCTGGTGTGGGACTGAGTTATCTTTCGCTGGATCGCAATGCGGCTACGCTCTCGGGTGGCGAGGGGCAACGCATTCGACTTGCGACGCAGATTGGTTCGCGTTTGCGTGGCGTGTTGTATGTGCTGGACGAGCCCTCGATTGGCCTGCATCAGCGCGATAACATGCGGCTGATCGATGCGCTTACGCGGCTGCGCGATCTGGGCAATACGGTGCTTGTTGTGGAGCATGATGAGGACACGATTCGCGCGGCGGATTATGTACTTGATCTTGGTCCTGGTGCGGGACGGCTTGGTGGTGCGGTTGTTGCGGAAGGCACTCCGGCAGAGATTATGGCTGCACCGGATTCGCTTACGGGGCGGTATCTTTCCGGCGAGACGAGCATCATGCATCGTGCTCATCCGAGAGCACTGACGGGCAAGTGGCTGGTGATTGAAGGCGCTCGCGAACATAACCTGCAGGATGTTACGGCGAAGGTTCCGCTGGGCGTGATGACAGTGGTGACGGGCGTGAGCGGCAGTGGCAAGAGCACGCTGGTCAACGACATCCTGTATCGTTCGCTGGCGAAGACTATTTATTCCTCGCGCGAGGAGCCGGGCAATCATGATTTGCTTACCGGAGCGGATCAGGTCGACAAGGTGATTCGCATTGATCAATCGCCGATTGGCCGCACGCCACGCTCGAATCCTGCGACGTATACGCAGTTGTTTTCACCACTGCGCGATCTGTTTGCGATGTTGCCGGAGTCGCGTGAGCGTGGGTATAAACCGGGGCGATTCAGCTTCAACGTTGCGGGTGGCCGTTGCGAGGCATGCCAGGGCGATGGGCAGCGGCGTATCGAGATGAACTTCTTACCGGATGTGTATGTGCAGTGCGAAGTCTGCAATGGCAAGCGGTATAACCAGGAGACACTGGCGGTCAAGTTCCACGGGTATTCGATTGCGGGGATTCTGGACCTGACGATTGAGGATGCGCTTGAGGTTTTGAAGGACGTTCCGCTGCTGAAGCAGAAGCTGCAGACGCTGGTCGATGTTGGGCTTGGGTACATTCACCTGGGGCAGAGTGCGACTACGCTTTCAGGCGGAGAGGCGCAGCGAATGAAGCTGGCGCGTGAGTTATCGAAACGGCAGACAGGGCGTACGCTTTACCTGTTGGATGAGCCGACGACCGGGTTGCATTTTGACGATGTGCGCAAGCTGCTTGAGGTGCTGCATCGGCTGGCGGATCTGGGAAATTCGGTGATCATCATCGAGCACAATCTGGATGTGATTCGCAATGCGGACTGGCTGATCGATATGGGACCAGAGGGTGGCGAGGATGGTGGACGCATCATCGCGGAGGGACGCCCGGCGCAGGTGGCTGCTGTGCCTGGATCCTTCACTGGAGAGTTTCTCGCGAAGTATTACGCTGTAAACGGATTGCCGGAAGAGGCGCCAGCGGATGCGATCGTTGTCGAAGTTGCCGAGGAGAGCGTTCCGGCGAAGGCGAAGAAATCCGCTGCGAAGAAAGCTGTGGCCAGGCCTGCAAAGAAGAAAGCGGCTAAGGCATGAGTGGTGCTGAAGATGGAGCGGACGAGAAGCCGGTTTCAGAAACGAGTGCGACTACGGCTGAGGATCTTCATTTCAATCGCCCGTTAGAGCGGTTCGAAGTAATTACGCCGCCTGCGCAGGTGCATGAGCCGTTCGAGATGAACGGGCCGCTTTTTGCGATGGAAGCTCCGCATGCGTTGTTGCCTATTCGTCATCCTAACTTTGCGGATGCATCGCTGTTTTTGTTGATGCTGCTGATGGGCTTTCTGGTGGCTTCGGGCGCACTGGCGTTTGCGCTGCACTTTCATCTCTGGGGTCTGCATAGCTTTGCCCAGGCACAGAACAGTACCGTGATTGCTCTGAGTACACAGGTGCTTATTTATGTTGTGGGCGTTGGTGCGGCGATTCCGTTTTTCACGATGGTTTGGGGTCGTGGTTTTTTCCCGGGCATTCACTGGCATGGAGCAACCGCATTTCGATTGCGAGCGCGGTTGGTATTGACAGCAGCTTTTTGTAATGTGCTGGCGATGCTGGGGAATCTCGTGCTTCCCTTTCCTAAGGAAGCTCCCATCGACAAGCTATTTGGATCGCAGTCGGATGCGTGGATGCTGCTTGTCTTTGGTGTGACGATTGCGCCGTTTTTTGAAGAGATGATCTTTCGCGGATTTCTGTTACCGGCCTTAGCAACGGCGTGGGATTGGTGCCATGAGCGCTTAACCGGTGCGTTGCCACGTGGGCTGGATGCGGAGGGCAATCCTATCTGGAGTATGCCGGCTATGATCTTTGCTGCGCTGGCAGTGAGTGCTCCGTTTGCGTTGATGCACTCGGCACAGGTGGCGAAATCATGGGGACCGCTGTCTCTGCTTTACTGCATCAGCCTGGTGCTATGTGCGGTAAGGTTGACAACGAAATCACTTGCGGCCAGTACGCTGGTGCATTCGACTTATAACTTTTTTTTATTTGCTGTGATGCTGGTAGAGACGAGTGGATTTCGGCATCTGAACAAGATGTAGACGCCGATCGATTTTCCAAGGCCAGCCTCTGTGCTCACCATGCTAATCTCTGTGCATCCATCTCTGTGCATCGATGAGTACATTGACGCCCCAGTCCGGCTCTTCTTCACAAGCTAATCTTGTTCCCGATCTGCCGCGTGTGCTGGGCGCAAGCCATGCCACTGCGATTGTGGTGGGGACCATTATCGGCAGCGGTATTTTTCTTGTGCCGACCGAGATGATGCTGGCTGTTGGCTCGTCGGGGATGGTGTACACGGCGTGGATTGTGGGCGGACTGCTCTCGCTCTTTGGTGCGATGACTTACGCAGAGCTGGGCGCGATGATGCCCTATGCGGGCGGCGAGTATGTGTATCTGCGCGGGGCATACGGCGATCGCACGGGCTTCCTTTACATGTGGACGTGGTTCGCGGTGGCCAAGCCTGCTTCGATTGCTTCTGTGACGAGCGGGCTGGCGCGGACACTGGGAATTTTCGCGGTCTTTCACTGGCTGGATACGCAGGCGATTGGCGGCCCGCTGCCGGTGATGTGGTCGCAGCTTTTCGCTATCGCTGTGACATGGCTGGTCACGGGATTGAACTGCCTGGGCATCAAGAAGGCTGGCGATTTTCAGGTTGTTTTCACGGTGCTGAAGGGTGTGCTGATTCTTGTTATCGCAGGATTTTGCTTTGGTTCTTCGGTGGGCGCGTGGGGGAATTTTGCTACTTCGCTGCCACACGCTACAGGTGGGCTCGACGGATTCATGATTGCCCTGATTGCCACGCTGTGGGCATATGACGGCTGGAACGATCTGGCCATGGTGGCAGGTGAGGTTAAGAGACCTGGGCGGAATCTTCCGATTGCGTTGGTCGGTGGTCTCTTTGTTGTTGGCGCGTTGTTCATGGCGACGAATGCGGCGATCCAGTACATTTTGCCTGCCGCACAGATTGCTGCTTCGCCTAGACCGGCTGTGGCTGCACTTAGCGTGGTCGCGGGGCCTGCGGGTGCGGCGCTGGTTGCGGCGGGCATGGCTCTTAGTATTTTTGTCACGCTGAATGGAACGATCATGTCGGGTGCGCGAATTCCCTTTGCGGCTGCTCGCGATAAGTTGTTCTTTCCGCAGTTTGCGCGCATCAGTCCAAGATTTCAGAGCCCTACTTATTCCCTGGTGGTTCAGGCGCTTATTTCTACGGCGTTGTTGCTGGTGCTGGGGAAGTTTCAGAAGTTGTTTGAACTGGCGGTATTTGCGGAGTGGCTGTTTTATATGCTGACTGCTACCACGGTGTTTATCTATCGCAGAAAACGGCCAGAGATGGCGCGGCCTTATAAAGTCTGGGGATATCCGGTGCTGCCTGCGGTGTTTGTGCTTTGTTCGGCGGCGGTTCTGGTTTCAAGTTATATCGGAAACCTGCGTGGGTCATTGATTGGAACGGGGCTGATTTTATTGGGGCTGCCGCTGTATGAGTGGATACGGCGACGGTATCAGCCGACGGCTCTTGCTGCGGATTGACTTGCCTGGTTGCGAGCGACACGCTCGGTACACTGCTACTCAACACTACTTCATAGAGACAACTACATTGGCGTTGCACTTTTGTCTTTTCGTTCTGAGCGCGCTCGCCCTGAGTGCGCTGCAGGAAACGGCTGCATCGCGATTCTTTCTTCACCGATGAAACGGCGCGTCGATGCGCGGCACTAACTCTGCGTTGGTAGCTTGATGAATCGCCAATAGCTCCGGGACCGCGCTCCCACTGCGTGCAGTGCTCCTGGCTCGAGATCTGCTTAACCGCAACTACAAAAAACATGAAAGGTGAACTTGTGATGCGAATGAATACTTTTCCCCGCTTTGCATGGCCGGTCGTTGGCTCTGTGCTTGTACTTGGTCTTGCTCATGGTTCTCTGTTCTCTCAGGAAGCACCGAAAAGCGCGAGCAATCCAAATGTTAAACTCAGCGCGGATGCTGCTCGCGCGGTGAGCGAGTATTGGACTCCGGAACGAATGGCCAATGCTCAACCGATGCCGGTGCCTCGCTCGGCGCCAGGCACTGTCCGCACGAATGCGGAGCTACTGGCGAAACCGGAGCCGATGGTTACGGGTGTGGGTGGATTGCCGACAGCTCGTCGCGATGTTGGGGATGTTGAAGAGGAAAATTCGACGGAGCGCTTTCCGCTAAGCCAGGGTGAGGTCAGCGGAGAAGCTCTCGAAGGAATCACTCCGGACTCGACGCCGTTCACGTATGAACTGCCCTTCAACAACTACCGTGCAGGGATCAACAATGAGTATCCGTACACGACAATCGGTAAGCTCTTCTTCACGATTCCTGAAGGCGCAAGTGAGAAGGCCGGCGACTATGTGTGCTCTGGCTCTGTGGCATTGAACAACCATACGGTGCTCACGGCACGGCATTGCATGTTCGATATCGCGACTGGCAAATGGTATGGCAACTGGACGTTTTATCCGGGCTGGAACAATGGCAGCGACGCGAGCCTGGGCGGTGGATGGAAGGTGAATTTTGCGTACACCTGGACCAGCAACGCTCCTAACTGGTACTGGGACATTGGCTTTCTCTCGATGCATGACAGCACTGGCAAGGGTTGCGGCGGGGATAGCGGTAAGGTCATCGGCACTTACACTGGCTGGCTCGGTTATGCGTACGGCGGCGACTACACGCAGAGGCAGTGGAATATCTTCGGCTATCCGCAGGCTGCTCCTTTTGAAGGCAACTACCTTTACCAGGACAACGGCGCTACGGGCATTGTGAATCCCCTGGGCACGAGCGGAATTGTCGAGGTTGGCAATTCGCAAACTGGCGGGACGAGTGGCGGCCCGTGGATCATCGGCTTCAATCCGAAGAATACGACCGATCCTGCTCCATCGAACAATCTGTTTCCCAAGAGCTTCAATCTCGCGAACGGCGTGAACAGCTTCAAATGGACAAGTCCTTCGGAACCGCTTGCGATCAATGGAGCGGAGTTCAACAGCAACAACTTCTGGACTCTTTACCAGGACTACTCGAAGGTTGCCTGCAAGTAAGAACCTGTCTGCAGGTGAGAGCCCCGCAAGCCGCAACGGCTTGCGGGGCTTTAAGCATTTCTCCTATGCAATGTATACTCGCCATCAACTTTGTTGAGGAGGGATAAGATCATGCCGAAGTTCCTGATTGAACGGAATATTCCTGGCGCAGGAAAGCTTAGCGGCGAAGCATTGCAGGGCATCTCGCAGAAGTCGTGCAGCGTGCTGCGGAGCCTTGGTCCAGAGATTGAGTGGGTGGAGTCGTTTGTGACGGATGACAAGATAACGTGCGTTTACATTGCTCCGAATGCAGAGATGATCCGAGAACATGCGCAGCAGGGTGGTTTTCCGGCGGATGCGGTGATGGAGATTCGCGCAACGATCAGCCCGGCGACGGCGCAGGGTTAGGATGTTCCCTTTGCGTGCTACTTAGCTCGTTACTTTGCCCTGGGGTGAGTGCGGTCGTAGACTTGCGTGAGTTGTGCGGCGGTTAGCTGGGTGTAGCGCTGCGTGGTGCTGAGGCGTTCGTGGCCCAGCAGTTCTTGAATGGAACGCAGATCTGCGCCTTCTTCAAGCAGATGTGTGCCGAAGGCGTGGCGCAACGTATGAGGATGTACATCCGATGAGAGGCCGCGCTGAACTGCGATGCGCTTGACGATGCGTGCGACGCTGCGCGTGGAGAGGCGTCCGTCGCTGCGCAGATGCAGATTCAGGAGCAGCGCGTTGGAACTGCGCTGGGCGGCGGCTAGACGCGACTGACGCTCTGCCAGATACGTGCGAATCGCCTGCGCAGCGGCATCGCCGAGTGGGACATAGCGCTGCTTCTGTCCTTTGCCGCGGACGAGGATCGCTTCATTTGCCCAATGAATATCGGCGAGATTGAGGCCGGTCAGTTCGGCGTTGCGGATGCCGCAGCCATAGAGCAGTTCGAAGATAACGCTGTCGCGGGCCGGCCAACTGGCGGCTGCATCTTTGGGATCATTGAACGAATCGACGACGCGATTCATCTGCTCTATCGATGGGACACGCGGAAGATGTTTGGGTAGCTTGGGCGTAGACACGAGCGAGGCAACGTTTTGATCGACATGGCCGAAGCGGGCAAGCCAGCGGAACCAGCTTCGAATGGAAGCGAGCGCGCGGGCGGCAGAGGCTTTGGAGAGGCCGCGTTCGTAGAGCGAGCCGAGATAGGTGCGGATGCGCGTGTGCTCGATAGCAGCGGGCCGGGTGTCGGCTCCCTGCTCGGCTACGATGTAGGCGACAAAGGCACGAAGCTCTCGCTCGTAGGCGCGAAGGGTGTGAGGCGAGCTGCCGCGTTCGTTGGCCAGGACCGCGAGGTAAGCGGTGACGAGTTCGTTCAAGGTGGAGGTGGGAGCAGGCAGGGGCTGAGCGCTCATGGCTGCTCTTCTTCGAGGGCGAGGGCCGGTCCTAAGGATTCTACGGACTCAAGTGCTGCAAGGCGCGTGGCTGCGGACTTGCCGCGTGGATGATGTTCGCGGTGAACAGCCTTGAGGCGGCCCAGAGCCAGGTGGGTATAGACCTGGGTGGTGGAGATGTCGGCGTGGCCGAGAAGCAATTGAACGCTGCGCAGGTCGGCGCCGTGCTCCACCATGTGCGTGGCGCAACTGTGGCGCAGGGTGTGCGGACTGGCAGAGACGTTGGCGGCCTTGACCATCATCCAGATGGACTGGCGGGTGAGGGGCATGCCGCGCAGAGAGAGAAAGAGGCGCGAAGCATCGGCCATGCGGGCGCGGGCCAGATGCGGGCGGCCATCGCGGAGATAGGCTTCGAGAACTTCGAGGGCGGTGCGACCGAGCGGTACGATGCGCTCCTTGTCTCCTTTACCGCGAACTAGAACGCGGCCGGAGTCGAGAGCAAGGTCGCTGGTGGAAAGGCTGGTCACTTCGGAGACGCGCAGACCGCCGGCATAGAGCAGTTCGAGAATGGCGCGATTGCGCAGGGCTGTGGCATTGGCCTGGGGGTGGTTGGTGGCCATCTCGGCGACCTGGAGCATTTCATTTACTTCCGACTCGGCGAGCGACTTGGGCAGGACTTTCCAGGCTTTGGGCGATTCGATATTGATGGTGGGGTCGTGATGGATACGGCGGTCGAGCAGGAGCCATTTATAGAAACCGCGAATACAGCTCAGCTTGCGCGCGGCGGAGCGGGAGTCGATGCCGTGGGTGCGGAGATGCTCAAGTAAAGCGGCTACATCCTGCTGGGTGGCGGTGAGGAGTACGCCGTGGCGGCTTTCGAGGAATTCAGCGAAGGTTTTGAGGTCGCTGTCATAGGCTTCGCAGGTCAGTGGGCGCAGGCCTTTTTCGACGCGCAGGTAGGTGAGATATTCCCGTACGAGGCCGAGATTGCGCGAGGTTTCCATAGGTTTACGAGAGCTTTTTCCGATTGCGGCGGCCTGGCGGAAATACTTCCGGCGTGCCCTCTCTTGGAAGAAAGACCACAGGGCCATTGCTGGCCGGATTACACCCGTTGGGAAAATGCTCTAAAGCGATTATGGCCTTTCAGGAGGCAAATGGACGTCGCCGCGCATGCCTGGAGAACCACATTGGACACCGAATCAAATTCGGCAACAAAGAAAAAGACTCTAAAAGCCTGGTTGCTGGTTGAGTTTGCGGCTCTGTGGTGTGGGTTTGGGATTGTTCTTTGGGGATGGGAGAAGCAGATTCCCTGCGGGAATGACAGACAGAAAGGCAAGGGCAAGTGCAACTGCAAAAGCAAGGGCAAGGACAAAAGCTAAGGCAAAGGGTTAAGGCTGGTGGCTGGGGTAATGTTCTGGATGTTGATGCTGTAGTTGCTATCGGGTGAAAGGTTTTACTTGTTCACAACACGTTTACATGGTTTGGATAGGCAAAAGACATGCAACTGAGGGAAAATGGTTAGAAGAGTATCGGATTGCAGAAGAGATGAGCGCAGGCAGGCTCAACCCAGGACGAGATAAGTGATACAGACACAGATTGAGATTCCCCGCTGGACGGCTGCTGAAATGGAGCAGTTGGTATTGGATCAGAAGCCACAGGTTGCGGTCTTTGATTGCGATGGCACGTTGTGGGGCGGCGACGCGGGCTACAGTTTTATGGTGTGGTCGATCGAGCAGGGGCTGGTTTCGCGCTCTGCCAGCGATTGGATGGACACACGGCACCGGGCATACATGGCAGGCAAGGTCAGCGAGCGGGATATCTGCGGCCAAATGGCGCAGGTGTATGCGGGATTGCGTGAGCAGGAATTGCGTTCCGCCGCTGCGGAGTTTATCTCCAAACATGTGCAGATGCATATGTTTGCCGAGATGCGGCAGTTGATCGACAAGCTGAATGCGCAGGGCGCGACGCTCTGGGCAGTCAGTTCGACGAACAAGTGGGTCATCGCGGAGGGTGTACGGCAGTTTGGCATTCCCGAGGAACGCGTGCTGGCGGCTGAGGTTCGAGTCGAGAGCGGGCTGATTACCGCCGATATTGTGGATGTTCCGACGGACGAGGGCAAGGCAGAATCGCTGCGGCGGGTCGGTCTGGACCGTCCGGATGTGGTTTTCGGGAATTCTATCCATGACCTGGCGATGCTGGAGATTGCTCGTAAGCCGTTTCCAATCAATCCCTCTCCGGCGTTGCTTGAGGCATGTGCGCAGCGTGGATGGGGTTACTTCAGGCCACAGGCGGCTGAGGGTGTTCACGCTGGAGTTGCCGGGGAGTGATTTGGGATCGCTCCTTCCCTTCCTGAAAATTACGATCCGTTAAAAAACGAACCATTCAAGGATCGGGGCGAGCCTGAGGTTACTGAGCAAGACGCGCTTTCAGCTTCGCGGCTGGAGCGACTACACTGGTTCAGTGACGGAAGAGAACGCAGGTCCTGGCGAAGAAACGACGGCTAAGAACGGGAACGAGGCTGGAAGCGGCGCGACTGGAACACGGACGAATGCCCTGCGGCTTGTGGTGGCTGCGCTGATGCTTCGCGGAAGCGAAGTGCTTATCTGTCAACGCCGACCGGATCAGCCTATGGCTTTGCAGTGGGAGTTCCCTGGCGGCAAGATCGAGCCGGGCGAGGGTCCGGAAGCGGCTCTGGCGCGTGAGCTGAACGAGGAGTTGGGCATCGATGCCACGATCGGGCCGCGTGTGACGCATATTCGCCATAATTACCGGCATGGTGGCGCGGTGGATCTACAATTCTTTGCGGTGTACGAGTTTGAGGGCGAGTTGGAAAACCGTATCTTCAAAGAAGTGCGCTGGGTAAAGCTGGAAGAACTGCCGAACTATGATTTTCTGGCTGCCGACCGAGGTTTGATTCGGGATCTGGCGGCTGGGAAGCTGCTGTAGAAAGATTTCGGGTCTGTATTTTTGGGGCCATTTCTGGCTCGTCTTTTAATTAGAAACTTAAGTAACAATTGAAGCATTGATCATCCATAACTGGCTTACCGGCAGTTATCATTATTTGTAACTTCTTCGATCTCTGTATTGGACTCGCGATCCGGGCAATGTTGAGCAGGCTCAGAGGTGCTATGTCTTCGATTACTGGTGCGGCGAAGTCTCGTCCGATACTTGTGCTTGCAATCTCGGGTGGCTACCTTGCCCTGTATGCCGCCACAATGGTGATTTTTACCTCGGCATCCGATGCGCTGTCGTATACGATCGCCGGATTTCCTGGACTAGCTGCCCTTCTGGCCGGATGGGGAGCTGCGCGCAAGACCAGCGGCTCATTGCGCCTGCGATGGATATTACTGCTGTCCAGCATTGCTATCTGGACTGTCGGTATGTTCGCTATGTCGATCCTCGATCTGTATCTGCCTCGTTGGCCGCATGTAAACACATTCAGCGCGTCATTGATCATACTTTCCCTGCGGCTGGTGATTGTCTCCAGCCCTCCGGAGGAAAGGAGTTCCACCACTATTCCTTGGATGGATGTGTGCCTGACGGTGTTGATCTGTACCCTCGCTTTGGCCGATACACATCTTTTCGAAAGACCGCATTTTACTCAGTTTTTTCTTATCTTCAAGGTCTTTTTAGCAGGAGCGGCTCTCATTGTTTTGCCTAGTCTGACTTCATCCCAGGAGAAACATTTTGGGCGGGCACTCTGTGTTTTCCTGGGGCTGGATGCTATCAGCTTTTTCCTGAATGACTATATCGTTTACGATACTTTGGGGTGGCATCATCACTCGCCGTTCGACTTCATGATCTGTCTCCCCAACGTGGGATTTGCCATTCTGGCCTATTTTCCGGTTCGAAATACAGGCAAGCCAGCATATTCTCCGCGTACGCGCTACATCATTCGTGCAGCTATGCCGCTCTTTTCGATGCTGGCTGCGTTTCTACTTGGAGCATGCCTGACTCTCATTCATCCGCTGATTGGATTTGCAGCCATTGGTGTTGCGATCGTTATCTTTGGGCTGCGACTTGCCGTGACGCAGAGCCAACATATGGAAGCCAAAGATCAACTCACGGATCAGACCATGCGGGACCATTTGACCCAGATTGGCAACCGCGGAGCGTTTGAACTCTATCTGAAAAGGGATTGGAAGTATGCGGATAGAAATGACGATTTTCTTGCACTGCTGATGATTGATGTGGACTATTTCAAAGAAGTGAACGACAACTATGGCCATCCATACGGCGATACATGCCTGGTGGCGATTGCACAGTGCATTTCAAACTTACTGCCGCGCACTATTGATTCTGTGTCCCGTTATGGCGGCGAGGAATTTGCTGTGATTCTTCCACTGACACGGCTGGAGGGAGCGTTGATTGTAGCGGAGAAAATTCGTGCAGCCGTCTCTGCGCTACCTCTTCCAGGAGCTAACGGAAGGTCGCTCAGTGTAAGCATTGGCGCTGCTGCGAGTGGACATCTGAATTACATTACGTCTCCGGAACTTCTTGTGGAGTATGCCGACCGGGCTCTTTACAAGGCCAAGCAGTCGGGCAGAAACCGCGTCGAAGTTACACCTGTTCTTGTGGTCGCTGACCGGGTGCGATTGTCTTCTATTTAGAATATTTTTCGGAATAGTCGAATGCCGCCAAAAGTCACACGGACCTCTATGCTTTGGACTATACCCTTTCTGAAAAATTCTCCAGTATCTGCGAGGTAACTTATTGTGGGATGCAGATCGTTGAAAATGCAGAGCAACCGAGTTATTTAGAAGTCCGCTACTTACATCAATTTGCGTTAAAGCCGACTTAATCTGTCCTACTTTCAATTACTTACATGTGCAAATTGGCATTGCAAAATTGCGTCTTATGGAGAGATAATTGCCGCGTTCGACCAACCTGAGGAGGTTACTATGTCAGCAATCAACGACGGGCAATGCGGACTGTGTTCACACTTCGGTGAGTCTCACAAAAGTAGCGACAAGCTGGTGGCGATTCTTTCCTCTCATCAAGCATCGGAAACATTGATTGATGAATGCGGCCATCCTAAGCACGCTCCACTTCATTTGATGGTGACGCCGGTTAGCGGCTGCGATGGATTTGCGCCTGCGGCGTATGCCTAAGAAGTCCGGTATCTAAAGTTCAGTAATAAGAGCGAGGCCGCAACGATGCGGCCTCGCTCTTTTGCAGTCGAGATGCGTTTGCGCGCCAGTGATGCGAGAAGCTAACGATGCGAGAACATCAGGGCTACGTTCAGGGCGATCACGATCAGGCAGGTAGTCCACGCGATTACGTTGAATAACTTTGAATTGATGTATTGGCCCATCAGCTCTTTGCGGTTGATCAGGATGAGCATCAGCACGATCACGACGGGCAGCAGGATTCCGTTGAGCACCTGCGAAAAAATCGCCATGCTGATTAGCTTGGTGTCGGGCAGGATGAGGACGGTGATGGCTCCGCTGGCGATGAGCAGGGCGTAGAGCCAGTAGAAGAAGGGAGCTTCTTTGAAACTCTTGTCTACGCCTGACTCCAGGCCAAGACCTTCGCAGACGGTGTACGCAGTTGAAAGTGGGAGAACCGATGCAGCGAAGAGCGATGCGTTGAACAGTCCGAAGGCGAAGAGCAGGAAGGCGTAGTTGCCAGCCAGTGGGCGCATGGCGTCGGCGGCGTCTGAGGGTACCTGGATGGCTCCCATGCCGTGTACGAAGAGGGTGGCTGCGCAGGCGACGATGATGAACCAAGCCACGATATCGGTGAAGATGCTGCCGACGATGACATCGAGGCGCGAGGCTGCGTAGTCCTTGACGCGGGCGCCTTTTTCCACGATGGAGGATTGCAGGTAGAACTGCATCCACGGCGCGATGGTGGTGCCGACTACGCCGACAGCCATGTAGATGTAATCGCCGGTCCACATGGAGCGCTTCGGCATTCTGACCGTGGCCAGCATGGCGTCGTGCCAGTCGGGTTGGGAGAGCACTCCGGCGAAGATGTAGGCGATGTAAACGATGGAGGCGAAGAGGAAGATCTTCTCGACCTGCTTATAATCTCCGCGAACTGCAAGCAGCCAGACGAGGATAGCGCAGATGGGCACGGAGATGAATTTCGACACATGAAACAGGTGCAGGCTGCCTGCGATGCCGATGAATTCGGTAATGACGTTGGTGTAGTTGACTACAACCAGCAGCACCATCACGACGACGGTGACGCGCAGGCCGAACTCTTCACGAATCAGATCGCTGAGTCCTTTGCCTGTGACGACGCCCATGCGGGCGCACATTTCCTGCACAACGATCAGAGCGAGCGTGATCGGAATCATGGTCCAGAGCAGCGCGTATCCGTATTGCGCTCCGGCCTGAGAATAGGTGAGAATGCCGGCCGAGTCGTTGTCGACGTTGGCGGTGATGAAGCCGGGACCAAGCACGGCGAGGAAGAGCATGATCCGGATTCGCCAGCGCTTCCACATGCACTCTTTCTCCTCGACTCAAGGTATATCCACCATGAACATATCATTCTGAATTCAGTGTGTGAGTTGAGAAAAACAGATAGACGCGCAGGTTATCCGCAGATGGGGAGCATGACTTATTCTGTTTGTATTTCTAGAAAGGAATTTATGAGCGGTCTAAATTTAAACGATTCTCCAAATGTAGATAGAAAGATCAGCAAAGATGCAAACCACAGCGATGTAAACCACAGCGGGGAAACAGCAAATGACGCGGCCACAGGGAACATTGAAGGACTTGGGCGGCGCAGGATGCTGGGCCTGCTTGCCTCTGGAGCGGCTATTGCGGGGTTAGGGGCAACTGCTCCGATGACTGCGATAGCTGCTGCTAAAGCGGCTTCGCCATTGACGGCGCCTGATGTTGCGGGTATTCCTGACGATTTGTTCTCGCAGTCACGGTTGCGCAATTACAAGTCGCGTCGAGCCTCAAGCTGGGATCGCAGCGGCGGGGATGCCGACATGGTGCAGATTGAGGCGGGGAAATCCGCGACATTGTTGGACATTACGGGTGCGGGAGTGATCACGCATATCTGGGTCACCATCGTGTCGCCGGATGAGTATCATTTGAAAAACCTGGTGCTGCGCGCTTGGTGGGATGGGGAGAGTTCTCCATCGATTGAAGTGCCGGTTGGCGACTTCTTTGGATTAGGCCTTGGGGAATATTTTATTTATGAGTCTGAGCTGACGGCAGTCTCTACGACCAAGGCTATGAACGCTTATTTTCAGATGCCGTTTTCGAGTGCGGCCAGGATTACGGTTACCAATGAAGGCAGCAAGAAAACGGATGCGTACTTCTTTGCCATCGACTATGTGGTGCTGCCTGGGTTGCCCGCCGACCTTGGTCGCTTTCATGCGCAGTACGCACAGGCTGCGCCGTGCAAGGGCGAAGTCGACGACTGGAATCAGAAGGGCGATAACGCGGTGTACAGCCGCAAAAATCTCGATGGCAAAGGCAACTACGTCTACATGGAGGCGACGGGGCGCGGGCATTTTGTGGGTGTGACGCAGTCCGTGCTGCAGAACCAGAATTCCTGGTTTGGCGAGGGCGATGACATGTTCTTCATCGATGGGGACACGTTGCCAACCATCAACGGAACCGGCACCGAGGACTACTTTAACGGCGCCTGGAATTTTGGCAAGCAGGCATTTTCCCACAGGAATCATGGTGCGCCGTTTATCGAAAATCCGGAACGAATCGGCGGGCGTTATTGCATGTATCGCTGGCATACCGAGAGCCCGATCGCTTTTGAAAAATCCATTCGCGCGACGATCGAACATGGGCATGCGAATAACCGGTCGGATGATTATTATTCGGTCGCTTATTGGTACCAGACGGAGCCTCATGCGGGCTTCCCTGCGCTGCCTGCGGCTGAGACGCGGATACCGCGGATCTTCCGAGTGGCGGGCGACGGGGCTGCGCCTGTGCCGGGCGAGTAAGAGAGCTTACGCTGATACTGGTCTGGGGTTGGATTTTACTTCCAGCGCGGCCAGTGTCAGCGTAATCAAGCCGTGGATCATTTCGCGCAGTTCACTGATGGATTTGGACGCGTCTTTATAGCCGTGCGCTGAGGCTGCCAGAAGGTGCGCGACCTGTGCTGCCGGAAGAATTGCGGCCCCATTTGCAGCAACGACCGGCTCAAGGATGAGCTGGAGTATGGATTCGAATTCGGCAGAGATTCTGCCGAGGACTTCGCTGGCGAAGCCTTCGCCGCAGTGTGCCAGATCTCTTGCATCTGGCGAGGCGAGCATCAGTTCAAAGGGATAGATTGTCCAGATTTCAAAGGCAAACCTCAGTTTTGCCTCAGCGTCCGGCAGAGTAGGCAGTTTCTCGCGAATTGTCGCCAGGCTTTCCCCGGAGAGATGCCCGATGGTGGCTATGAATACTTCTTCCTTATTAGGGAAAACAAGATAGAGAGCAGGGCGCGATATTCCTGCTTCGTCGGCTATGTCCTGCATGGTGACGCGCCGGAAGCCGTAGCGCAGGAAGACGATCTTGGCTGCAGCCAGCACGCGCAACTTTTTTTCATTTTCCACGAGTTCAAGTATTGGCATTATTTGTCATTATGTCAATAATCGACTCAACGCTTGACATAATGACGTATTTTGTCAGCATGACGAATTAATTGTGGAACGAAAACGTTCTGACATGAAAAGAGGTTTGATGATGGATTCCGTGAAGGGTAACTGGGGTATCAGCGACGTGCCGAAGCTGGCTGGAAAATTGGCGGTGGTGACGGGTGCAACCGGTGGCCTGGGCTACGAAAACGCCCTGGAACTGGCGCGGGCCGGGGCAGAGGTGATAGTTGCGGGGCGCAGCGAGGTCAAAGGGGCGAATGCTCTGCGACGGATTCGGACGGCCGTTCCGGAGGCTAGGGTTCGCTTTGAGCTGGTCGATCTGGCAAATCTCAAATCGATAGGGGAGTTTAGCGGACGGCTTTTGAAAGAGGATCGGCCGATCGATATCCTAGTGAACAATGCCGGCGTGATGGCCCTGCCGAAACGTGAAACGACGCAGGAGGGATTTGAGCTGCAGTTTGGAACCAACCATCTGGCTCACTTCGCGCTGACAGGGCAATTGTTGCCTCTGCTGCGCCGCAGCGGTGAGCCTCGTGTCGTCACGGTGAGCAGCCTGATGCACAAGGTGGGTGTTATCCATTTTGACGATTTGCAGTGGAAGCGCGGGTATAAGCCTACCTCTGCGTATGCCCAGTCGAAGCTCGCCAATCTTCTGTTCACGAAGGAGCTGCAACGGCGCAGCGATGCACATGGCTGGGGATTGATGAGTAACGCAGCTCATCCCGGCGGATCGAGCACCGATTTGATCGCAAACGGGCCGGGCACGCAGTCTTTCATGGGTAGAATCAGTCCGATCGTGGTTCGTATCATTGGTCACTCCGTGGTGAAGGGCGCTCTGCCGACACTTTTCGCGGCGACTTCTCCGGAAGCGATGCCTGCGGGCTATTACGGTCCCAAGGGGATGTTTGAACTGAAGGGGCGGGTCGGAGAGGCGACGGTATCGGACAAGGCAAACGATGCCTCCCTGGCTCGCGGGCTATGGGATGTTTCGGAGGAATTGACTGGCGTTTTCTGGCCGACGGCGAGAGAGTTTGCTGTTGCAGGCAAGAGGTGATTGCGAGATGAAGGTGCTTTTATTTGGTGCGACGGGGATGGTGGGGCAGGGTGTTCTGCGCGAGTGCCTGCTGGCTGCGGATGTAGATCGGGTGCAGACGGTTGGGCGGGCCGGGACTGGAATGCAGAACGCGAAGCTGCATGAGGTTGTGACTTCGGATTTGTTCCGTCCGGGCAAATATGAAGCAGAGCTTCGCGGCTTTGACGCCTGCTTTTTCTGCCTGGGTGTATCGTCCTCGGGCATGAAAGAGGATGCCTATACGCACCTGACTTATGAGCTGACGATAGCCGTTGCAGAGACCCTGGCGCGGCTGAATCCGGAGATGACGTTTGTGTATGTTTCGGGAGCGGGAACGGATAGCTCAGAACAGGGCCGCAGTATGTGGGCGCGAGTCAAAGGGCGTACAGAGAATGCCCTGCTGCGGCTGTTTCCGCATGCGTATATGTTTCGGCCTGGGCTGATTGTGCCGCTGCATGGAATTCGCTCGAAGACGAAGGTGTACCAGTTCTTTTATGCGCTTACCGGGCCGTTGCTGCCGCTCTTACGGCGAGCTTTTCCGAAGCAGGTGGTTACTACCGAAGAGCTGGGCCACGCAATGCTGGCAGTTGCCCGAACGGGCGCGCCGAAACGTGTGCTGGAGACTGGGGATATTCGCGCGTTGTTAGACTTTGCCGGGCGTTCGAGGTAGTTATATCTTTTCGAGCAGATAGCTGATGACCTGGTCTGAGTGCACGACGCCGACCATGCGTCCCAGTGAATCGACGACAGGCAGGGAGTAGAGGTTGTACTTGTCGAACAACTCTGCCACCTCCGACTGATGCATGTCTGCTGGGCAGGAGCGAGTGCGCGACTCCGACAGTACGTTGAGATGGCTATCGGCATGTGCCATGACCATGCGCGCGAGGGGGACGGCACCGCGCAGGACGCGGTCTGCTCCGAGCAGATAGATTTCCGTGACTGTCTCGACGTCTCCATCGAAGTCGCGCATGGCCTGAACGCCATCGGCGACCAGCGCATCGATGTGAACGGAGACGAAGTCGGTGGTCATGCGACCGGCTGCGGAGTCCTCGTGAAACTCGAGAAGCTCCTCGACCTCATGGCGCTCGTCGGGCTCCATCTCTTCGAGGATGGCTTCGGAACGCTCGTCCGACATTTCGCTTAGCAGGTCGGCGGCTGCGCCGGGGTCCATCTCTTCGACAATGTCGGCGATGCGCTCTTCGTCGAGGCCTTCGAGGAGAGCCTTTTGCAGCTTTGAATCGACTTCTTCCAGTGTGTCCGCGGCTACCTCTTCATCGAGCGAGGTGAAGATTACTTCGCGCTCGGCTGGAGCGAGATCGGCAAGAATCTCGGCGAGATCGGAGGGATGCATCTGGGAGAGACGTTCGTGTTCGATACGCAGCTTGACGCGGCGCGCTGGATCTACCTCGATCACATCGACGAACTGCCAGGGGATGCCGCGGGAGGCGAAGCGGCGCGACAGCGACTCCAGGGTATGACGCGGCAGTATCCCTTTGAAGACACGCTGGACGGCTCCGCGAAGGCCTACTTCAACCTCAGAGACGCGGAGCAGGTGAACTCCGCCGTGGCCGAGCCATTCCAGATCGACGTCGTTGACGCGAACAACCTTGCGACCGTGGATGTCGATGATTTGGCGGTCGATCAGGTCCTGTTGCAGGAAGAGATAATTTTCATCGCCGCGCAGGGGGCTCATGGCAGTGGGAGACCGTAGTTCGAGCGTGCCTGCAGGGGTCTCCATTACGTCAATGGATGAGACAATCTGCAGGCCCTGCCGGGTTTTGAGCACCAGGCCTGCGACGCGCCCGGCCTCGGGGCCGGTGGCGACCGCAATATCTTTGAGCTTGCCGCGCACGATTCCCTGCGGGTCGGTCACGGGTGTGCCGAGCATCGCGGTGAGGCTTACACGGGATGTGGTGCGGGGGCGCATTTCAGGTTGAGTTTAGCGTGTAAAGGCAGCGACTGGCGAACAAGATCTGAAGGAAGTGTGCTCGCCATGCGGGTGATCAATCTCTATCCTCATTCGATTCATTCCATTCCTATGCAGGGTTGGTATTATTTATCTCGGAATGATTCGGCTGGCTGATCTTTCTTCATCGCAGGGGCACTCGCTTGACACAACGGCTTTGAGCAACGAAACTGCGATGAAGGCTTTTGAGTGCCGTGGTATGCGTCGATACACGAACTTCGAGAAACCACCTTCGAGGCGCAAACTGTGAATATGCTCTCCAAGTCCAGGCTGGCGTGAAGCATTCCGATGGAGACTCGCGATTGACCGGACCACAGACAGGGCGGCTTAGCTTCAAGCTGGCGTCGACAATGGACAGCGTGGCCGAGGTTGAGGCTGCGGCGGAGAACTTCATTCAGGCCTCCGGGCTGGATGAGGACGAGTGCTTCCGGGTAGTGATGGCGGTACGCGAGGCGGCGGTCAATGCAGTGTTGCATGGCAACGGTTATGACCCGAACAAACAGATCAGTGCCAGCTTTGAAAACACAGGCAAGTCGCTGGTAATTACGATTGCCGACCAGGGTGAAGGCCTCGATTCATCGACTTTACCCGATCCGCTGGCACCGGAAAACCTTCTACGCGGCACAGGTCGCGGCATCTTCCTCATCCGGTCCTTTATGGATGAGGTACACTTTCGACAACTGCATCCCGGCACCGAGCTGACGCTTATCAAGCATCTGCCATCCGCGGAAACGAAGAGTAACTTAACCGAAGTTTGATCTAATAACCAATAATCCAAGGAGGGCTTTCTCTGTGGCACTGACAATTGCAACCCGGGAGCTGGACGGCGTAACAATTCTTGATCTGAGCGGGCGGATTACACTTGGCGAGGGCAGTGTGCAGTTGCGCGATGCCATTCGCGAGCTGATCGGCAAGGGCGTAAAGAAGGTTCTGTTGGGCCTGGGCGATGTGAACTACATCGACAGCTCCGGCCTGGGCGAACTGGTGAGCGCATACACAACCGCCAAGAACCAGGGCGCGGATGTGCGGCTGCTGAACCTGACCAAGAAGGTCAAGGACGTTCTGCAGGTCACCAAGCTGTATACCGTATTCGATATTTACGACGACGAAGCCAGCGCCATCGCTTCTTTCAAGTAAACGCTCGTTTCCAGTATTCAGAGTCTCCAGCACTTAAAATTGAAGGGCCACGTCGGCGGCGAACCGTAGACGTGGCTCTTTTGTGTTTTGACGCGGCCTTTTTGTGTTTCTGAGCATTTGCGCCGGGAGAACTGGGAAATACTCTGAGCGGAAGAAATGCCCAGGTCTCGTTTTCGAGAACTGGGCATTCGGTTTTTGGGTTAGAGCTTTACGTTTCTGGTTAGAACTTTACTGCTGGGGCGGTGCGAGACGCTGCGCTGGCCTCGAAGTAGGCGTCATTGACGTGGAAGCCGAGGACGCCGGCCCATAGGCTGTTGGGAAACTGGCGGACGAACGTGTTGTAGTCACGCAGCGTTTCGTTGTAGCGGCGGCGGGCGACGCTGATGCGATTCTCAGTGCCGGAGAGCTCATCCTGCAGGCGCAGGAACTGTTCGTTCGAGCGTAGTTGCGGATAGTTCTCGGTGAGCGCCAGCAACCGGCCAAAGGCTGAATCGAGCTGGCCGTTGGCGGCGATCTTGGACTTCGGATCGTGGGCATTCAACAGGCCGGCGCGCGCATTGGCGATGTCGCCGAAGACGGTGCTTTCTTCTTTGGTGAAGCCTTTGACCGTCTCAACCAGGTTGGGGATAAGGTCAGCGCGGCGTTGCAGTTGCACATCGACCTGCGACCAGCTCGATTTCACGTTCTCGTCCTTGGCAACCATCTGGTGCTGGGCACTGATGAAGCTGCCATAAATCAGAAGTCCGACAAAAACGAAGACAGCCAGAATTCCAAGAAAAATCCAAAGTCCACGACGCATCATGAGTCTTTCTCCTCGATTGGGCCCAGCGTACAAATTCGCCAGTGCCGGTTAAAACACGTTACAGGCGCGAAGGATAGCAGCCTGCCTGAAAAAACCTGAAATGCTAGTAGTCGCCGCCAGCTCCGCCGCCACCGGATTCGCCACCGCCGAAGCCACCAAAACCGCCGCCGGAATCGCCTCCACCACCGCCACCCCAGCCGCCGCCTCTGCCACCACCACCACCGCCGCCGCCGAAAAACATGCCGAGGCCAAATCCTAAAAGGCCGCGCACTCCGAAAAAGGCTATTACAAGAACGATGATAATGATGCGGAAAATGACGGAGGCCGTGGATGCGCGGCGAGGCTGCCTGCGAACCTGCATCTGTTCAGACGAAGCATCGGATTGATCCTGACCGGGTTGATCCTGCAGCGAGACCTTGGCGTCAGCGGCAACTACGTTGGCTATCTGGACCAGGCCGGTGGTGACAGCTCCGTTATAGTCGCGGGCTCGCAAATGTGGAACCATCAGGCGGCCAATATCACCGACCTTGGCATCGGGAAGGATGCCTTCGAGGCCGTAGCCGACTTCGATCCAATAGTGGCGATCTTCGACTGTGACCAGCATGAGGATTCCGCGATCGGAGCCTTTTTTGCCAACTTTCCACTTCTCTTCAAGACGGTTGGCGAAATCGGCTTTGTCGTCGCCATTGAGGTTACGAAGGACGACAATGGCCACCTGGGTGTCGGCCTTGGAGTGGTCCAGTTGCGAGCAGAGTCGATCTAACTGTTCAACCGTTTGCGGAGAAAGGACATGCGCAAAGTCGGAGACGTAATCGGTGGGTTTAGGCAGGTCTTCGACACGTTCGGCGAGGCCGGTTAGTGCGGAAAAGACAAGAGCAAGGCTCAAAGAGAGCCAGATAAGAGCCGAACGGGAGCGGCGGACTAACATCACGCCTAATTGTACGCGTAACGTAGTGCCGCAGTTCCCTTTGTTGAGGCTGGGGGACTATCCTAACTACTGATATGACAATTGAAACGCAAGCCCGTGAAACCCAGGCCAAGACCTCGCAGATATCCGCCTCTTCCATCACTCCTCCCACGGCTCGCAAGGAGCCGAAACAGACCACGATTCATGGCACCGTGCTGGTGGATGACTATGCGTGGCTGCGTGAGAAGGAAAGTCCTGAAGTTACGGCTTTTCTGGAGGCTGAAAACCTGTATGCCGAGGCGGTGATGGCTCCGCTGGCAGATCTGCGGGAGCAGCTTTATGAAGAGATGCTGAGCCACATGAAGCAGACGGATGTTTCAGTTCCCTATCGCGATGGCGGCTGGTGGTATTACACGCGGACTGAAGAGGGACGGCAATATCCGGTTTACTGCCGCAAGGCCAATGGAGGGGATGCTCCGGAAAACGTGATTCTGGATGGCAATGCGCTGGCCGAGGGGAAGAGCTTTATGGCTCTTGGCGGCACGAATGTTTCCGATGATGGCCGCTGGCTGGCATACAGCGTGGACCATACCGGCTTTCGCCAATACACGCTGCAGATCAAGGATCTGCATACTGGCTTGGTCGTGGATGGAGAGGTTGAGCGCGTTGGCTCGCTGGTGTGGGCGGCGGATAACAAGACGCTGTTCTACACCGTGGAAGATGTGGAACAGAAGCGACAGTTTCAACTTTGGCGGCACGTGCTGGGCACATCGCACGCTGAGAATGTGCTGGTATTTGAGGAGCCGGACGAGCGATTCAATCTCGGTGCGGGGCGCACTCGCGATGGCGAATTCCTGGTGCTGGAGGCTGGCAGTCACACTACGAGCGAGGCGCGCTTTCTGGCTGCGGACGACCCGACCGGTGCATGGACGCTAGTGACGGCGCGCGTCGATGACCAGGAGTATTCAATCGACCATCGCAAGGGACTATGGTTCATTCGCACGAACGATGCGGGGCGCAATTTTCGCCTGGTGACGGCGCCGGTGGCGACTCCGGGCCGCGCGCATTGGACGGAGCTGCTGTCGCATCGCGAAGCGGTGATGCTGGAAGATATCGACCTCTTTGAACATTTCTTTGTTGCCTGCGAACGCGAAGATGGATTGCCACGGTTGCGGCTGTGGAGCTTTACGGAGAATGATCGCGCGATCCAATCCAACGAGATCAAGTTTCCGGAGCCTGTTTACAGCGCGTTTCCGCATATCAATCGCGAGTTCGATGCGACCAGGTTTCGCTACGCTTATCAATCGCTGGTGACACCCAGTTCGGTCTACGAGTATGACATTGCAACGGCTGCATCGACGCTGTTGAAGCAGGTTGAAGTGCCGGGCGGATTCGATCGCGAGTTCTATGCCTCGGAGCGTGTGTTCGCTACGGCAACGGATGGAGTGAAGATACCGATTTCGCTGGTGTATCGGCAGGACAAGCGTGAGGCGGGTGGAAATCCGCTGTATGTGTACGGCTATGGATCGTATGGTTATTCGCTGCCGATTGGCTTCAATGCAAATCGACTTAGCCTGCTGGATCGTGGAATCGTGATGGCGTATGCGCATATTCGCGGCGGCGGCGATCTGGGCAAGCCGTGGCATGATGCAGGCAAGATGCTGGTGAAGCGGAATACGTTCAGTGACTTTGTAACTGCTGCGGAATATCTGACGCTCAGCGGCTTTGGCGATCCTGCGCGCGTGGCGATCGAGGGCGGCTCCGCTGGTGGATTGCTGATGGGCGCGGTCACGAATCTCAAGCCGGAGATTTTCCGCGCGGTGCTTTCGCATGTGCCGTTTGTCGATGTGATGAATACGATGCTGGATGCTTCCCTGCCGCTGACGGTGCCGGAGTATGAGGAGTGGGGCAATCCTAATGAGGAAGAGTATTTCAATTACATGTTGAGTTACTCGCCTTATGAGAATCTCAAGGCGGGGAGTTATCCGGCGATGCTGGTGAAGACTTCGCTGAATGATAGCCAGGTGATGTATTGGGAGCCCGCCAAGTATGTAGCTAAGTTGCGCACGCTCAAGACGGATGCGCAGCCGCTGCTGCTGGTGACCAATATGAGCGCGGGGCATGGCGGTGCGAGCGGAAGATATGACTATCTCAAAGAGATAGCTTTCGACTATGCGTTTCTGCTTAAAGAGTTAGGGCTGGTCGGATAAATTCGCTGTACACAATTCGGAGATACCTGTGAAGACGCATTGCATCCTTGCATTGTTGGCCATCTGTGCAATCAATCTTGAAGCTCAATCAAGCACCGGTACGATCTCTTCTGCAATGGTTGCTCAACCACCCTGGACCACGGTTTATACCGTTCGTCCAGGAGTAGTCGCACCGAACCTGCTCCAACCTGATTTCTCTGGGCTCGTCGTGACGAAATGCTCCGATAGCATCAAGGCAAATATCAAGTTGTCACTCATTGTGGATGAGAATGGCCATCCTAGAAATGTTATGTTCGTGGATCCGTCTCAAACGGAACTGGATAGAGTGGCGATCTTCATTGCCGAAACGGACCGATTTAACCCTGGCACTCGTGATGGAGCTCCAGTTGCTGTTCGGGAAAATCTGCAAGTAAGCGCCCACGGCTGTTACATAGACCTAATCAATGCTGCCGGCAAGAAGACCCGAGCTTTGCGCCTTCTATCTGAGCCAACTCAAAAATTCTATTCAGGCGAACAGCAATCTCGCGAACAGCTATCCGAACAAGCTTTACTTGCACCGGAAGACGGTCCACTGAAAAATCCTGGAGGCAATACCCCGCATTGGAAAAAAGTTGGGGGTGAAGTTAAACCGCCGAAGCTTTTTAGAAGCGTCGAACCAGAGCTCTCTCAGGATGCGTTGACGAACAAGGTTTCTGGGGTTTGCGAGTTTTCATTGATTGTAGACAGGCACGGATTACCTACAAATATCACCCTTTTGCAGTCGATAGGCTATGGTCTTGACGAGAACGCCACAGAAGCTATTTCCAAATATCGCTTTAAGCCCGCAATGAAAAATGGCGAACCTGTTGCAGTACAGATAAAAGTAGAGATCAGCTTCAAGTCACCCCATTGAGGTAAGTGTAGCTATGCCGGGATGTCCTTGGCGCTAACTCGCCAAGACCTTGATGTCTCCGCTAACGAGCTACTTCCGGAACTGCGTCGCCTTCGCCGGGGGCTAAGAAGAGGTTCTCTTCGAGGCCGTGCTGGCGGGTGTAGAGGTCGTAGTAGCGGCCATGCAGGGTGTACAGTTCTTCGTGGTTGCCACGTTCGAGAATGCGGCCACCTTCGACGACGAGAATCTGGTCGGCGCGACGGATTGTGGACAGGCGATGAGCGATGACGAAGGTCGTCCGGCCCAGCATGAGTTGGTTTAAGCCTGCCTGGATCATCGCTTCCGATTCGGAGTCGAGTGAACTGGTTGCTTCGTCGAGGATGAGGATGCGCGGCTCGGCCAGCAATGCGCGAGCGATAGACAGGCGCTGGCGTTGACCGCCGGAGAGCTTGACGCCGCGTTCGCCGACGATGGTGTCGTATGTCTCGGGAAAGCGCTCGGCAAATTCATCGACGCGCGCGGTACGGCAGGCGGAGAGAAACTGTTCTTCGGTTGAGCCGGGGCGCGAGAACATCACGTTATCGCGGATGGATCCATCAAAAAGGAACGAGTCCTGGAGCACTACTCCTAGCTGCGAACGGTAGCTATTGAGATCGACTGTCGCCAGATCCAGTCCATCGACAACGACGCTGCCGGAAACGGGATTGTGGAAGGCGCAGATCAGGCTGATGATGGTGGATTTGCCGGAGCCGGATGAGCCGACAAGAGCAGTGACGCTGCCCGGCTGAGCTAGAAAATTTACGTCGTGCAGAACGGGCTTACCGGTTTCGTATTCAAACTCCACATGCTCGAACTTAACTGTGCCGTGGATTGGCGGCATGGTTCGTGTGCGGTTGGGATCGGAGTTTTCTTCGAGTTCGGCGAGAATTTCCGTGGTGCGATCAAGGCCCGCGAAAGCCTCTGTGAGTTGCGTACCGATGTTCACGATCTGAAAAACGGGAGCGATCATGAAGGCGAGAAACATGTTGTAAGAGAAGTAGTCGCCGATGGTCCATCCATGATTGAGAACGGCGTGGCCGCCGAGCCACATCACAATCGCCGAAACCAGGCCAAGGACCGCGGTGGACGCGGATGAAAGCGTACTGGTCATGGTGAGTGAGCTGACAACGTTTTTGAGCAGACGCTCCACGCCCTGGCCGAAGACGGAGGCCTCGCGCTCCTCGGCGTGATAGCCCTTGATGACGCGAACGCCGCCGAGAGACTCGGTCAGACGGCCGGTGACTTCAGCATTGATCTTGGCGCGTTCACGAAAGATGGGGCGGACGCGTTTGAAGCCGTATTGCAGGATTACGACGAAGACTCCGATGACCAGAAAGACTGTGACGGTCACGGTGACGCTTCGGTGGAGGAGGTAAGCGAAGGCGAGAACAGCGGTCAGCATACCGCCGACGAATTCTACAAGGCCGGTACCGATGAGGTTGCGGACGCCTTCAACGTCATTCATGATGCGGGAGACGAGTGTGCCGGTGCGGTTGGCGTCGTAGTAGGCCACCGACAATCGGCCAACGTGCTGCTGAACCCGCTTGCGCAGTTCAGAGATGAGCTTTTGCCCCTCTTTTGAAAGCAGTTGTGTCAGCGAGTACGAAGTGATTGCCTGGATGATGGTGGCGGCAAAGACGATTGCAATCAACATCGGCAGCAGGTTTGGCTTGGGGTGTGCAGTGGCGAGTACGTCGTCCAGCAGGTACTTGCTGAGCGCGGGCATGGTGAGGCCCGCGACGGTCTTGATGGCGACCAGGACGAAGCCGGCGAGGAGCAGCCAGCGACGCGGCTTGACGAGCGTCCAGATAGTGGGCCAGAGCTTTTTGATGTCTACCTTGCGCTTGGGCAGGTCAGAACCACCTTTGCCGCGGCCATGACCGCCTCGCTCCGCTTTCATATCGATTCCGCCGCCTCGCATGGTTGCCATCGATCAGACCAACCTTGCTTTGCGAGCCGCGATAAAAGAGCGCACGCAAAGAATCACGTACAGCAGCGAGAGCAGAGCCATAGCGGCTTTGGATTCCGTGGCGGGAGGATTCTTCACGGCTATGCCACCCAACATGCGAAACCACTCGATGAGGCCCATTGCGGTGCCGAGGAAGCCGAGCAGCGCGAGCGTTACGTTGATATGCATGAAGAGTTTGCGGCGGCTGGCGTCAGGGGAAAATGAAAGTGCTCCGAAGATCGCGAGCAGGACGCCAAGAACGGCGGGAATCAGCGCAGTGGGATGGTTGGCACCGGTGCTGAAAAACGCGATTGCTCCAATTGCAATAAAAAGTGCAGCGAAAAACAATGTTACTTTTGCCATGCGGGCAGGACCTCGGAAATTATCTCTGGTGCAAGTCTACTGGAATGGATGAGTCTGAGGTGTCTGCCGATTCAGTGGTTCGAGGTTTAACGCCGGTAGTTTGCAGCCAGGCCAGAATCCGGTCTATTTCCTGTTCGATGGGCTCGGTGCCGTCCAAACGGAGGGTGTTTGGATCGCTGACAGGCGGCTGCAGGGTGGCAAGCTGGCTGTCGAGCAGCGCCGCGGGCATAAAGTGGCCGGAACGGTGCGCCATGCGGTCCATCAGCACGCTGCGCGACGGATCAAGCCAGACAAAGCGGGCATCGGGGAGACCGTCGGCGAGTTGTTCTCGGTAGGTCGACTTCAACGCCGAGCAGGTGAGGATGCCGGGAGTTCCCTGCTGCTGCCAGCTGGCCAGCAGCTGATGCAGCGTGGCGAGCCAGGGGGCCCGGTCTTTGTCGGTGAGCGGAGTACCGGCATGCATCTTCGCTTTGTTGGCGTCGGAGTGGTAATCATCTCCCTCGGCGAAAATCCAGCCTGTTTTCTCTGCCAGTTTATTTGCCAGGTAGGATTTACCTGATCCGCTGACTCCCATGACGATTACGATCATTTGCTCACCTGGTTATTCCTTGGGTTATGCATTGGGAAAAAGTTTTTTCACGTCGGAGAGCAGATCTTCCGGAGTCCACTCGTTGCCGGGGTAGAAGCGCACCACCTTGCCATCCGGACCGATCAGCGTGGTGGACAGGGTGTGCGTGATGGTGCCGTCGGTCTCGCCGGTCAGGCCTACGTCAAAAAACCTGGCCATCGGAGGCAGTCCGGCCTTGCTGGCTACGGCAAAGTCGAAGTGGACAAAGGCCTTTGGATCGTCGCTGCGGATGTAGTTTTCTCCGTAGCTCTTCAGCCTGGCCGGCGTATCGTTCGCTGGATCAAAGCTGGCGGCGATCAGGTGCGTTTTGGCGAAGAGATTTGGATTGGCCGCCAGTGATTTTTCAATCGCGGCGAAGTTGCGCGTTACGCGCGGGCAAAAATCCGGTAGCGGACAGCTTGTGTAGATGAAGGTGAGGAGCACAGCTTTGCCGTGGAACTGGGAGAGATGGATTGGGTGGCCATCCTGATTGACGAGCTTGAAGTCGGGCACGACGTCGCCCTGCTGCGGGACGTGAAACTGCGCGGCAGGTACATAATCCGGCTTGGCGAGACCTACGACGACGAAGTGATCCACAAAAACGCTGGCGTCGGAGCCCTGCGACACCAGAACATCGGCGGTGACGATGTCGCCGGGATGCAGCTCGCCCAGGATGCGGGTATCACGCAGCTTGTAGGGCATGGTCATGGCTTCCATGAAGCCAGGGATGGCTTGCGCATCCAGCGTCACTTCTCCGGTGGCTGAGCTGGTCGAAACTACTTTGCCGCGCAGGGGATAGGTCTTGAACTGGGTTGCAGCGGTGGCGGACGCATCCCCGTCGGAGGGGGATTTGTGGCAGCCGAAAACTGCCACAGAGAGTGAGAGTAAGGCGATGAGCAGCGGGCGTTTCACACTCCAGTGTAACCGGATCGGCTTATGGGCAAACGTGGCGGCATTTGGATAGGTTTGATCGTGTTTTCCAGAGGGGCGTGCGTGGCGGAACAGATCAAAGGCACTCACGCGCCTTAGAATCAAAAGCAAATGATCCAGCAGGAAACAGTACGAAGCGCGCGCGTCGATGAGTGGCTGGCGAATGGCGGCGTGGTGCTTACGGCCACAGATCGCGCTGCGCGGTCGGTGGCGGCGGCTCATCACTCTGCGCAACGAGACGCGGGGCGCATGGCGTGGACAACACCGGCGATTGCTGCCTGGGATAGCTGGGTTCGTGAGCGCTGGACGGAGCGAAACCGGGACGGCCTGCTGCTGTTGAATGCTTTGCAGGAGCAGAGGCTGTGGACGAAGGTTGTTCGCGGCAGCCGGGCGGGTGCTCATTTGCTGCATCCGGACCAGTTGGCCAAGGCGGCGCAGCAGGCATACAAGCTGCTCTGCGATTATGCACCGGAAGCGCTGACATCGAGAGAGCGGCTTGGCTGGCCGGGCGATGCGGCCATCTTCAGCGAGTGGATTACAGAGTTCGAATCGCGTTGCCGTCGCGAGGCATTGATCAGCGCGAGCCGCCTTGTTTCTGAGCTTGCGGCACAACTACTTGCGACACAACTGGAGAACGAAGATAACAGCGGCCAGGTACGCGCTCCCCTGCTGCTGATCGGCTTCGATCGTGTGCTGGATTCGCAGAAAAAATTGCTGCATGCCTGGGCTGGCGGAGCGCCGTCATGGCAACTGCTTGAGGCAGGAGATGCAGCGAGGGAGAGTGTGTTTTTTGCGGCTCGCGATTCGGCTACGGAGCTAACGGCATGCGTCTCGTGGATTCGCCGCAGGCTCGAAGCTGATCCCAATGTGCGGCTGACGATTGTGACAACGAATTTGCAGCAGAGGCGCGGCGAAATTGAACGGGCCTTGCTGGAAGCTAATGGCAGTGAGATTGGATTTGAGTTTTCGCTCGGTGTCCCACTCGGGCAAATGGGAGTGGCGCGGGCTGCGTTGCTTCTACTGCAATGGCTCGATGGAGCACTGACCGAGACGGAGTTGGATTGGCTTATTGCCAGCGGACACACGGCTGCCAATGCGAAGGAAGAGATCGCGTTGGCGGAGACAATGCGCCAGCTTCGCCGCAAGGGATTGGAGCGCACAGAGTGGTCGCTGGAGGCGTTTGCAAATCCGCAGGGGCTTGCTTCTTCGGCGACGGGTTACGAAGCGGAACAGGCGGAGAGCGATGCGGGAAATTCGCGTTCGTTTCGCAGGACGATTGCTCCTCCAGAGGCGTGGACGGCGCGACTGCTGGCAGCGAAACAGATGCTGAGAAAACAGCCGGAGCGCCAGAGTCCTCTTGCATGGGCGGATGCGGTGAGTCAGTTGCTCGAAGCTGCGGGATGGCCGGGCTTTCGTCCGCTTTCGAGTACGACATTTCAGGCGCGGCAGCGTTGGGATTCCGTGATGGAAAATTGCGCCTCTCTTGGCTTTGAAGCTGTGGCGCCCGGAGATTCCGGCATGGAATGGGATGAGTTTATCGGCATTGTTGCAACAGCGGTTGGAGGAACGATTTTTGCGGCGGAATCAAGAGACGCGGCGGTGCAGATTTCAGAGCCGCTTGAGTCTGCCGGACAGTTGTCGGATGGTATCTGGTTTCTTGGTGCGGATGAAGAGAGCTGGCCTGGACGAGGCGCACCGCATCCCCTGCTGCCAATCCGTCTGCAACGCGAAGCGGGTATGCCGCACTCTACTCCGCAGGCGGACTGGTCACTTGCGCAGGAAGCGACAACGAGGCTGCTGGCAAGCGCGAACGAAGTGATCTTCAGCTACTGCGAACAATCGGACGAATCCGAGGCTCGACCATCGCGATTGATCCTGCGCCATGTCGGCGCACCTGTCGCTATGCCGAGCGGGCTTGCGCAAAGCAGTCCTGCTCGTCAGCCATTGACGGAAGTGTATGAGGATGCGAGCCGGATTGCATTTCCGCTTGCAGCAATGGCGGGTGGCTCTGCGACACTGACGCGGCAATCGCTGTGTCCGTTTCAGGCTTTCTCCGTCGCTCGTCTCGGGGCTGAACAATGGCAGCCTGCCGAAGCAGGGCTCAATGCAAAACAGCGTGGGCAGTTGTTGCACGCTGTGCTCCATCGCATCTGGAGCAAGGACGAGGGCGGACTTGCGTCTCTGCAGGAATTGCTGGAGCTGCCTGATTTGCAGGCGTTTGTGCGCAGCATTGTGAACTGGGTGATGGAACGAAAGCTGCCTGCGAATCTACGCGAGACTCTGCCGAAGCGTTTTCTTCTTCTGGAGGCAAGACGACTGACGGGCCTGGTGACGGAGTGGCTGGGCTATGAGCAGCAGCGACTTCCCTTTCAGATTGAAGGTACGGAAATCAAGAGCGACATCACTGTTGCCGGGCTCACGCTGAGCCTAAGGCTTGATCGCGTCGATGTGCTTGGGGATGGCTCGAAGCTGGTTATCGATTACAAGACTGGCTCGGTCGGTCCATCGGTCTGGGCTGGTGAGCGGCCCAAAGATGTGCAACTGCCGCTGTATGCCAGCCTTGCGATGCACGAGGAGCACACGGGGCAAACATTGCAGGGGCTGGTCTTTGCGCGAGTGCGACCAGGGGATACGAAGTTCTACGGACGTGCACGCGATGCGGCGAATACGCTGCGCGCCGATCTCAGTAAAGCTTCGATACTGATGCGCAATCCGCTCACGGATGAACAGTTGGAAGAGTGGCGAAGGCTTATCCATCAACTCGGCGAAGACTTCCTGCATGGACGCGCCGATGTTGATCCGAGAGACGGCGATGAGACTTGCAAAAACTGCGAGTTGTACACGATCTGCCGGATACAGGAAAACGTGTCGCTGCGCGAATTGATCGCAGAGGAAGAAGCCAGCGAAGCGGATTCTGCGAACGCACAGGGCGGAGGCTACGGTGAGTGAAGTGATCGCTATCCGCAACTCGTTTGTGCCTCCGGACCAGGCAGAGCGAAGCCGCGCGCTCGATCCGAATCGATCTTTTCTGGTGCAGGCACCGGCGGGTTCGGGCAAGACTTATCTACTGACACAGCGATTTTTGCGCCTGCTTGGGCAGGCTGAAAAACCGGATGAGATTGTCGCCATCACCTTTACCAAGGCTGCGGCGGCGGAGATGCGTAACCGCATTCTTGCGGAGTTGGAAAAGGCTGAGGCGACAACGGAAGAAGCAATCGGCCTGGAGATTGATGCGGAGAGTTTGGGTGCATTAGCTCGCCGCGCGCTGGATCGGTCAACGCTGCTTGGCTGGCAGATACTCGATCAGCCGAGCCAGTTGCGCATTACGACGATCGACGCATTTTGCCGCGGGCTTGCGTTGCAGAGTCCGCTGGGATGGGGCTTGCTTTCGGGGCTCGGCGGACGGCTTGAGCTGGTGGAGCATCCACAGGAACTATATCGACGCGCGGCACGACAAACGATCAATTCTCTTCGTCATGCCGACTCGCCGGAGCGGCAATCGGTAGAGGCTCTGCTGCTGTGGCGAGACAACAACTGGAAGGATGTTGAGGACCAGATTGTCCAGATGCTGGGCGCGCGCAATCGCTGGTACCAGGACTTTGTCTTTGCCCGCGAGGTGGATTGGAGCGCGTTGCGCCTTCGCCTGGAAGCCCCATTTCTTCGCGGCGTCCGCAAGCAGTTACATCATCTTTGCGGCAAGCTGGATGCGCTTGGAGGCTGCCGTGAGTTTGCTCTGGAGCTGGCGCGATTTGCATGCGAAGAGTGTGGGAAAAATTCGCCATTAAGTCTTGCGGAACGTGCCGAGATACTGAGCGTTCCCTTTGCGGATCTTGAGGAGATTGAAGAAGCGATTGCCGGTCATGGCGACCTGGCGCGATTTCTTCTTACGAAAGACGGCGATTGGCGATCCGAACGCGGACTGACCAAGAACGAAGGGTTTCCTGCGACACCGCAGGGCCGGGCGCAGAAACAGCGGTTTGGCGAGCTGGTCAAAAGCCTGGAAGAAGAGAGCGGATTGTTATCGGCGCTGGCGGCTTTTCTGAAGCCTATCCCGCTGCGATATACCGAGGAAGAATGGGAGCTGGTACGCCATTGCTTTGCCGTGCTGAGGGCTGCAGCGGTGGAGCTGCAACTGGTCTTTGCCGAAACGGGTGGAGTGGATTTTACCGAGGTGGCGCAGATCGCGTTACGCATCCTCGCGCCGGACGAGAACGGCTTGCCCTCGGACATTGCACAGCAGCAGGCCGACGGCATTCGCCATTTGCTGGTGGACGAGTTCCAGGACACAAGCCGCAATCAGCACCAGTTGCTTGCGCGTCTCATCGCGGCATGGCCGGAGCGCGAGGGGCGAAGCTGCTTTTGCGTGGGCGATCCGATGCAGTCGATTTATGGATTTCGCGAGGCGGAGGTTGAGCTTTTTGAACGCCTTAAAACGCATGGGTTGGAGATTGAAAGCATCCATAGCATCAATGGCGCAGAGCCGTTTCATTTTGACTTTGTGCCGCTACGGGCCAACTTTAGGACGGCACCAAGCCTGGTCGCGGATCTGAACGACCACTTCGAGCAAATCTTTGCCGAGGACGATGGCAGTGGCGTGCAGTTTTCTCCTGCGATCGCTGCGCGGAGTTCGGAATCGAGCGCAAGGATCGAGCTGCATCTGGCTTTCACCGGACCTAATCAGACCGGGCCTAAGCAAAAGGACGCAGAGCCGCCTCTTCCCGGCGACTCCGAAGTTACCGGCCAGGCGCAGTTGGATGCGATGGTGGCGCTCATTCAGACTCATCTGCAAAAGATGGCCGCTGCCCGCGCCGCGGCAAACGGTGACGGTAAATATCGCATCGCTGTTCTCGGGCGCACGAAGAAGTCGCTGATATTGGTGGCCGAGGCGCTGCGCGAGGCGGGCATCGGCTTTCGGGCCATCGATCTGGTTCCGCTACGCGAGCGGCCCGAGGTGCTGGACGTTCTTGCATTGGCACGAGCTGTTCTCAATCCGGTTGACCGTACAGCCTGGCTGGGAGTTCTGCGTGCACCGTGGTGCGGTCTTTCGCTGGCGGACCTGCATCTGCTGACCAGTGCCGATGACGCAACGGTCATGGCGACTTCGATACCGGAGTTGCTGTCCCATCGTTTGCCGGAGCTGACCGGACAGGAACAGGCTGGGCCGGAACTGACGAAACCGGAACTGATGAAACAGGCGCTGCTTAGCCAGCAGGGGCAGGCTGCGGCTGCGCGTGTTGGCCGCGTATTGCGAGAGGCTATGGATGTTCGCAGTTCGGGAGCCAGTACGGCGCTGGGTACGTGGCTTGAATCCATCTGGAAGTCGCTGGGTGGTGAGGATGTGGTGAATCTGGAGCAGCGTGAGAATCTGCGGCTGCTCTGGTCTGCGCTCGATAAACTGCCGGACAGCGAGGTTGACCTGCTCGGGCCGGGATTCGATGCAGCGCTGGAGAAGCTATGCGCGCTGCCCGATCCGGAGGCAAGCAGTGATTACGGAGTGCAGTTGATGACCATTCACAAATCCAAAGGACTGGAGTTTGAGGTGGTGATCGTGCCGGAACTGGGCGCTCGGGGCAAGATGTCTGATCAGACGATGCTCTCGTGGCTGGAACGGGGGCTGGCGGATTCGGATGATAGCGGGGATGGACTGGATCAATTAAGCGGCGAATTAACCGAATTCCTCATTGCGCCTTTCCAGCCCAAGGGGCAGGAAGCGGGCGATGCCAAGAGCTGGGTGGATGGGGTGAAGCGGCATCGCGAAATTCAGGAGATGCGGCGGGTACTCTATGTTGCCGCAACGCGTGCCCGGGAAGAGCTTCATCTCTTTGCGCGGCCACGTTTTACTGTGAACAAAAAGGGCGAGTCTGCGCTCGTCACTCCATCCACGAGTCTGCTGGCGACGGCATGGCCCGCGCTGGAGGCTACGGTTCAGGCGCGGTTTGAAGAGTGGATCGCAGAGCAAATCGAGCAGCAGCCGGAAATCGTAGAGACGCTAGCCGCGGTATCGGATGCGGCGGCGGATGATAACGGGATCACGGACAATCTCGTACAGATGCCTGCTCGCTCCGTCAGCAGGCCGACGAAATTGAGCAGACTACCGGTGGATTACGCCAGACCCTCTTCATCCGACAGGCACTTTGGAAGCGAAACTTCTTCTGCCAGCTCCTCAACCGCGCCAGAAGAAACAGCGCTCTATGCTCGTACGGAAGGCGGAATCTATTCGCGCGTGGAGGGCAAGGCGATTCATTCTCTGCTGGACCGTTTAAGCCAGCTTCGCCAGCGGATGGAGCCCGGCGAAGCAGCGCTTGCCCTGGCCGAAGAAGTTCCGGGGATTACGGCGGATATTCGAGGCAACGGAGTTCCGATGGCAGAGGCGCGGAAGATTGCCGCCCGCGCTCTGGCCACTGTGCAGACAATAACGACGGATGCTATTGGGGCGTGGATTTTGACGCCGCATCCGCAGGCGGCCTCTGAAAGTCACTGGACGGGCCTGATTGGAGGCAGGCAATGGAATCTGCGTCCGGACCGGGTTTTTCTCACGCCTGAACCGAACGCAACGAATCCGAATACGGAGCCGGTATGGTGGATCATCGACTACAAAAGTAGCCTTGCCGAGGGAGCCGACTTCGCTGATGAAGCGGTTCGGGCTCGTTTTTTCAACCAGCACAGGAACCGACATGCCGGCCAGCTCGCTGCCTATGCGCAGGTTTTACGCAGTCTCAATGGGCCGGACATTCCAATTCGGGTCGGGATCTATTACCCCCGGCATCTACTTTTCGACGCGTGGGACGGCTGACGCGTCGTACACTTGACCTAATTCGCACAAAAAAACAATGGCAATTGGAACCTGATACAAAATTTGCGCGACTTATTTTTTCAACAGGTGTCTAAGTCAATTGCCGAAGCTCCAGTCACCGTCTCAAGTTTGCCTGGATCTCTGGTTACCCGTGAAACTGCTCTCAAATTCGTCCTGTATTTTTCCGGGCAATAGCCTGGTTCAGTATTCCCGCCTCGGACTGTAGCATTCAGACGGGATGCATTTGCTCATCCCTGCTCCACGCACAACATTTCGGTGTATCTTCCCGGCGCCAATCTGCACTGGGCGGACACACACAACAGACTGTCGTAGCACCGCTTTACCTCAATCAGGGATGGCCATGAAAAACTTCGCTATGCAACTGCAGAAGTACCTTCTCTCCTCACTTTGCCTCCTAGTTGCCGGAACGGCATCCGTTCCCGCATTAGCCCAGACTGCACCGTCCGCAAGCATCGCGTCGCCACGTATCGCGGCGGAGATTAACCCCGGCCAACTTACGCCGCTGCCGGATTCGAAGGATCCGCTGGCTTTGGCGAAGTATGACGGCGGCCGCGTTGCAGCGTCGACCAAGCTGGAAGGCATCAGCATCTATTTCAGCCATACGCAAAGCCAGGAAGCTGCCTTGAAGGCGCTGATAGCGGCGCAACAGAATCCGTCCTCGCCGCAATATCACCAGTGGCTCACGCCGGAGCAGTTCGGCAGCCGTTTTGGCCTGGCCGACTCGGATATTGCCAAGGTGCAGAGCTGGCTTGAGCAGCAGGGATTCTCGATTGACTCCGTGGCTCGCGGCAAGCAACTGATCCGCTTTTCCGGCACGGTAGCCCAGGCGGAAGCGGCCTTCGGCACGGAGTTGCATAACTACAGCATTCCGACAGCTACAGGCGTCGAAAAGCATTTTGCTCCATCGACTGCGATCAGCGTACCTGCGGCCCTGGCAGGCGTGGTGCAGTCTGTACACAATCTGGATAACTTCCGGCCGAAGTCTCACCTGGTTTCGAGCAAAAACAGGATTCTTCGCGCGAACCCTAATTTCACATCGAGTCAGACGCAGAGTCTCTTTTTTGCTCCGGGCGATATCGCGACGGTCTATGACATCCAGAAGGAATATAACGCGAGCTTTACCGGCGTCGGCCAGTCGATTGCCATTGTAGGCCAGTCCCAGATCGATCCGCATGATATCGAAAACTTTCAGAATGCAGCAGGTCTTGCCGTCAAGGATCCCACTACGATCCTGGTTCCCGGTACAGGCTCCGCCGCCTTTGAAACTGGAGATGAAACCGAGTCCGATCTTGACCTGGAGTGGTCAGGAGCAATCGCCAAGGGCGCCACAATCTACTTTGTCTACACGGGCACTTCAGATAACAATGGCGCGTTCGATGCTCTTACCTGGGTGGTCGACAACAAGTTAGGCAATATTGTCAGCACCAGCTATGGCACCTGCGAAACCAACCTGGGATCTTTCACGCTTGAGCCTTTACTCCAACAGGCAGCCTCGCAAGGACAAACGGTGGTCGCCGCCTCAGGCGATGATGGCGCTACAGACTGCTTTCCGTCTACGAATCTGACGGTGACTCAGCAGCAGACAAACGCAGTCGATTACCCAGCCAGCAGCCAGTATGTAACAGGCCTGGGCGGCACAGAGGTTTCTCAGGCCAACGCCGCTTATCTGACCGCAGGCTCAGCCTATTGGGATGCAGCAGGCAGCAACGATGTCATCACCTCAGCATTGCAATATATTCCTGAAGTTGCATGGAACGAAGATACAGCCGGTTGCGGTCAAGCGGATTGTCTCGGTGCAAGCGGCGGCGGCGCCAGTGCTATCTTCCCCAAACCTTCCTGGCAGACGGGCCCGACCGGTATTCCTTCCGATAACAAACGCGATGTTCCGGATATTGCCCTGGCTGCTTCGACTGGCCTGCCTGGCTACCTCTTCTGCTCCAGCGATCCTAGTTTCTGGGGTCAGAACCAGGTGGCAAGCTGCAACAGCGGCTTCCGCGACTCCAGCACCGGGGATCTGACCATTGCAGGTGGAACAAGTTTTGCTGCGCCAATCTTCTCGGGCATGCTGGCACTCATCAACCAGCAGCAGAACTATACGACCGGCCAGGGCTTGATTAACCCTACACTCTATTCGCTAGCCTCGGACAGCTCCATCTATGCTTCGGCTTTCCATGACATCGTCGGTGGCAACAACGATTGTCCCTCTGGAACAGGGCTGTGCAACAGCACTGTTACCGGCTTCGCAGCGGTAACCGGATACGACCAGGTCACTGGATTGGGCAGCATCGATCTCTTCAATTTAGCCAGTGCCTGGTCCATGAAGAACACAGGGCCTGCGCTGACCGACACGACCACAGTCGTCTCTGCTTCCTCCGCATCGCCGAATGTGGGTGCGACGGACACATTCACCATCACGGTGGCTCCAGCGGTAGCTACTCCTGTTGCTGGCGCACCGACTCCCTCGGGCACCGTGACTATTACTGTTGATTCGGGTACCCCGATCACAGGAAATACTCTTACGTCGAACGGCACCTTTACCTACACAACTTCGTTTAGCTCGGCTGGCATGCACCAGGTGCTTGTCACCTACTCGGGAGATTCAACCTACGCGGCATCCACTGGAACCGCAACCGTGACGGCTGTAGCTCCCAACTCTGGAACTGGCACCTTTACACTCAAGGCAACAGGCATCACCGTTTCAGATGGAAACTCGGGTGCCTCTACTATCACGGTGACACCAGCAAGCGGTTACACCGGTACCATCGATTTCAGTCTCGATTCCTCTAACGACAATGCGCTGCAGAACATTTGCTGGGCATATGGAACCCAGGATAGCAGCGGCAATGGAATCCTGGCTGTGAGCGGAACGAGTGCTGTAACGACGACCCTCACCATCTATACCAACGCTACTTTCTGCGCGACCCAGGCTGCAGTTCAGAAAAATGGAAAATCAGCTCTGCATACTCTGCGCCGCAGCAATACCTCCAGCAACAATGACAGCAATAGAAGCAAATCTACCCCTGGGGCTTTGGCCCTGGCTGGACTGCTTCTCTTCGGCTTTGCCGGGCGCTACGCGAAGAAGTTCCGCGGAGTAGCCGGCATCCTCCTTCTTATCGGAGTGGGCTTTGCGATCTCCGCTTGTGGCGGCAGTAACTCCAACACCATTCCCAACCCAGCCAAGGGAAGTTACACGATGACTCTCTCGGGGCAGGATTCAAGCACTGCATCCATCAACGCAACGACAACCTTCACCCTCGTGATTCAGTAGCAGTTCGCATAGGGCAACAATACAGAGGGCAGACTCCGAATCGGAGCCTGCCCTTTGTATTGTTGCTTGTTTTATGTTGTTCCCTGTTTGGAGATCGTCGCCCGCTCTTGTGAGGCTTAAGTCAGCAGGTTATTCGGATCGGCCGTTGCGTTTGTCTCCAGGCTGCCCTTGTGGCGAACATCCGCGCCACGCACCCAGAAGATTACGTCTTCGGCGATGTTGGTCGCGTGATCCGCGACGCGTTCCAGCGCGCGGCAAACCATCAACGCATGCAGTGCCTGCGGAGCAAGGTGGCACTCGGTTGCCATGACCTGGCCAAGCATCAGGTGAGCAGCCCGGTTCATGCTGTCAACGGCATCATCCATGCTCAGCACCGAGTTCGCCATTTCGGGGTCTGCCTCGATGAACGACTGTAGCGACCTGCGAACCATGTCCGCGGCCAGCGAAGCCATGCGCGGAATATCGACGGGCAGATCGGCAATAGCCATCGAGTCCATGGTGCGTACGCGATCGCTGATGCTCTTGGCTCCATCGCCTACGCGCTCCAGATCGGCATTGATCTTGATCACCGCAAGAATGAAGCGCAGGTCGATGGCCATGGGCTGCTCCATTGCGAGCAGGTCAAGGGCAGACTGATCGATCTCGCGTTCGAGCCGATTGATAGCCATTTCGCTGCGGCTGACCAGATCGCAGATCGAGAGATCGCGAGTGCGATATGCCTCGGTGGCGCGCTGAATGGCCTGCTCTGCGAGCCCTGCCATAACGAGCAACTTTTCTTTCAGATCATCGAGACTACGCTGAAACCGAATACGTGTCATCGTCTCAACCAAACCTTCCTGTGATGTAATCTTCGGTCCGCTTGTCACTGGGATTGGTGAAGATCTTGTGGGTTGAATCGAACTCCACCATACGACCGTTGAGGAAGAAGCCGGTTTTCTCAGCCACACGTGCGGCCTGCTGCATATTATGGGTAACGATGACGATTGTATATTGCGATTTCAATTGAAAGATTAGATCTTCGATTTTTGAAGTGGATACGGGATCGAGCGCCGAGGCGGGCTCGTCCATCAGCAGCACTTCAGGATCGACGGCCAGTGCGCGCGCAATACACATACGCTGCTGCTGACCACCGGATAGACTGGCGCCGGACTTCTTCTTCAGATCGTCCTTGACCTCATCCCACAGCGCGGCATCGCGCAACGAACGCTCCACGATTTCATCGAGCGTCTTGCGATTGTTGTAGCCGTTGAGCTTCAATCCGCTGCAGACATTGTCATAGATGGACATCGTCGGGAAAGGATTGGGGCGCTGGAAGACCATGCCGACACGACGGCGAATCTCAACCGGCGATGCATCGGCATAAATATCGACTTCACCGATGCGCACGGAGCCCGTCACGCGTGCAATCGGATTGGTCTCATGCATACGATTGAGGCAACGTACGAAGGTTGACTTGCCGCAACCGGAGGGTCCGATAAGTGCGGTGGCGTGGTTCGCCGGAATGGGCAGATTGATGTCTTGCAGCGTGTGATTGGCACCATACCACGCGTTCAGGTTGGTGACCTCGATCCCGACTCCCACTAGCTTGCCCCTTTCAAAATGCCGCGGCTGGCGACGTAACGTACAAGCGAAACAGCCAAAACAATCAAGATGATCAGAACCAGCGCGCCGGCCCATGCAAGGCGATGCCACTCGTCATAGGGAGAGATGGCATAGATGTAAATCTGCAATGGCAGCGCGGCGATTGGCTGGTTAAGACTGGCACTCCAGAATTGATTGCCGAATGCAGTGAAGATCAGCGGAGCAGTCTCACCGGCAACGCGAGCAAAGGCCAGCATGCAGCCGGTAATCACTCCGGGCGATGCCGTTTTGAGCGTGATCGAAAGCACCGAACGCCAGTTGGGAACACCCAGCCCGAGCGCTGCTTCGCGAACGGCGTTGGGCACCATCAGCAGCATTTCTTCGGTGGTACGCGTCACGGTGGGAATCATCATAATGCCCAGACCGACGCCGCCGGAAAAGGCAGAAAAATGTCCCTGCGGAATCACAATCAGCGAGTAGACTGCAATGCCCATCACGATGGAAGGCACGCCGTTCAATACGTCAGCCGTGAAACGAACGGCATTGGCCAGCTTTGTTCCCCGGCCAAACTCGGCGAGATAAATGCCGCCGCCGATGCCGATGGGTACACCGATCAGGCTGGCAACAGCGAGCAGCACTCCTGAGCCGACGATTGCATTGGCCATACCGCCGCCAGCCTCGCCGACCGGCTTGGGAATCTGCGTAAAGAAGGCCAGGTTCAGCGAGCTTGCGCCCTTGTAGATTAGATAAACAAAGATGGCGATCAGTGGGGCGATCACCAGGATCGTGGCTAAGATCGCGAGGCCGGTCGCCATGTGATCTACACCTGTGCGCATGGCGGAGCGGGCGCGATTTTGGTTCATCCGTTGTCTCATGCGCCGTCTCCTACTGCACCCGCGCAGGCGTGCCGCGAGTGACGGCCCACACGAGTACGCGGGCCAGTGCGTTCACGATGATGGTGACGATAAACAAGGCGAGACCAATCTCAATCAGCGCACTCAGGTAGAGATTATCGGAGGCTTCGCTGAACTCATTGGCGATCACTGAGGCCATGGAATAACCAAGCGACAGGAGCGACTTGGAAATCTCAGGGCGATTGCCGATAACCATTGCCACGGCCATCGTTTCACCCAACGCCCGGCCCAGGCCGAGGATGACTGAACCTACGATGCCGATGCGCGCGTTACGCAACACACCGGTGCGAATCATCTCCCAGCGTGTTGCGCCGAGAGCGAGGACTGCTTCCCGCTGGCTGTTAGGAACCGCGTTCATTACTTCGCGGGTGAGCGAGGAGATGATCGGCAGAATCATGACGGCGAGAATCACTCCCGCAGCCATCATGCCCAAGCCGTAGTTCGAACCGCCGAAAAAGCCCTTGTCGCCGACAATCCCGGTCCATCCGAACAACTTGACCACTACTGAATTGTTGAAGATGGCAATGAAGACTGGATTTACATGTTCGCGAAGCAGCGGCACCAGGACAAAGACTGCCCACAGACCGTAAACCACGCTCGGGATAGCGGCGAGCAGTTCGGTCACAAAACCGAGTGGTCCGCGCAGAAACTTGGGGCACATTTCCGTCAAAAAAATGGCCACGCCGATCGCCAGCGGGACGGCGATCAAAAGCGCTAACAGGGACGAAACCAACGTGCCGTAGAGAAACGGCAGCGCGTAGAAAGTACCGCTGACCGGATCCCAGAAGACGGGTAAATGAGTGTCCGGATCGACGTTGAATTTGTAGAAGAAAGCGAACCCGAATTTGTGCCAGCTCAACTGCGACCGCATCACCAGTTCTGTCGCGATCAACAGAACGATGCCGAAAATGCTCATGGCGCAGGCCATCATCGTTCCGCCGAACAGTCGGTCGGCGAAGGCTGAGTTGCCACGCGCAAGCAGGAAGCGCCTCACCTCGGAGATCGATGTGCTGGCGCGAACTGCCTCGGGTCCTGTGCCGACAGAAGCAGGATTGCCCGAACCCACACCGGAAGGTTCCGATTGAGGCGTGGCAGCAACTTCTAGCTTGGGTATGCGAATCTCTGACAAGGGTACAGTCACCTCTTTGAGGCTAACGACGGAATATGAACAGAATGTTAACGGGCTACGAAATCAAGTGCATACACACTGGCTTGTAGTAACTTGCCGGTAACTATGACGAGAATCAACGGCAAGGCCCGGGAATTTGCTCCCGGGCCTTGTTTTCGTCATCGAAACCAGTTTACTGGAGATTATTGACGGTGACGTGTTCCTTCGCGACCAGTTCCTTTGGCAAAGGAGCGTAGTAGAGAGCGGAAACTTCATTTTCGCCCGCGGTCAGCATCCAGTTCAGGAAGTCCTTGATAACTTTACCCTTAGCAGCGTCCTGCGCCTTTACGGGCACCAGGAGCCAGGTAAAGCTGGAGATTGGATAGGCCTGCGCACCGGGAGCATTGGTAATCGACACGCGGTAGTCTGCCGGAATCTGCTTGACGCTCGATGCAGCTTCGGTCACGCCTGCGATCGATCCCTTGACCCAGTTTCCTGCAGGGTTCTTCACTGCTCCGAAGGAAATGTGATTCTGCATGGCGTAGATCAGCTCAACGTAACCGATGGCTCCAGGAAGCTGGCGAACCAGACCGGCAACACCCTCGTTGCCCTTGCCGCCGATGCCCTTGGGCCAGTTGAGAGCCGTGCCCTTGCCGGGGCCATTGGCCCAATCCTTGCTGACCTTGCTCAGGTAATCCGTGAAGATGTAGCTGGTGCCGCTGCCATCGGAACGATGCACAACATTGATCGTCTCGCTGGGCAGGTTTACTCCCGGGTTGTCCTTGGCGATACGTCCGTCGTTCCAGGTGGTGATCTTACCGAGGAAGATGTCAGCCAGAACATCCGGAGAAAACTTGAGGTCGCCGACGCCGCTCACGTTGAAGATCGGAACGACTGCACCGAGGACGGTAGGAATGTGAACCAGTTTGATCTTGGAGCTGGCAATCTGCTCGTCTGTCATTGGACCATCGGTTGCACCGAAATCCACCAGCCCAGCCGTCACCTGGCGAATACCTCCGCCGGAACCGATCGACTGATAGTTGATTTCAACGCCCGGATGCGCCGCGCTGTACTCGCTAAACCACTTGGCGTAGATGGGATAGGGGAACGTGGCACCAGCACCGGTGAGCTTTTGCGCCTGTGCAATGCCGGACGCTGCCAACAACAGGCCAGCCGTCAATCCGGCAATCATGATCGAGGTCTTCTTCACTTTCAGCTCCTTGATGTCGAACTTATTAAAACCGATTCTGCCTTACGAATGTTAAGGACACTTGAATGTCGCATGATTCATCGTCTCAATGCTACGGAATTTCCTGCCTGCCAACCTAAATCTTCTCGTCTTTTCGGACGGGCGTTGACTCAATGGAAGCCGGTACGATGGCCGAAACAGGCACGGCCGGAGTAAGGATTGGGAGCGTAAAGTGGAAGGCCGCTCCACGTCCCAGTTCACTCTCTGCCCAGATGCGTCCGCCGTGGGCCTGCACAATATGCTTCACAATCGCCAGCCCAAGCCCGGTTCCGCCGGAGTCTCGCGAACGCGCCTTGTCGATGCGGTAAAAGCGCTCGAAGATTCGGTTGAGGTGCTCGTAGGCCATTCCCGGGCCGAAATCCTGGACGACAAATTCAACCACGTTTTGAGTGGCCAGAGACTGCGCAAAGACACGCACACGGCCTCCGGATTTGCCGTACTTCATGGCATTTTCAATCAGATTGCCGAAGACCTGGGTCATGGCATCGGGATCGGCCATGACAACATCCGCGGGCGCACTGCCGCTCTCCAGGGCAATGCCCGATTCAACCACCAGGCCGGCGAGCGACTCGATGGCATCCTCAACGAGGGCAGAGGCACGGATGGGTTGAGGAATGAGCTTGTAGTCCGGGCTCTCAACACCGGCTAATTCCAGCAGATCCTCGGTGAGGCGATTCATCCGATTGGAGTTCTTGAGAATGATCTGCAGGAACTCGCGCGTGGTTTCAGGACGCGGGTCGGGATCTTCAAGCAACGTCTCAACATAGCCAGAGATGGAGGTGAGAGGCGTGCGTAGTTCGTGGCTCACATTGGCGATAAAATCGCGCCTGGATTTTTCCGCCGCCTCCACGCTGGTGACGTCATGGAGAACGACCACGGCGCCTCCGCCCGGTGTAGGAGCGGCATTGATCTCGAAGATGCGCCCATGCACCAGCGAATTGGCGCGTCCCAGGCGAAGCTCGCGATGACGCAACGCTCCCTCGGCGCAGGCCAGCACGTCGGGATCGCGAACGGAATGCACAAGCGCACGGCCCTCGCGAATCGGCGAGCCCGTCAACCGCTGCATGACGGCGTTGGACCAGCTCACGTTGCCCTCGCGGGTAATGGCAACGACTGCTTCCTGCATGGAATCCAGTAAGGCCGCCAGTTCGCTGCGGCGGCTCTCCAACTCGGCGAAGCTCTGCTGCAACCGGGCAGCAGTGGTGTTAAGCGCCTCGGCCATGGCTGAGATTTCATCACGATAGCCGTCGTCGAGACGGGCATCGAGATCGCCTTCTGCAATACGGTGGGCAAAGCCTACCATGCGGCGCAAACGTTGCGAGATATTCAGGGAAAACCACGCAGCCAAAGGAAGCGCCACTAGGATCGCGGCTACGCCGGACAGCAATGCCTCGCGCCCCAGCACATGCAACGAACCTCCTGCTGAATTCACCACGATGCGACGGAAGAACATCTCCATTACCGCAGCGTGGAAAACCAGCAGAAGGGCGAATACAGCGAGCAGTTTGTAAAAAACCTTGCGGGTCACGGGAGAAATCCGTTCCGGAGATTACTCTCCCTTGGGAATCTCAAAGCGGTAGCCAGCTCCGCGCACCGTTTTCAGATAGCGTGGATTCTCGGCATCGACCTCAATCTTTTCACGAATGCGGCGCACATAAACGTCAACCGAACGAGGAGTGACGAAACGAGCATCGCCCCATACCGCGTCCAGAAGATGATCGCGACTGAAGACGCGACCTGGATGCCGAGCCAGGTAATCCAGCAGGCGAAACTCGGTTGCCGTAGTCGTCGTCAACTCGCCGCGCACATGCAATTGCATCGCGTTGGCATCGATGATCACCTCTTCAAAGGTGATGACCGAAGGCGAAGTAGGCCGCTCGAAGCGTCGAAGGACAGCCTTGACCCGAGCTACCAGTTCGCGAGTTGCAAACGGCTTTGTGATGTAGTCGTCCGCACCGAGTTCCAGACCCAGAACGCGGTCGTTTTCACCGGCGCGCGCAGTCAGAAAAATGATGGGCACCGAAGAAAGCGCCTGATGATTGCGCAACCTGCGGCACACATCCAGCCCGTCGCCGCCGGGAACCATGATGTCCAGCAAAAACAACGCTGGAGCCTGGCGTTCGGCATCGGGAATCAGGTTGGAAGGGGTGTGGTAGACACGGGGAGAAAAGCCCGCTGCCTCCAGATGATGCTGCACAAGACGGGAGATGTCTGTGTCATCCTCAAGCACAAAAACTGTCTGGCTCAAACCTCAATACCCTCGCCCGGCGGCCTTAATGCGAGCTATATAGCCGCACGGATTCATCTTAAGCTTAGTTCAGAAAGGCAAAGAAAGTGCAAACGTTTGATGAATTTGCTCTGGGGAAGGGGCAGAACCGGCAGACAGTCGCGAATTCCGAGTCAAATTATGGCTGATGATGGATGAATTTGCGCACCTTGGCAATGCTGTTTATTAATACCAATAATTTGGCGCGATCACTCGTAAAACGGAACGCATGCCACGAATCAGGGTGGTGGAAGGGGAATTGTAGCTTTTCGATTTGAAGCCGGAGTAGCCTACCGGTTCCACGTTGCAGGGGAAGCGGAGATATATCCCAGGCTGGCCTTTGAACGGAATAACCTTGCGGAAGATTAGGTGTTCCAATAGTCGAACGTCGGTCGAGTTCATCTCGTTGCGCGAATCGCGCAGGACGCGATCGTAGAAACGATGCGAGCAGAGAAACAACTGCGTGTTGGCGTCAAAGCCGCGTCGAGGAAAACCCAGCTTGCGACAGTCCACCAGCAGCTCAAAAGGTTTGCGAACTTTATCCAGAGCCTTGCCGAGCGTGGGAAACATCAGCCGGCCGGTCACTTTGATCATGTGGGTCGTTTCCCGCCGGAGTTCGCTCAGGGCCAAGCCTTCGTCGAGCATCTGCATTTCCGTGTATCCGTAATTGGTGCCCTCGGGAATATGATTGCCGGGCACGGAGAGGATTTCGACTGCCTTTCCAAACGGATTTTCATTGGTTGCAATTGCTCGCAGTTCGCCCAGGTCGGCGCCTGAATTTTCCAGAAACAGGATGCGCTCAGCGGCCACATGCGGATACGATAGCCAGAATCGCAGAGCCCGCTTGTAATCTTCCATGCGGATCTGCGGATCGGACCGCTTCACCCCGGCATTGGCTGCCGGGATGATCGTCGCAGTCATCACGAGTAAATAGCGATCCGATATCAAAGACGATTGACTGTCCGAGGCCAAAGTCATAAAGGCTATTCTAATTAGCTGCAGCCAGCTTAAACATGAGCGATAAAGCGCAGGCGGACGTAATCTGCAGTCCAGTTGCCCTGATCGTCGCGCAGGACGGGTTCGAGCAGAGCGACGGTTTCATCCAGGACGACGGGGCGAAGATCTTCCGGCACGGAATCCAGAACACCGCGTCGAAAAGTCGTCAGCCAGCCGCGCATTCCAGCTTCGTGCAAGGGAGTTGGCCGTGGGATGAGTTGAATCTCGTCGACCGTAAACCCATGACGCTCCATGCGCGCCCGATAGGCAGTGGCCGTCGGAAAATAGTTCATCTGCTCTGCGCTGAATTCACGATCGAGGCCGTGTCGCGCCAGCACCGCGGCCAGCGCTACTTGAATTGACGCGATATTCCCGTGACCTCCCATCTCAGCCACGAACCGGCCACCGGGGCGAAGCGCTCGCTTAACTCCGGCCAGCATCGCATCCTGATCGCGCACCCAATGCAGCGCAGCATTTGAAAATACAGCATCGAACTCGCCGGTGAACGGGAGCGCCTCAACATTGCAGACGTGTGCATCCAGGCCGCGAGCCAGAGAACCTTTCACCATATCTGCGGAAGAATCCACGCCGGTCACAGTTGCGGCGGCTGCGGCGATCTTTGCCGTAAGCTGTCCATCGCCGCAGCCCAGATCGAGGATGCGTTCTCCAGGCTGCGGTGACAGCCACTCCAGCACTCCTGCTCCGAGAGCGGGGACAAAACTTCCTATTTGAGCGTAGACGGCGGGGTTCCAGCTTTGAATCATCACTTCACCTCTGAGACGATTCTCGCGGACGAGCGGTCATAAGGCAAAGTTATTCATTTTTGAGTAGCGATAACAAAAATTAATACAGCCAGATTGTTAGTCCGTTAGCCCGATTAGATCGATTGCACGGGGATCAGCGTGACATCGTCCACCAGGCCGACCTCCCGCTGTACGAAAGGCTCGCCATACTTCACCCCGGCAAGCAGCCCATAATGTCGAGCCTCGGCAAAGGTGCGTTCGCGAATCTCTTCTTCGGGCACGAATAGTCCCCCGCCCTGCTGCTGGTTGGCATATTGGGACTTGTAGGCCATGAGCGACGCGTGGCGTTGATCGATGAAGGGCGTGATGTCCACAATAAAGCTGGGACGAACATCCGCATAGAGGCTGGCGTAGATGATTTTGAAGGGCCGATGAGGCGGCAGATCCTCGACGCGATTGCCCTCAAGCTTGGATAGTCCGGCGAGAAAACATGCCTCGTAGCCAAGAGTGGAGCAGGTTGCGTGGTCCGGATGGCGAGCTTCCCAATAGGGCAGGATCACGACGCGGGGACGCAGATCGCGAATGACTTTTACAATTTTGAGGCGATTTTCAAGCGTGTTGGCAACTGCGCCGTCAGGCAGATCGAGAGCCTGTCGCGTGGTTACGCCCAGGATATGGGCTGCTCCCTCGGCCTCGGCGAAGCGCTCTGCTGCACTGCCACGCGTACCGGATTCGCCCTGCGTCAGGTCGAGAATGCCTGTTCGCAGTCCGCGTGCCTTCATGCGAAGGAGCGTTCCCCCGCAGGTCTGTTCGACATCATCGCGATGTGCTGCGATGGCCAAAACATCAATCACTGCCTGCGGGGTCTGCATTCTGTTTAGTAGTCGGTGTTGTCCGAATCGGTGATGGCATCCATGTAAGCCACGTCGAAGGCGGTGCCGTTGACGGTTACAAAGAAGTTGTTAATCGCCGATCCATCGGTAGTGGAGTAGATGTAAACCTGTCCACCCTCGGCAATATAGATCTTATGCAGAGTTGTCACCGCGGCAATACCGGTCAGATCGCCCTGGAAAGGCTCGATCATCGTAACCGTTGGGGGAGTGCCTGGATCGCTTGAGGTCGTAAGCATTGTCAGGCAACCGTAGGGCAGTCCCTGGGCAAAGCGCACACCCTCTGAGCAACGAGTTGTACCAACCCAGAGCGTGTTGTCATCCGCCAGAATCATCTTCGTCGGCTGTCCGGGAGCGCCATCGCTCACCGAGATAGCCTGACCGGCAAGACTGTTGTTGGTCAGATTGATCTGTGTCAGATTTCCAGCGTAGAGCACCTGGCCGTCGGCCTGAGTCTGCGGTTGCTGACCCATGACGTACAACATATTCGAATTCACCAGCCCATTGCTTGCTCCACCAGGGGCAAGAATCGTCGCCTTGGTCAGCGCGCTCTGCGTCGGCAACTGGCCGGATTGCTGGCCACTCTGCAGAATCATGGGAGCGATGGGAACAATCGATACCGAGGATGCCGTTCCGCCGCACTCCGGTCCGCAGTTCAGGATATAGGCCGAAGAGCCATCTGCCGAAAACAGCGCCTTTACAGGACGGTCGAAGCTAAGCGGCGCGCCTGCAAAGAGGTTGGAATTCGTGTTCAAACTGTCCGGGCTCTGCATTTGAGCCAGGCACATGCCGGGCAAATTCTGCGGCTCGCAATCAACATACGGCTGCGGCCAGCTGTGATTCGTCAGAAAGTATGCTGCCAGCGATGTGGACTCGGATGTCTGCAATTTGCGCGGGTAATACACAAAATTCGAGTTCTGCACGAAAGCCAGCGCCATCGATCCGCCGGGATTCGTCGAAACGCGATAAACGCCCGGCAGGCTCAGGCTGTATTGCTTGCCCGCTGCGCTGTCCACCACCGTCATCACGTGTGTCTGCTGGCTGGCGGCAAAGACGAAAAGCTGGTTACGGGAGACAAATATGCTAGAGGACAGCGAGCTCAGCGTAGCAGCCGGTCCCGATGTCGTTTCTTTCGCATAGTTGATCAGCGTAAAGGTGCCGTCGCCCGATCCATAGACTGCCCCGAGCTGCTCTTCGGGCATGTTCTGGATGGTGATCGGAAGCGCGCCGCTATATCCAGCGATGCTGAAAAACGGGATCGTATCCTTAAAGCTCTGCCGAATATCGTAGAACGCATCCACAAACTGGAGTGCGCCGCGAGAAGCCGGACTGGGGTTCTGAATAGCAATCAGAACGCGATTGGCGATTCCGCTGGGAGGCAGAACTCGACCAGCAAAATAAAGGTTACTACCACAGCCCGCCAGTACACCCGCGGTCACCAGTGCCGCCAGGGCGCAAATTACGAGACTTCTCTTCTTCAAAATCCTATACCTCAGATAAACGAGCTGACTGGCAAAGTATAACAAATACGGGTCGACCTGCAGGCCTCAGCCAGTTGCCCCTGCCCCTTCTATATGTCTGAACCCAATAACGCTGTCTTCCCTTGCGGTCGCTTCTGCTTGGACGCGGACCATTGACACAGGAAAGCAGTTGCCTTCGACAATCGCGACAGGCGGTTCGGAAACGCGATAGCATGATTGGTAACGTGCGTACACTGAAAGACATTTTTGCCGACCGACCGGTCCTTTGTGACGGAGCAATGGGTACTGTGCTCTATGCTCGCGGAGTTTTTATCAACCGCTGTTACGACGAACTCAACCTCTCCGACCCGGCCCTGATCCTCTCCGTTCATGAGGAGTATCTGCAGAGCGGCGCCGAAATTTTGGAGACGAACACCTTCGGAGCCAATCGCTTCCGCTTGGCTCGTCATGGCCTTGCCAGCCGCACCGTCGAGATCAACGAGGCGGGAGTACGCATTGCGCGCCAAGCTGCCGAGCACCTGAAAGACAAGCAGGCAGGCGACGCGTGGGTTGCCGGATCCATCGGCCCGCTGGGCGTGCATCTTGAGCCATTGGGCAAGACCAGCCTGGAAGAGGCTCGCGCTGCCTTTGCCGAGCAGATAGGAGCCCTTGCCTCCGCCGGTGCAGATCTTTTGATCATTGAGACCATGCCGGCGTTGAACGAGGCTCGCGAGGCCCTGCTGGCCGCCAAGGCGACTGCTCCGGAACTGCCCGTCTTCCTCATGGTCACCGTGGATGACGATGGCAACTGCCTCGACGGATCGTCGCCCGGCCAGGCCGCGACACTGCTCACGGAGTGGGGCGCGGATGCGATCGGCTGCAACTGCTCTACCGGTCCGGCAAATGTTCTAACCGCAATTGAAGCAATGCGTGCTGCCAGTTCCCTGCCCATTGTTGCCATGCCCAATGCAGGCATGCCCCGCGCGATTGAAGGGCGCAACATCTATCTTTGCTCGCCGGAGTATATGGCCAGCTTCGCACGCAAGGCGATCAAGGCCGGAGCACAATTCGTCGGCGGCTGTTGCGGAACCACTCCGAATCATATCCGCGCCATGAAGTCAGCCATCCGGGCTATCGATGCCCAAAATCGCAACCAGAATTCGGCCTCCGGAATAGCGGCCCAGAAGAATGCAACTGCTACAAACACCATTGAAATTCCTCCGGCTCCGCTCGCGGAACGCTCCCGTATTGGAGCGCTGATTGCCGAAGGCACTTTCGTCACGCTGGTTGAAATTGTTCCACCACGTGGGATCGATTGCATTAAGGAGATTGAAGGCGCTCGCCTCCTAGCCTCGCTCGGCGTTCACGCGATCAACATTCCGGATTCGCCTCGCGCCTCTGCTCGCATGAGCGCTCAGAGCCTCTGCATTCAGATTCAGCAGCAGGCCGGCATTGAAACGGTGCTGCATTACACCTGCCGCGACCGCAACGTCCTCAGTATCCAGTCCGATTTGCTGGGAGCTTCGTCGATCGGCCTGCGCAATGTTCTTTGCCTCACCGGCGATCCGCCCAAGCTGGGCAACTATCCCGACGCAACCGCGGTCTTTGATGTGGATGCAATCGGTCTCGTCAATATCGTCCGCCGCCTCAATCACGGGCTCGATATCGGTAGCAATTCGATTGGGGCATCGACGAACTTCACTATTGCCGTCGCCGCCAATCCCGGTGTCCCAGATATTGAACAGGAGATTCGCCGCTTCGCGTGGAAGGTGGAAGCCGGGGCTGAATACGCCATCACGCAGCCGGTCTTCGATCTGCGCCTGTTGGAAAGCTTTCTCAAGCGCATCGAGGAGTTCCGCATTCCGGTGATCGCCGGTATCTGGCCACTCACCAGCCTGCGCAATGCCGAGTTCATGCGTAACGACCTGCGCGTGTCCATGCCCGAAGCAGTCATGCTGCGCATGGCCCAGGCAGAAAATCCCGATGCCGCTCGCATGGAGGGCGTCCGAATCGCCCAGGAGATGCTTACGGAAGCACGCCCGATGGTCCAGGGAGTGCAGGTCAGCGCACCCTTTGGCCGTTACGCACTGGCCGCTGAAGCCATCGCTTCCGTGTTGCCACAAACAAGCCTTCCGCGATAAGTATTTCGTCGCGTTCGCAGTATTCAGGAGCAATTACAGCACGATGGCAAAATTTGAAGAGTCACTAAAAAAGCTGGAAGTTATCGTCGAACAACTGGAACAGGGCGACCTTGCCCTGGAGCAGTCCCTCAAGCTGTTTGAAGAAGGCGTGAGCTTGTCTGCCGCATGCAAGCAGGAACTGGATGCCGCTGAAGGTAAAGTACAAATGCTGGTCAAGCAGCGTGATGGCGGCCATAAGCTGGAAGCTTTCCCAACGGAAAATTAGCCACGGCTGGGGAAACACTAGCAGGAAAGCACCAACCTTTATGGCCTGACTCTATTGCCGGATTCCTTGCACGGCTTCTTCTTCATCTCCTCCCACCATCTCGCATCCTCTTGCACCATTCGGAACTGCACCGAAAGCACGCAGTCACAGCAAAAACGAAGTTCACAACTTTATCGATGACTGACAATGCCGGACGCTACCATGTATGATTTCCCCGTCTGGCAAGAAAAATCCCCCCTGAGAACAAGTACGCACTATGACCGTGTCCAATCTGATTCCTATTTCTAACTCACAACTGAACGCGTCAGAACTGAACTTTATTCCACGCCCTATAGTCTCCGTAGGAGCTGGCGGCATCGTGAATGATGCGCACCTGCCCGCCTATCGCAAAGCTGGTTTTCCGGTTATTGCCATCCTTGATCCAGACAAGACCAAGGCAGAATCGCTCGCGGCCAGGTTCGATATTCCGAAGGTTTATTCCTCGGTTGCTGAGGCATTGCCGCAGCTTCCGTCCGAGGTCATCTTCGATGTAGCTGTACCGGCAAACGCAATCCTCAAAGTTCTGGCGCAGCTTCCGGATGGAGCCGCGGTCCTGATCCAGAAACCCATGGGCGAAACTCTCGCCGAAGCAGTCGCCATCGAGCGCCTCTGTCGCGAGAAAGACCTGACAGCCGCTGTCAATTTTCAGCTTCGCTGGTCCCCAGTGATGCAGGCTGCACGCAACATCGCACTGGCAGGAACCATCGGCGACGTCCACGATATGAAAGTCGACGTCACCGTGTTTATGCCCTGGGATCTTTGGAACTTTATGGCGCGGCTTTCGCGACTTGAAATTCTCTATCACAGCATCCACTACGTCGATCTCTGCCGCGCGTGGTTCGGCAATCCGCGCAGGGTTCTCGCCAAGACGTCGCGTAATCCGCTGACTCCCGATCTGGTTGCAACGCGCTCTGTCATCATCCTCGAATACGACGATTGGAAGCGCGTCAGCATCTCTTCTACACACGCGCATACCTATCCCGAGACGCAGCAAAGCCAGGTCACCTGGGAAGGCACAGAAGGCGCGCTTGAGGCCATCATGGGCGTGAACCTAGACTATCCTGCGGGCAAGCCCGATCGCCTGCGTTATGCACCTCGAACCGGCGAAGACGCAGGCAAATGGCAGACGCTGCCAACCGAGGGCAACTGGTTTCCGGAAGCGTTCATGGGATCTATGGGTTCGTTGCAGGCCTTTGTCTGCGGCGCATCCAGCGAACTCCCAACACGAGTCTCCGATGCACTCGATACCATGCGCACAGTCGAAGCCGCTTATCTCTCCAGCGAACTCGACGGACAAACTTTACCTGAGATTGAAAGCGAGGCGAAATGACAACTGCAACCACGGACAATGCCTTTCGTTTGGATGGCCTGCATGCGCTCGTAACGGGCGGTGCAAGCGGCATTGGCGAAGCTACCAGCAAAGAACTGGTGAGGGCCGGAGCCTTCGTCTGGATCGCTGACATCAACCTGTCGGCAGCCGAAGCTCTCGCAACGTCACTCGGCAATGCACGCGCAGTCAAGATGGATGTCACAAGCACCGAATCCATTGAAGCCGTCGCGGCGATCCTGCCCCAGCTCGATATTCTCGTCAATAACGCGGGGATCGGCCACGTGGGCAGCGTAGCGACTACGTCCATTGAAGACTTTGACAAGTTGCTCAATGTCAACGTGCGTTCCGTCTTCCTGGTCACGCGTGGCCTGCTTTCTCTGCTCCTGGCCAGCCCTTCCAAGGGTTGCATCGTGAACATTGGCTCTGTCGCAGGACTCATCGGCATCAAGCAGCGTTTCGCGTACTGCACCACCAAGGGCGCGGTGCTTGCGATGACCCGTCAGCTCGCCGTTGAATACGCGAAAGAGTTGCGCGTCAACGCCATCTGCCCCGGCACTGTAGAGACTCCGTTCGTCGAAGGCTATCTCGACAAGTATCACGCGCACGAGAAAGAAAAGATTCGCGAAGAACTGAAAGCGCGTCAGCCGATGGGCCGGCTCGGACAGCCGGAAGAAGTTGCCTCCATGGTTCGCTATCTCTCTTCTCGCGAAGCTGGATTTATCAACGGATCTCTCTTCACACTCGACGGCGGCTGGACCGCTGCATAACTCACTCGGAGAATACTTATGAAGCTAGTTTCCTTTTCAGCCGCAGACGGCAAGATCCGCCCTGGCTACCTGCTCGAAGCCACCAGTGAAGTTGCGGATCTATCCTCTTCTTTCAGCGATACGCTCGCAGTGATCAGCAGCGCAGCCAGGCCTGCAACACCGGCAGCAAAGCTTCCTCTCGCGGATGTAAAACTGCATGCGCCACTCGCCAACCCACCGCGTATTTTCTGCATTGGTCTCAACTATCGCGATCACGCCATTGAGTCGAAGATGGAGCTGCCCAAGTTCCCTGTCGTCTTCTTCAAGATGGTTCCGTCGATCATCGCGAGCGGCGAAAACATCGTCCTGCCGTCCATCACTCAGGAGCCGGATTACGAAGCTGAATTTGCAGTCGTTCTAGGCAAAGGCGGTTATCGCATTCCCGCATACAGCGCGATGGATCACGTCTACGGCTACACGGTTCTCAATGACGTCAGCGCGCGCGATATTCAGTTCTCCACCTCGCAATGGTCGCTCTCGAAGAGCCTCCCGACCTTCTGCCCACTGGGTCCTGCAATCGTGACTGCCGATGAGATTGCCGATCCGCACGCACTGGACATTCAGCTCTCGATCGACGGCGAAGTGCTGCAACACTCCAACACGCGCGAACTGATCTTCCGCATTCCTGAGCTGATCGAATATATTTCCTCGATCACCGAGCTGTTGCCCGGCGACATCATCAGCACCGGCACGCCCGCAGGCGTCGGCCTGGGCCGCACTCCAAAGCGCTGGCTCAAGGCAGGCGAAACGGTGACTGTCTCCATCGAAGGACTGGGGCAAATCGTCAATCCTGTTATTGCCGGATAAAGCATTCGTCCTCAATTGAAAAGCCTCCGACCTTTGCGTGTAAGCAAAAATCGGAGGCTTTTTTCGAGCGCTTGATTGCTTCTGTTCTAAATAGTTTTCATTGCCTTGGGCCGTGCGCCAAACCAGGCATAGAGCCCCACGCCAACATAGCAGATGCACGGCACGGTGTAAGCGATACTCACGCTCAACCCGTCAGAGATTTTGCCCATCAATGGAGTGAGCGCCGCACCGCCGATGATCGCCATCACCATCAGCGATCCGCCAGTCTTGGTGCGTGATCCCAGTCCATGAATGCCCAACGCAAAAATCGTCGGGAACATCATCGACATGAAGAAACTGCTGCTCAGCAGGCAGATCGCGCCGATCCAATTCGTCTGAAGAATAGCAACAAGCACCAGCACCACGTTGCCGACAGCGAACAGCGCCAACAGCCTATCCGCGCGAATGAATTTCAATAGCCATGCGGAGAGAAATCGACCAATCGCAAACGCCGCCATCGTGCCGGTGAGCATGTAGCCCGCGGTGCGTTCGGGAACACCCGCGTACGACTGTACATACTGAATGAAGTAGCTCCATGTGCATACCTGGGCGCCCACATACAAAAACTGCGCAGCCAGTCCGAGAAGAAAATGCCGCTGCAAGAGCACTCCGAGACCATGACCGTGCCCTGCGTCCTGCGTTTCTTCTTCGGCATCAAGTGATGGAAATTTTGTGCGCGCGATAAGCAATGCGAGCAGCAACGCAATTACACCGAGAGCAAGATACGGAGTGATGACGCGAAGAATCTCCGAGTGCAGATATGCGGCGTAAGTTCCTGCAGCCTGCCGCTCTGCGACCTGGCTCTGCGTCAACTCGACACCGGAAAAGATGAAGAGCGTTCCCACCAGCACGGCACAGATACTGCCCAGGGGATTGAACGCCTGCGAGAGATTCAATCGCTGTTCCGAGTTTTCAGGAGAGCCAATGCGCACAATCATCGGATTGGCCGCCGTCTCCAGAAACGACAGGCCGGACGCGATTACGAACAGTGCCAGAAGAAAGAAGCTATAACTTCCAGCATTCGCCGCAGGCCAGAAGAGAAACGAGCCCGATGCAAGCAGGCACAATCCAGTGAGAATACCTGTCTTGTAACCGAATCGACGCATGATCATTCCGGCGGGAATGGCCAATCCAAAATAGCCGAGATAAAACGCCGTCTGCACAAAGCCAGCCTCAAAACGTGACAAGGCAAATGACTTCATGAACTGACGGATCAGGATATCGTTCAAGTTATTTGGTATTGCCCACAGGAAGAAAAGCGCTGTCACCAATACAAATGGCAGCATGCGGCCAGCAGGTACGATAGGTTGTTTAGATCCAGCAACCGGACCTCGGTCGACACCTGGTACAGAGATATTCAAACGACTACCGCCTCATTGAATTCGTCAATCTAATCACTTATTGCGAATCACTTATTGAATTTGAGAAATACCGTAAAACCTGGCCGCATTGCCACCGAGGATTGCATCCTGCTCTTCGACGCTGAGCTGAGCAATAAAATCGTGCACCACCGCAGCCCAGTGCGAATAACTCACGCCCACCGTGCATACCGGCCAATCCGAGCCAAAGAGAATACGCTTCGGTCCAAAAGCCTCCAGCACTGTTTCTGCGTAAGGCAGCAGATCATCCACTGTCCAATGCTCATAGTCCGCTTCGGCCACCAACCCGGAGAGCTTGCACGAAACATGCGGCCGCCTGGCAAGCTCGTGAATTCGCGCGCGCCAGGGCTCAAACACCTGAGCCGCAATCAACGGCTTGGCCGCATGATCGAGCACGATCGGTTGCTCCGGATGCCTGTCCACAAAACGAAGAGCCATTGGCAATTGATGCTCCAGAATCAGCAAGTCGTAAGACAACGAATATTTCCGTAACAGCCCTACGCCTGCATTGAAATCATCGCGTTCAAAATACTCGTCCGGCTCACCCTGCAATGCATGTCGAACGCCCTTGAGTTTGTGGTTCTCGACCAGAAGCGCCAACGCCTTCTCGGCTTCAGCATTGACGCCAGCCTCGGCCAACGGAACCCAACCGACAACGCCTGCAATCCACGCATGCTCTTCCGCCAGATCGAGGAGCCAGTTTGTTTCATGTAGAGATTGACGCGCATGAACGGCGATCGTTGCATCGATGCTTGCTTCATCCAGCAAAGGCACTAGATCGCGAGGCAGAAAATCTCTTCGAATCGCGGCCATCGCGTCCGTGATCCAACCATACTCGTCGTCCGTGTAATGCCAGAAATGTTGGTGCGCATCGATGCGCATTGGGTTTCCTCACATGCAGTAAACACCGCAATCCTATCGAATCGCACGATGCCTTGGCTATGGTATTCTCACCCGTTGAAAGGTACCGATGAAACCTATCTACATTGCGGCATATCACCAGTCCAGATTTGGCAAGTTGTTGTCGCTCACACAGGCCGAAATGATTCGCCTCGCGGTTACGGATACCTGTGCTGAAATTGGCATTACCGCCGATCAACTCGATTCAGGTTCCATTGCTGCGGCATGCAATTTCTCGCTGCATCAGCAGGGGTTGCTCGCGGGTTTGCTTGCCGGAGTTCCGGGCATGGCCGCAAAGCCCCTTGAAGCTGTCGAGAACGCCTGTGCTTCGGGTGGCCAGGCAGTACTCTCCTGCATCACAAAACTGCAGGCAGGGATGGGCGAAACAGCTATCGCCGTGGGCCTCGAAAAGATGCGCGATGCCGAGGGACGAGCCGATGGCAAGCGCGTAGGCGAGGCGCTCGGCTACTTCTCTGACCCAACGGAGCGCGAGGGCAAGACCTTTGTCTTTCCTCATATTTTCGCCGAAATCATGCAGCTTTACATGAAGACCTGGAACGTATCGGAAGCTGACCTAGCAACCATTGCCGTGCAGGAGTACGCGAACGCCCGGCACAATCCATTTGCCCAGATGCGGAGCGTCGAATTGACAGTCGAACAGGCAATGACCATCGCCGGCCCCAACCGTTATCTCGTAGAAGGCCTGCCGCTCAAGACGTACGATTGCTCCCAAATCACCGATGGTTACGCGGCGATCATCGTGGCGACTGAAGAAGGCCTGGTTCGCCTGGGAATAGACAAGCATGATTGCGTACAGGTTGCGGGCTGGGGACAGGCTGTTGATCCACTACAGCATCAACAGCGCCAGGTGCTTGAACCCATCGGAGCCTACAAGGCCATGAACTCTGCATATGCAATGGCGGGGATCACTCCCGCAGAGATTCAGGCTGCGGAGATTCATGACTGCTTTACGGTGATGGGAGCGCTGGGCACCGAAATTCTCGGCCGTGCGAGACCCGGCAGAGGCGCTGCTTATTGGGCCGATGGCAACGCCGCACCCGGGAGTGAATGCGGCATCAACACATCCGGCGGCCTCATCGCCAAGGGACACCCGGTTGGTGCAACAGGCATCGCGATGATCGGCTGGGCAGCGTGGCAACTCCTGCAAAAAGTACCTGCTCCATTGCAGGTCAAGGCCGCAGAACATGCTGCAACTTTCAATATTGGAGGCCCGGTTTGTGCCTCGGTTTGCACGGTTCTACGCGGGCCTCAATAAGCGAATAACAGGTCGATCAAAAGTGCCAGATAATATCCGCCGCGAGCACAAGTGCCTGCGTCTTGGCACCAATCAATCCCATCGCTGTTGCTGCTGTCTCTCCCGGAGCCAGCTTTGAGAGCGCCGCTACGGAAGATCCAGGATCTATATCCAATGCGTGAAGGCCATACGGGCTGAATGTATGCATGTAGCTAAGTTCAGGCCGAAAAGTCACAGTGGAACCAGCCCAGAAATCGAAGCCCACCATGTGTTCTTCATAGTAGCCAGGAGTACCGGTGCGCTGACCCTTGATATCGTTGACAAGTTCGTTGCGAATGTTGAGCGAGGCCGTGTGATGCCAGAAATCATGTTCGACATAGTTGGCCACAGCCCATTCTTGCGCATAGCATCGTGCTGATTGCTGGCTCGCCGGTAGCCGCGGATCCTGGCAGACTGCGCCAAAATTCAACGTCGTATTTGCAGCAGTGTGCTCCGGCCAGGGAGTCGTGCCGGACGGTGAAACTCCGGTGTTATACCAATACATGTTTGGCGTGTCTCGCATGTACTGGTACCAGAATTCTGTATCCGTATGCCAGTGGTCATTGATTTTGTGATACCAGGTTTCGTAGTAAGCAGCCAGATTGTTATAAGCGTACTTACCGTCGTTGATCGAGTTGGCGCATGTATTAAGCGTATCGCCGCCAACTTTCCACGTATAAACCGCGCAGGCATTTCCGGTTACTTTCGCATCCGTCGTCCATGGCATCGTGTCGCAGCCTGGAGAGATGCCAGCCTGAAAAGTCCAATGATCGTTGACCTTGGTCGTGAGGTTTGCGCCTAACTGCGTGTAGCAATCCACCGTATATAAAATGGAATGAGAGTAGGTATAGTTATTCGGCGCAAGCTGCGCTTCGATATCCGGCAAGGAGATATACCGGCCTATTCTAAGATCGGCTCCCTTACCCAACTTGGGAAAATAGAGATCAACATAAAACATCACCGGGTCGTATCCATACTGCGCATTCTTTACCAATAACTGCTGGCTGAACATTCCGTGACTCGTTGTAAATCGATAGTCCTGCCCATATAGATTCGTCAGACGAAATCCCCAGTCGAAATGATCGGTCTGAGTTGTGTCCGCAAGGCGCTCTGTGTAGAGTGCGAGTTGATCAAGAACAATCGTGTTTGAGAACTCATCGTAGGCCGATGGAAAATTAGCAGGAATGCCTTTACTCGCATTGCTGCGATTGCTGGTCGAGCCATTCGCGCCGATGGAAATGTAGCCATACCATTTCACGCGGCTCAACTTCAGTTGGTCCTTACTGATGGCCTGCTGCAACATGTATGTCTGATAGTCAGGAGCACCAATCACCTGCGTTCCACCGATCGGCCAATCTGCGGAGGGAAATGGCGGGGATGAGAGTGGCGCATCCGTTCCACGACGTTTCGGCGCGTTAGGATCGCTCGGCGCGGTTCCCGTCCAGTCCGCTAAATATGCCTTGCCCCATCGCTTGAAGAGGCCATCGGAGGCTTTGAAATAAGGCGCGGGAGTTGGGGATGAAGCCGATGCCTGGGCATCTGCGCCTTCCGCAGTTGCAGGTTGAGACGGCAGTGACGCCATCGCTCCCTGCATGTTCAATGTACCCTGCGCAATCGCTTTCGGCTGCGGAGTTCCAGAAGCCTCAATGGGCGTAACGGAATCTTTCCCCGCAGTTTCACTTTGGAGAGCAGATGCGGATGGCAGCGAAAAAAATAGTACGTATACCAGAGTTATGACGTTTACATACAACAGACGGCTCAAGCTCGATTTCATTCTTTCCTCTATACCAAGCCCTTCAGTCGCAATGAAGTCAGCGATTGTAAGCCTTCTATTACCGCAGTTTTTTTAGCAGTAGCGAAGCCCGAAAGCATCTGATACGCAACACATTAGCCGCGTAAATTCCATTCGGGGCTGTTCTATTCTTAGAGGCGAAGCCATAAGTTTTACATAAGCAAAACAGTAAGAAGACATTACGATCCCGTTATGCAGCCATGAAAAGCCGTCGCTAAAGGCATCGTAAAAGTATGAGTTGCTTTACAACGAATGGAACTACATAGACGAGGACGGCCGTTGACCAGGCACTCTCCACTATGGCCGCATCGATCCTCTATACAATTTTATTTTGGTTTTATCCGAGCTGTATCCAGCCGCTGAGAGCGCCAGGCAGAACCCCCAGCGCAATGACAGCCAGCGCAATCAAAATCAGCGTAGTCAACTCGACGAACGAGATGGCGAGCGGTTCAGCCTGAACCGGCTTGATCACATAGATGCGTTTTAACACCTGCAGATAGTAATAGAGCGAAACAGCGCTTGCCGCCAACGCGACTGCTACAAGTCCCAAGCCCCATACGCCGATTGTTCCAGCACGCAAGACTGAGGCAAAGAGATTGAACTTGGCCCAGAAGCCGACCAACGGCGGAATGCCCGCCAGGGATAGCAGGAAGATCAGCATCGTCCCGGCCAGCAATGGGCTGCGTCTGCTGAGACCAGCAAAGGCATCAAGCCGATCGCTTCCCGTCGCGCGCTCCACAACGGCAATTACGCCAAAGGCTCCAACGGTCGTAAGGGCGTAAGTCAGCGCATAGTAAAGCACCGCAGCACCACTCTGCGGCGTATGCGCGGCAATGCCCAGCAGCATGTATCCAGCATGTGCGATGGCGGAATATGCCAGCAATCGCCTTACGCTGGTCTGCACCAGGGCAGCCAGATTGCCGAGTACGATTGATCCGGCAGCCATCCACAGCAGCAGAACGATCCATGACATGCTGGATGCGGACATGCTGGATGCGGATGTACCTGATGCGCTGCTGGAAGCACCTGCGAGAGCTGTTGTCAAAGCGACCAACACGGCAAAACTGGCCACCTTTGACCCTGAAGCAATGAGCGCCGTGACCGGAGCAGGCGCTCCCTGGTACGTGTCCGGAGCCCATAAATGAAACGGCACCGCTGCCACTTTGAAGCCTAACCCCGCCGCCACCAGCACCAGGGCTACGATGAGCAATGGACTCGTAGCTCCTGTCGCAAGCATTTGCGCTATACCCGGCAGGCTAGTCGTTCCTGTAAGGCCGTAAAGATAGCTGAATCCGAAGAGCATCAGCGCGGCGGACATTCCACCGAAGAGATAATATTTCAGCGCAGCCTCAGCCGATTGCGCCGAGTTTTTTGCAAAGGCGGTCAACACGTAGAGCGACAGGCTCAGTAGTTCAAGCGCGACAAAGATCATCAGCAGATCGCGCGCCGCTGCTACCAGCATCATGCCGGTTGTGCCCAGCAACACGATAGCAACGAACTCGCCTGGATTACGCGAGAACTCTGCCTTGATGCTCAGCAGCAACACCAGCCCGGTCAGGATCAATATTCCGATCTGTGCTGCGGCCACCAAAGGCGTCGCAACAAGAAAATCTCCAACAGCCGCCTCGGACCCTGCATGTCCTGACAGCCACCAGATTGAAGCAGCGCAACCTACAACTCCAAGCACCGCTGCCACGGCCATACGCGTTGCATGAGAGCTCTTGCGCAGCAGGCCCAGATCGACAATCAGCACCACCAGCGAGATGACTTCGAGCAGGCTCTCAGGCAGTGTAATTGCAAACAGATTCCAGTAGTTCACGCCGTTCATGGGCGGCCTCCCATGAGCAATGCATGCGTTGCAGGAGTAATCACATCCAGCAGCAGCCGTGGGTACAAACCGACCACCAGGCTTGTCCCAGCCAGCAGGATCACGCCAGCCGCTTCTGGCCAGGTAATCGGCTCATACCTGGGAATCGGCACGGCTGCTCCATCGGCGGTTACTGCGGGAGTGTCGCTGAAAAATGCTTTCTGCATCGCTCGCCATGTATATGCAACGCCCACTACGATACCCACCCCAGCCACAGCCGCAAACCACGGATACACTTGCCATGCGCCGATCAGCACCTGCAGCTCCGCGATGAACCCGCTAAACCCGGGCAGCCCCATTGAGGCCATGCCGGCAATGACAAATAGCCATGCGGCAAAGGGCATCGCTTTGCCCAACTGCAGCTTGCTTAACTTATTGAGATCGCGTGTATGCGTGCGTCCATAAACGACGCGCCCGACAATCGCAAACAGCAACCCGGCCAGCACTCCGTGCGAAAACATCTGCAGGACCGCGCCGTCTATTCCGATCTGGCTCAGCGTCAACAGGCCCAGTAGAACAAGCCCCATGTGGCTCACACTGGAGTAGCCAATGACAAACTTGAAGTCATCCTGCACCAGGGCCACAGCAGCGCCGTAGACAATTCCAATCACTGCCAGCAGGCCGAATACAGTGCGCCACGAATCGAGCCCGAAGAACGAGAATCCCCACGGATCGAGGCCATGCGGAAACAGCGTCATCGCCACACGCAGGCAGCCATAGGCGCCAAGTTTCATGACCACGCCTGCAAGCAGCATGGATGCGGCCGTCGGCGCAGCAACATGGCCGGTCGGCGCCCATGTATGAAACGGCCACATGCCCGCGAGTATTGCAAACCCTGTAAACACCAGCGGAAACGCCCACATCTGGAAGCTCACCGGAAACGGATATCGCGCGAGAGCATGCAGGTCCATGGTGTGCGCGCCAGCCGTGGCGTATGCCGCCAGCAGCCCAATAAGCACCATCGCCGAGCCGGCAAAGGAGTAGAGCGCCAGCTTCATCGCTCCATATTCGCGCCGCGTCGAGCCCCATATAGCGATCAGGAAATACTTGGGCACAATCGCAATCTCGTAAAAGACAAACAGCAGGAAGAGATCGACCGACAGAAAGACCCCGTAAACGCCACCGATCAGCACCAGATAGAAGGCAAAGAACTCATTCGTGCGCTCATCTATATTCCAGGAAAACAATACACCCGCGACAGAAGCCAGGCCAGTCAGCAGAACCAGCACGCGACTGATGCCGTCTGCCGCAAGCGTGTAATGAATCCCCATAGCGGGAACCCATGCCACGTCCGCAACAGCCACATTGCCCTGCGTTCCGCCAGCGATAAATCCTGCAACCGCAACAGCCAGTCCACCGAGAGCGAAGAATAAAGCCAGCACGCGCGCGAACGATGCTGGAACACGCGGCAGCAAAGCCAATATCAGCGCACCTGCAAATGAGAGATAGATCGTATACGCCAGCATCAGAATCTCCACCCCGCCACGAGATGCATCACCGTCGCATTCACTGTGCCCAGCACCACCTGCGGCACCAGTCCCAGCAACAACATCAGCAGTAGCACCGGCGCAAAATCCAACCGCTCAATCGCCGTCATATCCTGGAACGATTTCCAACGCTCCGATACAGGACCGGTAAAGACTCGTTGAATGACTGTCAAAATCACCGCCACCGTAATCAACAGTCCCAGCACGGAGATCGAAGCCGCCCACCAGCTCAGCGGAAACACGCCACGAAAGATGAGGAACTCGCCTACAAAACCATTCAAGCCCGGCAACCCCAGTGAGGAGAAAAGCGCGACGCCCATAAGCCCGCAGAGCACAGGCGCGGGCTTGCGCAATCCGCCGAAACTATCGATGCCTAACTGGCCGCCTGAGCGCTCCTCAAGCAGCGACAGGAACCAGAAGATGGCGGCTGCGGTCAGCCCATGATTGAACATCTGCAGCACCACGCCATCGAGCGCAGCTACCTGGCTCAAACGAACAGCGGAATCAACACCGGAAGGCAGCGCTACGGCAAAGATCGCCAGCAGGCAATATCCAAGGTGATTTATGGAGGAGTATGCAAAGACCCGCTTCAAATCCTTTTGAACAACTGCAGCCCATGCGCCAGCCACGACAGTAAGCACTGCAAGCACAAGAAGCGGAGTCCGTACCTGCGCTAATTCATGACCGAAGATCGGGAGAGCCAGTCGCAGCAATCCGTATACGCCCATCTTCGACATAGCACCGGTCAACAACATGGTGACAGCCGTCGGAGCCTCCGCATATGTTGCGGGCAGCCATGTATGAAACGGCATCAATGGGACTTTTACAGCAAAGCCAAGCAACACAGCGAGCGCCAGCCAAAGCCCGATAGGCCCGAGATGCGTTTGAATGGCAGCGACCAGTTCGCCTGTCGAAGCCATCTGTGTCAGCACTTCAAAATCCATACTGCCTGTAGCTACAAATACCGCGAGAAATGCCAGCAGCAGAGCCACGGAACCAACCATCGTATAGACAAAGAACTGTGTCGCTGCCGAGCCGCGCTTTGAACCGCCCCATAGCTTGATCAGGAAGAACGCTGGAATCAGGCTCAGCTCCCAATACAAAAACCAATGAAAGAAATTCAGCGCCGTAAACGTTCCAAACAGTCCCGACTCCAACAGAAGAATCAACGCGAAATACAATCCGGGCTGAGTCTTTACAGTCCGCGACGCTGCAACCGACATCAGCGAAACGATCGCCGCAAGCAGCAGCATCAGTCCGCCCAACCCATCAACGCCGAGATGATACTCGATCCCCAGCTTCGGCACCCATGCCGACCGTTCGATGAAAGACATTGCCCCATTGCCCGAAAGCCCCAGCCATATCCAGATGGAGAGAGCGAGCGAGGCAAGAGCCGCAACAAACGCAATGCCGCGCGCCAGGTGAAGCCGATTCCCAGCAAGCAATGCAACCACTGCGGCCACTGCGGGAATCGCGGTCAGGATCGTAAGAACAGATGTCATAGACGCACCTGCCCTGTAACTGCGCCGATCACAAGCGCAATGCCAGCCAGCAGCAAAACACCCACACCCATCACGCGAAGATACCCAGGAGCACGCCCGGCCTGTAGCCACGCCAATACTCCGCCGCTGGTCACCAGTTCCTCACAGCCCTTGTCGAAGCCACCATCGATCCACTGCGAATCCAGCCCCTTGTTGAACCAGCCCAATCCGCGAAAGCTCTCAGCTACAGCCGCCACAATCCCACCCCAGACACGCCGGTCGAGCCACCCGGCAATCCACGCCAGCGCGGCATACCAGCGCAGGACTGTTGCAGCATACAGTTCATCGAAATAGAGCCGATTCGCCAGCCACGCCCACGGAGTCGGAATAAGCTGCTCTATTGCATCCTCTGACTCGGGCAAAACAATCGGCCTGCGAATATACAACCACCAGCCCAGCAGCAGACCGGCAAAGACGATCAACGTCGCAGAGCCCATCAACGGCAGCAGTCCCGGTTCACTGAATCCATGCACATCGAATGCAACAGACCTGCTCTCAAGAAAGCCGGTAAACCAGGGCCACAGCGGAGTACCGAATACTCCGAGTCCGACCGCGAAGATGGCAAGAATCGCCAGCGGACCCGTCATGACCAACGGGCTCTCATGCGCATGAGCATGCTTTGGCCCGCGCCAATGCCCGAAAAACACATACGCCACCTGCCGGGTCATGTAGAACGCGGTCAGCAACGCGCCAATAAGCAACAGCACGAACGGTCCTTTCGATACCGGCCAGCTATGTGCCGCGCCAAGAATCGCATCCTTGCTCCAAAAGCCCGAGAAGAAAATCGGAAAGCCGCTTAGCGCCAGCATGCCCACGGAATACGTCACAAAGGTCAACGGCATGTCGATACGCAAACGCCCCATGCGGCGAATGTCCTGCTCCTCATGACAGCCGTGAATCACCGATCCTGCCCCGAGAAAAAGCAGCGCTTTAAAAAAGGCATGCGTGATGAGATGGAACATGCCAACCGCAACTCCGCCCGTTGCGAGACCAACCATCATGTACCCGAGTTGCGATACGGTCGAGTAAGCAAGGATACGCTTGATATCGTTCTGAGCCACGGCGACAAGAGCGCCGAAGAGCGCCGTCAACGCACCGATCCATGCAATAACGGTGAGCGAAACTGTAGTACTCCCGACACCGGGCCCGACACCGACTCCAGCAGACATCAGCGGATAGACCCGCGCGACGAGGTACACTCCAGCAGCCACCATTGTCGCTGCATGGATCAATGCCGAGACCGGCGTTGGGCCCTCCATCGCATCCGGCAGCCAGACGTGCAACGGCAATTGCCCGCTCTTGCCTGCAGCTCCAGCGAAGATCAATAATCCAATCGCGGTGGCCGCAGTGAGTCCAAAAGCAGCAGGCTGACTCAACAATGATGCCAATGCAGCAGGCTCTATCGCACCGGCGCCCCTGTTGTAGAAGAGAGTCGTGCCCGTCTGCGCGAACAACCAGACAATGCCCAATAGAAAAAAGATGTCGCCGACACGGGTGGTGAGAAACGCCTTCTTTGCCGCAGCCGCCGCACTTGGCTTGTGATACCAGAAGCCGATCAACAGATACGAAGTAAGCCCCACGATCTCCCAGCACATGAAGAGAAGCAGCAGACTGTTGGCAATCAACACGCCCAGCATTCCGCCTGCAAACAAAGAGAGAAAGCAGAAGAAGCGCGTGAAGTTTTCATCATGCTCCATATAGCCAGTGGAGTAGATGAAAATGAGCAGACCAACAAATGTGACCATCACCAACATTACGGCGGCAAGAGGGTCAAGAAGCCAGCCGAGTTGCAACGAACCCGACCCCAATGAGAGCCAATCGAAGTTAACCACTTCGCGGGTAACTCCACCGTGGCTCCACGCAGTCAGCACATGTGCAAAGGCGCACAACGAAAGCAGCAGCGAGAAAGACAGCCCGCCAATTGCCAGCGTGGCCGCGGTCCTGCGCATCGGCTGCTTCAGCAGTGCGATCAAGCCCGCGGCAACCATCGGCACCGCTGGAATCAGCCAGAGATTCCGCACGATCCAGGAAGATGTCTGATCGATTACCTCTGCCGGAAACTCGGCTGCTGGCCCCTGCGCCAGCCAGTTCGCCATAAGGGATGCAGTACTTGCAATCATCGCTCGCTCATCCCTTCATCCGCGTCATGGCATCCAGGTCTGTCGACTTGGAATGGCGATGATAGGCGATCACCAACCCAAGCCCTACCGCAGCCTCAGCAGCAGCAACGGCAATGGAGAAGATAGCAAACATCATTCCCGTGAGCAATTCAGCATGCGGTCCGAATCGCCAGAAAGCAATCAGGTTCAGGTTCGCGGCATTCAACATCAGCTCGATGCCGATCAGCACCAGAATCGCATTGCGCCGCGTCAGTGCGATTGCAAGTCCAATGGCAAACACCAGCGCAGCCACGATGAGACAACCTGTCAGCGGACTCATTGCACGCCACCTTTCCTGCGCACATCCGGCATGGCAACAATCACCGCGCCAAGCAGGGCAACCGTCAGCAGCACGGCTACGATTTCGAGAGGCAATACATAGTTGCCCATCAACGCATATCCAATCGACTTGACGCTGACAACCGGTGTAGCAGTGGCAACCGCAGACGGCAGGCTCTTCATTACAGCCCATGCGAGCAATGCAAATACCGCGGCTGCAATCACCAGTCCTAACAGCCAGCTCGACGAGTAAGCCTGATGCATCTGCGTCCCTGCGCCACGCGTCAGCAGGATTGCGAAGACGACAAGAATCGCAACTGCTCCGATATACACCAGGATCTGCGCGAAGCCGGCAAATTGCGCATCGAGCTGTAGATACATCAGCGCCAGCCCCGCAAAGGTCACAGTCAGGCTCAACGCACAGTGGACCAGATTGCGCAGTAATGCAGCAGCCAGCGCGCCAGCGACCGTCACCAGAGCAATCAGCAGAAAGACAACGCTCAATCCAAAAATCATTGCGCCCTCCTGCAACGGTTAATCTGCATAGCGATAACTCCTTGGTCCGAGATGCTGTTTTCGCATCAGTGTGCGACCGAGCAGCACATAAGCAGCAAGCAGCACAGCACTACAGATCACCCATCGCAGCCAGCCATCTCCAAAGAAACGCCAGCTACCTGCCACGACGAGATTAAGCAGTGTCATCGGCAACATGAACTTCCATGCGAAGTTCATCAATTGATCCTGGCGCAAACGAGGCATCGTCCCGCGCAGCCAGATGAAGAACGCAATCGAACCCAGCAATTTAAGAAAGAACCATGCCCACGAAGGCACAAATGTCAGAAAGGAAAACGGTGCGCCCCATCCGCCCAGAAAGAGCGTGATAGCAAAGCCTGCTATCGAAAACATCCCCAGGTACTCCCCGAGAAAGAACAATGCAAACTTGAATCCCGAATACTCCGTGAAGTAGCCTGCGACCAGCTCGGACTCGCCTTCCGGAAGATCGAACGGGGAACGATTCGTCTCGGCCAGCGCGGCAATAACGAACAACACAAAACCCGCGAATCCCCAGGGGGTGAACACATACCAGTGCGGAAAAATGCCGGTGAATCCGCCTTGCGCTTCAACGATCTTCACGGTAGAAAGCGACCCCGTGATCATCACGACTACGACACTCGAAAGCAGCAACGGTACTTCGTAACTTATCATCTGGGCAACAGCGCGCATCGCTCCAAGCAGCGAATACTTATTGCGGCTCGACCAGCCCGCCATAAAGATGGACAGCTCTGTCGATGCCCCGATGGCAAAGAAAAACAACAGTCCTGCATCGAAGTTTGCGAGCACCATGTTGCGCCCGACAGGCAGCACCGCAAAGCCCAGAAACACGGCGACAACCAGCAGAACCGGCGCGAGAAAATGCACCACTGCATCTGCGCTCAACGGAACAATATCTTCCTTGGTCAGCGACTTGATGCCGTCAGCGACGGGCTGCAAAAGACCCATTGGGCCGACACGATTTGGCCCGATACGATTCTGAATACGCCCCAGTCCCTTGCGCTCCAGCACGGTCGTCACCGCGAAAATTCCGGGGAACGCAGCAACAATCCCAATCACCGCTACTACTGTACCTACAAACGGTTGCAACCATACCGGGAATAGCCCGGCAATCCAGTGCTGCAACAAGACAAATATCTGGTCCAGAAAAGGAAAGAAGCTCATACACCCAGCTCCTTCGTTTTTGGAGCTTCTATCGCTGCTGCAGTCGAAGCCGCCGCCGCAGAGGCTGCCTTCGCTGCTGCCGCTTCTGCTGCAGCCTTTGCCTTCGCTTCAGTCTTGGCCTTTTCTTCCGCTAATCTTGCATCCACTTCAGCGGCTTCGGTCGGATGAATCGTGTTGTAGTATTCGTTCGATTTCGCAAGCTGCTCTCGATCGAGCAGCAGACCGCCAAAGCGATCCGTCGTGCTCAATTCGAATTCGGTATCCATTTTGATCGCTTCAAACGGACACACTTCCACACAAATCTGGCAGCTCATGCATACCGAAATATCAATATCAAATCGCGTCGGATAAAACTGCGCCTTGCCAACATAATCAGGCTTCTTATCGGCGCTTTTGGTGATGTAGATGCACTTCGGCGGACACTCCTTTTCGCATATCTGGCAAGCCACGCAACGCAGCCCGGCCATTGCATCGTCCCCGTCAAAGATCAGGAATGGAAAGTCACGCGTATTCTCGATCGGCGCAATGCGCTGCTCGGGATACTGCACCGTGGTCAGACGTCCTTTCGAGACAAAGCTGCCGGCAAAGTTCTTCGCCGTTTCAGCCAGTCCCTTCAGCATTCCCTCGCCTAACATTGGCCCTCCATCCACACGCTGTTCATTAGCGATCCACCTCGCCAAGCACAATGTCCACACTGCCAAAGATCAACACAACATCGGCAACATTCTGGCCCAGGCACATATCCTCAAGCACCGTGAGATTGATCAGGGATGGCGGCCTCACGCGATATCGATACGGATTGCTGGTGCCATCGCTGATCAGATAAAAACCCAGTTCGCCCTTGGGGGCTTCGATGCGTCCGTAAGCCTCGCCAACCTTGGGCCGGAATCCGCGAATCTTCGACTTCGGGTCCATGATCGGACCTGCGGGAATATCTCGGATCGCCTGTTCCAATATCCCGATCGACTCACGCATCTCGAGTACGCGAATCATGTAGCGATCGTAGATATCGCCATGATCGCCAAGCGGCACGCGGAACGTGAAGCGATCGTAGATTCCATAGTGATCCACTTTGCGAATGTCGTAATTCACACCTGCGGCGCGCAGCATCGGTCCCGTAATTCCGGCATTGACTGCAAGCTCTGGCGTGAGTACACCGACTCCCTGCGCCCGCGCCATCAAAATTTCATTGCTCGTCAGCAGCGCCTCTATCTCATCGATGAATGCGGGAAACCCTGCAACGATAACCTTTACTTTTTCCAGCCAGCCCGTCGGCAGCTCCGAGCGACAGCCACCGAAACGCATGTAGTTGCACATCATGCGTGAGCCGGTCAGCTCTTCAAAGAGATCGAGAATCTTTTCGCGCTCGCGAAAGGCATACATCAACGGCGTTCCGCTGGCGCCCATCTCCTGCATCAAAAAGCCGATTGCGCTCGCATGATTTTGAATGCGTGTCAGCTCTGCCGTGATTACGCGAATGTACTCAGCGCGCTCCGGAACCTCAAGCCCCGCCAGCTTTTCGACCGCCAGTGCATAGGCCCAGTTATTGGTCAGCGAGCAAAAATAATCGAGGCGGTCTGTATACGGCATCGAGGCAAGATAGCTTCCCTTTTCGGCTATCTTTTCGTGATTGCGATGCAGATAGCCAAAGACAGGCTTGAGCCGGATGACACGCTCGCCATCGAGCGCCACATCCATGCGAAATACGCCATGCGTCGAGGGATGATGCGGTCCCATCGCCACTTCGAGCACTTCTCCATCGCCATCTGCTTCGATGATGGGAGGCCGATAGCTCTTGAAGGCAGTCGCGGTCATTGCGTCACCTCCGCAGCTTTGGCTTTCTGCTCTTCGGCGCGCTTCAAGACCTCATCATGCGGTGTCGGCTCGTACTCATAATCATCCGGATCGACATAATCCCGCCGCATGGGATGATCTTCAAACTCATCCCACATGAGGATGCGCCGCAAGTCAGGATGTCCCGTAAAAACAATGCCAAAAAGATCGAAAATCTCGCGTTCCTGAAACTCCACCGAACGCCACACCGGAGTCAGAGAAGGCAGCTTGACCTGATCGGTACGATTGACCGTCCGCATACGCAAAACTACCGGCCCTGGCTCGTTTACAGGCCCCTTCTTCATCGAGAAGAGGTGGTAGACAGCCTCAAGATAACCCGGCTCGACGTGCTTGATCGTTTCTTCGACAACCTGCTCGACACCTTCCACAACCTTGGCGACTTTGACCTTCTCGGCGACTTCCTTATCCGGCCAATCAACCCCCGTGGCATTGGAACAGTAATCGAGTGCAAGCTCGCTGTCTTCACGCAGGAACACCGCGACGGCAAGAGCCGAGGCAGGATCGATCCGCAGCGAATGTTGCCCTGATGGACTCGGATTCAAAACAACTTCTACTTGTGCCCCAGGCAATGCAGATTGAATCGCCATGAGGATCTCTTTGGCACTCTTCATCCGCAGTTCTCCGCATCCGTGCCAATTACGGCAGGCGCCGGCAGCGGCCACACCAGCCGGTTCACCGGAGGCTCAAGATCATGCGCGCCCTGCACCGGAATGGGAAACTCTCCCTGCGCTTCAGCATCGAGATGACGCGGCCTTTCACTGCCGGTCAGCGGCTGCTCGTCGATCTTTGCCTGCAGCGTCATGAAGGCATGAATCAAAGCCTCGGGACGCGGCGGACAACCCGGAATATGCACGTCTACAGGAATGTAGCGGTCGATGCCCTTCAGCACGTTATAGCCTTGTTTGAACGGGCCGCCAGAGATAGCGCAGGCTCCCATCGCAATCACATATTTCGGCTCGGCCATCTGGTTATACAGACGCACGACCTGCGGAGCCATCTTCTTGGTAACTGTCCCCGAAATGATCATCAGGTCCGCCTGCCGCGGCGAAGGACGAAATACCTCCGCGCCAAACCGCGCCAGATCGTACCGGGCCATTGTGGTCGCAATCATCTCGATAGCGCAACAGGCCAATCCAAACTGCATGGGCCAGACAGAATTCTTGCGCCCCCAGTTGTAGAGATCGCTGATCGTCGTTACAAAGACGCCCTGCTTGCCGAGTTCGATCTTCAAATCAGGCTTAACCGCCATCGCTGCTCCAATTCCCGAACCCATAATCACAGCCTACAAACTACTATGCCCAGGCGAGCACACCTTTAGCCCATGCCCAGGCCAATCCCTCAGCCAGCAGCAGCACAAATACCAGCATCGCCAGGCACGCACCAGCGCCCAGCCCTGTAAACACCACCGCAAACGGCAACAGGAAAATCGCCTCTACATCAAAGATGAGGAAGATGATCGCATACAGATAGTATGCCGAGCGAAACTGCACCCAGGCATCGCCGCGCGACTCAAGCCCACACTCGTAAATGGCGTTCTTGACGGCATTTGGCTTTGCCGGAGAAAACACCCGGGCCCACAGCCATGCCAGTCCCAGTGGAGCCAGCCCGAAGCCCAGCGCCGCAACAAATAAAACTGCCAATGGAAAGTAAGGGTTGGATGCCATGATTATGTCGCAAAAAATGCTACTTCGATTCCCTGCCAGTCCCGTACCGCGATAAAGAATCACTGTCCACGACATCGCAAATAAATCGCGGATTTCGCACTTCATCCTACTGTATTCACCGTTCGCTGCGCCATAGCGAGCAAAGGCAGATGCCGCGAATGTTCCAGATGCCGATATGGACTTGTCCCGTGCATCTCAAATCGGGAACTGTAAATCGACCTTTCGCCAATCGTCTCTCCGCTTCAAGCGCACTCTTGATCGCCGGAGAGCGTCCGTGTCTTCGCTACCTATCCATCCTAAGGTGGATGACAGCTTACGTCCTACACCTGCTACCCTTTGTAGCGTATGTAACGTAGATTCCTGCGTAATTTCGCAGTTTGATTTCGCAGTTGAGATCTTATCTGTCGCGCTGCTTTGGGAATCAGCCATTCGACCGTTGCTTTACGTGGGGGAATCCGAGTCCGATGTTCCGCAATCCATCTATTTCACGGTCAAAGCGCTTCAGGCATCTTTCATATCGCCTTCCCATCTCTGCACGTTGGCTTTCCCTCGCCACTGTCATTCTTGCCGCCGCCATTCTCATGTTTACTTCAGGGATACTCGTCCCATCTGTCCACGCGGGTAGCGGTCAGGCAGCACAGCAACAGACTTCTCCCCAGCAGCCCGCACCAGCCGATGAAGAAGGCACATTCGGCCCCACTCCCGGCTCAGCACCGGGCGCGGCGTCAGGCGCAGCCGGTACGACTCCAACGGTCGCCCCGTGGATGACCGTGCCGCCTAGCGAATATCACAAACACGTCGCCTCCAGATACAACTACGCCTTCGGCAAAGACACGCCCTTTCTGCCCTCGAACGCGACCTCCTACAACGGCGATTTCATGAGCCCCAAGAGCTTCCTGACCGCGCAGTACTGCGGCCACTGCCATCAGGAGAGCTATCACCAATGGCGTCAGTCGGCTCATTCCAATAGCTTCCGCGCTCCCTGGTATCTCAAAAACGTAAACATGCTTATTGAGCAGAAGGGCGTGCAGTACTCGCGCCACTGCGAGGGTTGCCACAACCCGGTAGCTCTGCTCTCCGGGGATCTCTCCCAGGGCATGCCGCGCAAACGCCCCTTCGAGGACGAAGGCATCACCTGCTCCACATGCCACTCCATCACATCGACAACCACCATGGGCACTGGCAGCTATGTGATGGGAGTGCCGGCTGTGCTTGTCGACGAGAGCGGCGCGCCGATCACGCGGCCGGTTGCGGACAGCGAAATCCTTGCCCACCTCGATCGCCATTCCAAGGCGGTCATGCGCCCCTTGCTCCATACCTCTGAATTTTGCGCCGCCTGCCACAAGGCTGCTATCCCCCGCACTCTCGACGATTACAAGTGGCTCCGGGCCTTCAGCGTTTACGACGAATGGCAGGCCGCCAGCTTCACCAGGCAATCGCCGCTTCCCTTCTATCGCAAAGATGTCGTCTCCACATGCCAGACCTGCCACATGGTCAAGGAGCCGCTGGCCGCCAACGCCTCCGATTACGGAGCGAAAGAGGGCAAGCTGGTCAGCCATCGCTGGCTCGGGGCAAACACGCTCATCCCGCAGTACTACAAGTTCGATGAGCAGGCCGCGAAGACTGAGGCTTTCCTCAAGAATGGCGTCTTCAGCGTCGACATTTTCGCACTCGAAAAAGAGAACGCTGCCGCCACCTCTAACGACTCTGTCCTCATCGCTCCTCTTGGCCTCACCAATTTCTCCCTGGCCGCCGGGGAAGCGCTCACCGCCGATGTCGTCATCCAGAACAAGGGCATCGCGCACTCCCATGTTCCGGAGCAGCGCGATATGTACGAGTCCTGGGTGAACTTCACCGTCAAGGATGGCAGCGGCAAGACCATCAGTGAAAGCGGCTTCCTGCGCCCCGATGGGGAGATCGACCCCAGCGCTCATTCCTTCACCAACCGCATCATCAACAACAAGGGTGAATTCAACGATCTTCATCAGATCTGGTTCAATCGCGTACTGGCCTATAACAACACCATCCAGTCAGGCCGCAGCCAGCTCGTGCGATACCGCTTCCGCATTCCTAAAGATCTGACTGGCCAATTCAACATCACCGCTACCGTCAAGTACCGGCGCTTCGACCAGCATTTCATCGATTACGCGATGAAGCAGAAGCATTATCCAGAACCAGTCATCGATATGGCGGGCCAGACCCGCACCTTCAATCTCGGCGAAAACGGGATCGTCAAACCTGGCGTAGATGAGAACAAGGAATGGATGCGCTGGAACAACTACGGCATCGCTCTGCTCGATGCCCAACAGTATGCGGCATCCGTTCATGCCTTTGAACATGTCGCCGCGCTGCGACCCGACTACGCTGACGCCTTTACCAACATGGCCGTTGTTGAGATTCTCTGGGAAAAATATGATGACGCCCGTCCCAACCTCGCCAAAGCTCTAGCCCTGCTGCCGGACGATCCACGCGCACTGTACTATCGCGCACTCGTCGAGCGCAACGGAGGCCAGGTCAACGAAGCCATCAACGATCTCGAAGCCGTCCTCGTCAAATATCCACGCTCCAAAGACGCTCTGCGCGAACTTGGCTTCAGCTACTACCAGCAGCATAAATATCCCAAAGCCCGCGACATCTACGAACAGCTACAGCGCATTGACCCCGATGATCTCGCCGCGCACTACAACCTTGCCATCCTCTATCGCCGCCTCGGCGAGAAGGAAAAGGCAAGCTTCGAAGCCGCGCGCTTTGCCGACCAGAAAGACGATCCAACCGCCTCGGTCTATGCGCTTGAGTTCCTGCGCAAGCACCCTGAGGTAGCCAGCGAAAGCGTCGTCTGGCATGCCCACGATCTCACCGGCGACCCGATCACCAAACCCGCCAAGATCGACTACACCTATATCCCAGGCGGCGGATGATATCTTCCCGTACCCTGCCGCATCTCACAGGACTGCACAGATGCTCTGTATGAGATGTGAAGTGCTCAAACCATGAATTCGCTACACTAAGTCAAGTACACACATGATGAAGAACCACTCACTCGCCCTTGTCTTCTCTTCCGCAACACTCATGCTTTTACTGGCCATCAACCCATCGCGGGCTTTCGCCGGTACAAAGCCGAACGAGCAGGCAGGAGCCGTTCTCTTCCGCGACAAAGGTTGCGCCTACTGCCACGGCAGCACCGGACAAGGCACCACCAGGGGTCCATCATTAGCCAACATCCGCAAAACCTGGAAAGCCCCCAAGATCGCGGAACAAATCGAAAAGGGCGGCCAAAAGATGCCTCCCTTTGGAGACGCAGTAAGCAACGTTGAATTAACCCAGTTGGTCGCCTACCTGCGCGCTAAACATCGTCCCGTTGCACCGCCTGTTGCGCCCTCTGAAGTACCGCCCGCAGCGCCCGCACAGTGAGCAATCCAGAACACTGATTTTGCAAGTCTCTGAATAAATATTGCGTTGTACCATCCCACAAGCAATCTCCTGCTTCTAAGCCCTACAGGAGACGAACAATATGCTTTGGACAATCTTTGTAATTCTGCTCATCTTGTGGCTGTTGGGCTTTTCCCTGCACATCGCCGGTGGACTCATCCACATCATCCTTGTTGTTGCGGTGATCGTGTTGATCTACAACCTCATTACTGGCCGACGAGCCGTCTAGGCGACCCGGAACAATTTTTGAGTTCCTCCCCCGGAAGATCATGGATTCCCGACCTCGATAGCGTATACACGCCGCAGGATTGGGAATCCATGATTCTTTAAATACACGATCCTTTAAACGTTCCGGCGCAACAGCGCAAAATCCCTCAACATTACACGAATGTTTCATCCATCCCCATACAGGGGATGGGTGATGCGAATGTTGTGTCATCAACTCTTTTGCAGCATCCTATGTGGGTACTATCTCTTCAACAAGGAGTAATACCCCTGATGGAAACCCGCATTTTTGGAAACTCTGGGATTCAATCCGCCCGCATCGGCCTCGGCTGTATGGGCATGTCTGATTTTTACGCTCCCGGCGATACGGCTGCGGCCATCGCCACAATTCATCGCGCACTCGACCTCGGCACCAATTTCCTCGATACCGCCGATATCTACGGCGTAGGCCGCAATGAAGAACTCGTCGGCCAGGCAATCGCAGGCCGCCGCGATGAAGTCTTCCTCGCCACCAAGTTCGGTAACGTACGATCTGCCACCGGCGAGTTCCTTGGCATGAACAGCAAACCCGACTACGTCCGATCCGCCTGCGAAGCCAGCCTGAAGCGCCTCAACGTTGAGGTAATCGATCTCTATTACCAACACCGCGTCGATCCCAACACACCTATCGAAGACACCGTCGGCGCCATGGCTGAGTTGATCCAGGAGGGCAAGGTTCGCTTTCTTGGCCTATCGGAAGCCGCACCCAACACGATCCGTCGCGCCCACGCAGTTCATCCCATTACAGCTCTCCAGACGGAATACTCGCTCTGGTCTCGTGATCCGGAAGCGGAGATTCTTCCCGTTACCCGCGAGCTGGGCATCGCCTTCGTTCCCTATAGCCCGCTGGGCCGCGGCTTTCTCACTGGGCAAATTCGCACCATCGACGATCTCGAACCAGGCGACTGGCGACGGCTCAACCCGCGCTTCCAGGGCGAGAGCTTCCAAAAGAATCTGGAATTAGTGGCCCATATCGAGAAGCTGGCCGCGAGCAAAGGCTGCAAGCCCTCGCAACTCGCGCTTGCATGGCTGCTGGCCCAGGGTGAGGACATATTCCCGATCCCCGGCACCAAGCGCATTTCGTACCTGGAAGAAAACATCGGCGCATTGACAGTGGAGTTATCCGCAGACGACCTCGCGGAGATCGACCGCATCCTTCCGCCTGACTCCGCCGACGGCCTGCGCTACCCGGAAGCGGCTATGCGTTCCATCAACGGCTAACAGCACCAATAGCAAAAAATACAAACAGAATGGGGCGGCAGGCATTAGCCTCCGCCCCAATTATCAGCCGCTATAAACAAGGACTACGCGGACTTCACCGTGTGCGTGGCAAGATCCACTACGAAGCTTTCCACCAGCGTCCCTGCACCTGTCGCGCCAGCCACGTAGGGAGCCGAGATATAGCTTCCCATAATCTGGCTTTTGGTGAGCTCCAGCCGCAGAAATCCAAAGTTGCCCTGGTCGTATTTCTCCAGTGTCAGTCCGTTATCCAGCGTCAGGGGCGTTGTGGGATATGCACCCTTCACCTTCTGCAATTTCCCGAGATTTGTGTACCCGCCCGCACCAGCCACGATGCAGGGAATCTGCAACGCACCCGTCGGCCCGGTTACCTCATAAGTGAACCTTTGATAGTTATGCACATGCCCGGACAGGATCAAATCCGGATACCGTTTTGTGGCCGCGAAAGCATCGAACAATACCTTGTAAACAGCCGTGCTTCCCGAGTGCTCCGTATCTCCCGAAAACGGCGGATGATGCACCGTAACGATCAGTGGCCGATCTGTCGCAGCAGCAGTCAACTCGCCTTGAAACCAGTCGATCTGATCCTGGTGAATCTCTCCCTGCGTCTCTCCAACATTTGAAAACAGTCCGATGATCGTCGCAAAGGGAGTCGTAAACGTCCAATAAACATTGGGCAAATCCATCTGCGTTCGCGACGCGCCAGTCTTCAGTGAACCGGGCAGCGTCGGGTCGGTGGACATGAAGTTCTGTACCCACCCATCCAACGGTTTCTTGGTGGGATCCACCGGCCCATCCTGTGGATCATCCGGCTGGCAATCATGATTTCCAGGGATGGAAACGATAAATCCAGGATAGTCCTGATACGTGGCATAGAAGTTATCGCCATACTTATCGATATCTCCGGCAAAGTAAATAACATCGCCCAGATGATAGAAGAACGCAGGCTTCTTATCCGCCGGCAACGCTTCACTATCGGCAGTCATCATCGCCGCGACAAAGTCCTGCTGCTGGCCGCGATAATCGCCCGTGTCCCCAACTGTATGCACCACCATCGAGCCTGTATTCTCGATTTGCGCAACCTGGTCCGCTGTCAAAAGCTGCGACAGGTCGAACCGATAAGGAGCTGGCCCCGCTGGCGTAGGCAGCGGCTGAAACGGATAGCTCGGCAACGAATCCGACTTGGCCTGTACTGTGAATCCCTGGCTTCCCTGCGGCGCCACATGCGAGCGCCGTCCACCGTTGCCCTGTCCAGTACTGAAATTTTGCGACATCACATCTCCTGAGACTACAACCCGAATGCTAATGCGATCCGGGTACGTCTCCAGTTAAAAGCTCAGGAATTCAGAAGCCTCAGCCCTCGATTTCCTTCGTAATTCGATGCAGGATCTCCTCAGGAATCTCCGGCATTGCTCCCGATTGCGAAGCCACAAAGCTTCCCCAGCGATTTCCCGCTTCGTTCAGCACAGCCAGCGGAGCACCGCGCAGCAGGTAATGCGTCATCGCCGCAGTAAACGCGTCGCCCGCGCCAATCGTGTCGACTACGCGAACATTCACGCCAGGGTGGCGCTGGCATTCCGTCGGGCTCACTAGCATACTTCCCTCGCCTCCGCAGGTGATCGCAGCCAGCGTCAGGTTAGAAAACTCCCCAAGCAATGCCTTTGCCTTTTCACGGAATGGCCCTGCCGTATCCAGCTCCAGCAATCCCAGCACCATGGGTACTTCCGCATCATTCATCTTCACCACAGAGGCCAGCTTCAACGACTCCCGCAAAATCTCCGCCGTGTAAAACGGTGCCCGCAGATTCACATCAAAAATCCGCAAACACTCCGGACGAGTCGCCTGCACCAGTGCGTGGATCGTCTCGCGCGACCGCTCGTTCCGCTGCGCCAGCGATCCAAAGCAAACCGCATCTGCCTGGGCCACGGTGGCCTGCCATTGCTCGGTAAGCTCAAATGAATCCCATGCCACCGGCTCATGAATCGTGTAACTCGGCTGCCCATCGTTCAACTCAACAGTGACCCGCCCCGTCGGCTGTGCGGAGTCCACCTGCAACTGCGAGCAATCTACTGGAAAAGGCTCCAGAATCTCAAGCGCACGCAGTCCCAGCTCATCATGCCCAATGCGGCTAAGGATCGCGGCCTGGTCGCCCAGTCTGCCAGCCATGACGGTGTAATTTGCAGGCGCGCCTCCAAGCTGAGGCCCTTCCGGCAACATATCCCACAGCAACTCGCCAATACCTAGAATCCGATACATACGATCTCCGCACCTCTCATCAATTGTTGCCAATCACCATTCGAGACTCTGAGCGAAGCAGATGATACCGTTCAAAGACAACATCGCTCATAAATGTCTGATAGCGCCCGCGCCCATTGGGCAAACCACCCTCAGTTCCCGCGTTGCCATGCTTTCCTGCATCGCTGTGATAGCCCCCGTCGTTACGATAGCTGGGACGCCTGGAGCTATCATCCCGCATCGGCTCCTCTGAGATTGAGACGCTCCTTACCGGGCAAACGTAGGCAATACCGCCTATCTCAACAGGCTCAAACTCAACTATCAGATCGGCCTCGACGACAAGATCCGACGGCTCCAGATCGGCCTGCATCGTCAGGCGAAAGATCGCGCCAGTCTCCGGATCGAGAGCAATCTCTCCGTGATAGGCGGGAAATCGTTTGAAGCGTTTGTTCCCAAGACCTTCCTCTGAACAACAAACCGTCACCCCGTAATGGGATTTGTCCCTGGGCACGCTAAAGCGAAAGACTGCCAGTGTCTGACTTGTGCTTCCACCGGGGTTTGAATTTAGATTTGGGCTCTCGATTTTTTCCCAACGATCCCAGGCCATCGTGCCATGAGCTACATCGATGATTGCGGTGATAAGAATGGGGCCATACTCCCCCGTCGTCACCACTCCCCGCGTGCCGGTGCTGGCTTTCTTATTTGTCACATTTGCGTTCTCCACCACCTCGTGTCCATCGCGGTAAAGAACGGTCTCACTGGCATTCCCAATAACATGCATCGACTCATATCCGGAAAAACTCGTATCCGGCTGATCCGCAAACCAGGTCGTGTTGCGCGTTGCAAAGAAATTGGGGAATCGCGATATGGTTTTCTTTACATAAGCCACCATAAGGTCCGCCATTTTCTGCCGCGCGGCTGCATCCGGCTTGGGATCAGTAGAAACTTCTGCAGCGGGAGAATCCAGAAAGACCGCATCATCCGCCAGCAGCAGCAATGCCTGGCGGCTCTGACGGCCACGCAAACCACTCTCCAATCGCGAAAGTGTGCTCACATTCATCCGCTCCGTCAATTCCATGCCCGCAAGCTGATGGGCAATCTTCGAATCCGACTTGCCTCGAATCGAATCCAGTTCCTTCTCCAACTGCTCCACGGTGACATGTTTGATGGCAAAGGCCTGCGCCACCGTCCCCGGCAGGACCAGAACCAGGACCAGGACCAGGGCCAGCGCAACAGCCATGAGCCTTGGCCTAAAACAGCTTCTCGCGGAAACCCATTGTGCGAAGAGCCATTGCACGGAAAGCCAACGGGTTTTACGTGCTCGTCTCATCCAATCCAGCATTTTCCATCCCATTAGACCGTTTCAAATTGGACCGCTTCAAATCTTACAGCGATCCAGGAGCCTGGGATAGCAACGCTGGCTCAGTCTCATTTAAGACAAGGACGCTAATAATTATCCCTTTGACTGAGGATAAAATTCTCTTATTTTCTTGACAAATATTTCATTTTATGCTTGACTTTTTCTTTTTATTTTGATATAATGAGACATACTTAAAAAGAAGGTTGTATGACGGAAGAAGAAAAACAACTAGGCGAATATCGGATCGCGCTTCGTCGCAAAGAAAACATCCGAGAACATACATTATTGAATGATGAAATTAAGGTTATAGCGGAAGGCATTCAGAGTTTAGGTAAACAACTGCTAGTGAACCCGGAATACAGCTTTGACGTACAAGCGGCCAATACCGGCCTATTGTCCTTACCGGAAAAACAGTCGCGCTGCGGCGCACTAAGCACTCAAATAGCCGAAGACACAAAAAAGTTAAAAGGGACTGTTTTCCTAGATTCCTAGACCAAACAGAATTCCTGTTAATGGAATTTAAAGGCAAATTTAAAAAGGATAGATATGGATACAAACCCTACAAAAACTCGTATCGGTGAAGTTCTGGCCGATCTCTACGAAATCAATAAACTCATATATAAGACACAAAAAGACTTAAAAGAAATCGGTGCTTTGTATTCAGAGTTTGGGATGTTTGCTAAAGACTACCCTACTACTCGATTGTGGAGGCAAGAACAAAACCACTACAATGCTAATCCAATCGCCTTTGACACGCAAAAACTTCCAACTCTAGCGAAACCCTTAGAGGCGTTTAAGTTGGCTGATACTCTGAGGGAAGCAATGTTCCGCAAAAAAGCGTTGGAAGATGAAAAAGAAATACTTGGCGTCTACGAATAGATTTAAAAAAGGATAGATATGGAATATCAGCTAAATAGAGAAGCCCGTAACCGGGAGATTACAGAAGCCCACGACAGACTAAAGCAAGTTAAAACCGAAATCGCCGAACTAAGTAAGGAATCAACCCGAATAGGGAATACTCTCGTTTGGGTTGGAAACAATCTTCTCAGCGCGCCCGAGAAAGTTGTATTTGAGGGTGATAATTACGGGATTGATGCTTTTCGAGCAATTGCAAAGTCCAGCATCCCCGATCTCAGCGCCGAGAGAATCCGTTCTCTGGCAAGTGAACTTCGAGGCTTGTTGAAGGAATGCTCTACTTTAGATAAGTTCTTGCAGTAGAAGGGTATTATGCAATCCATAGAAGATTTGGTCCTTTCCTACAGGGGAAGGCAGCAAGATGATCAATTAGGGAAACTTGCGTTTCTAGAGGAACGTAAGTTCATTAAGGCTCGGAGTCCTAAGCTTTGGTCCGACCTAAGGGAAATACTAAAGGAGTCTGTAACCGCCTTCAATGTCGGCTCGGGTTCAACCGAAGTCTTTCTCGAAGAAGAACCTCAAGGGCTGACTTTAAAACTCCTGGATGGTAATTACATCAAAATTGAATATCACCCAGAGGCTTCTAGAGTCCTGTTTACGGGGCACTCGATGACAAGAGATTCGTTTATCGAAATAGCCGTGTGGAACCGAGATGTGGTTTTTCGGCGAGTCCAACCAGCACTAAGTGTTTGGGCGACCGTATCACCTAAAGAAGTCGCAGTTTGGGTGATACGGCAGCTATTGAGGTAAGTATGGAATATAACAAGATCGAAAATGATAAAGATAGTTTTCTCGCAAGGGCGCTCAGGGAGCGAGCTAGAAATCTTGCAGAGCACGAATACCTAATCAGTGAGATAAGGGCTACCGCCCAAGGTCTTGCCGACCTTGCTCAGAAACTGGAGTCTGATCCAGAGTGGGGATTCAGTATAGATGCCGTAAAAGAGAGCGTTTCTGCTTTAGACATGAAACAGCGCCGCTCCCGAATTCTCCGAACAGAGATCACAAACGCGAACACCGCCCTCAAGAGTTTAGATATTCCGGTTAATGGAGTTTAGATGTATACCAAGCTAGAAGAAATCCCTATCTCAAATCGTTTCGGCGTAGAGGCCCATTGGCATCCAGATAATGAGAACCTGTATGCCACGGAATCTGACACAACCGGACAGATTGCATGGATGTCTGTTTTGCAGGTAGTGATTAAGTTACCGAAACCGAGAGGATAATTCGATGTTCTATAAAGTATTGCTGCTCGTGAAAGCAGATCGAACATTTTCTCTTGTCTATAGGCATGGTGTAGAAATCGATTTTCCCCGCAGGAACAGGGGTTATCTTCTCTAGAAGAAGTGGATTTCCACATTTTGCACACTTCACGCCAAAATAGTTCATATTTCCTCACTTTGGGCAGTCTGGTACAGAAGCCGCCGCTTTTTTGCTCAAATAGTTGTCAATCAGGTTGTCAGTGTGTGGGGTGGAGTAGGCTTTAAGGGTTTCCGAAGTCGGATCAACACTCCAATCCAAGAAAACAAAGCATACTCTCCCGGTAGAGACATCCAGCAAGTAGGGTCCAGTCGAAATCTTTTCGTAGCGGTGAGATGGAAATTCACGGCCAACCAGCATTCCCGATCCAAAGAGTATCAAGCATAAAGCAGCGCCCGAAATGTACAGCAGTGGTTTCATTCGTCTCAATCCATGTATGCAGGGATTATTGAAATGAGAATATAACGAGACTGTACGGATGGCAATCAGTATTTGTGTCCGGCTGGGTAAAAGAATCAAAGATTTGAGAAGAAAGAAAGGCTGGAGACAAATCGACCTTGCCGAACATTCAGGGATTGGAAAGAATCACATTAGTACAATAGAGCGAGGGGAACGGGAACTAGGTTTAATGAGTTTAGAGGCAATAGCTGGGGCGCTTGAGATCAAACCGTCTGATTTGCTTAAAGGCATAGAGGATTAATTCTTGATGGAAGACGTAAAAGAAATAAAAGACATAGAAGTCAGTAAAGAGAAATTTGACGCGGTACTGAGTAAGCTAATCAATAGCAGGCCGATACCGCTCAAGGATGTGGTGGGGACACTGCCCAATAGTAGAAAGAAACCAGTACCTAAAACTGACAAGTAGTTGGGGCTAGTGCCAATCTCACTAGCCTTTAACGCGGCTTGTCTATCCACGACAACTGTGTCAGTAGGTCCAACTGGCTTTTAGACCAATCTGCTTCCATCATGGTGGTGAGTAGCCACCTATGTAGGGATGCATAGCTACCGGTTAAGCTGCGCTACGGCGGAACAGCGGTTTACCTTGTTGTCAGGCGAGGTATATTCCCGTTGCTGTTCGCACTACTGACGCCGGGAACATCTTCAGGAGCCAAGTTATCAGCTTGGACATAATGGCACCTCCGTCCGGAGTTCCGGTTCGTTAGTAGTTTAGCAGTCAGAACGGATTATCCCCACCCTTCAATTTGCTATACGGTAATGGCGCTTGATTCAGCCGCTTCAAAGCCTCATTGAACATCTCGGGCTGATGCTTGCGACGGTTATACCGCCAGCAGAACTCACCCAGGTATGCATCCATGTGTTCTTCACCTATTTTGTGGTAGTTGCCGACTACACCACGTTTGAAGAGTGAAAAAGCACCTTCTATGGTTTTGTTGGTGATCGCCTCACCTTTGCGGATTTCTTGAAAGTGATTCCCGGCGATGTGCTTTTCCTTGGGTATTAGAGATCGGTATACATACGCACCGTCTGTAATGACTTTAGAAGCGTTCGGACTTACCATAGCGTCAACTAAAGGCTGTAGAGTTTCTTTCTTTAGATTCTTGATTTTCCGTAGATGGACTCTTCCGCCACGTTCGGCAACTCCAAAGACTTTGATCTTGGATTTCTTGCCGTCTACGCCACCACCACGGATATTGCCACCAATGAAGGACTCGTCAATCTCTACGATTTGACCCTGACCACCCATTACCGAAGGTTCTTCGGACATTGCCTTGCGGATACGGTGACAAAGATACCACGCGGTCTTATAGGTAACTCCGATATGACGGCTGATCTGATTGGCCGACACTCCTTTTTTCGCTTCACACATCAAAGCGATACACGCAAACCACTTCTGTAAGGGGAGGTGGCTATCGTGGAACAACGTCCCAGCGGTCGGGCTAAAATGCAACCCGCACTTTGCACACTCCAACACTAGGCAAGATTTGCCAGTCTTGCCCGTTGTCTCAATCCGGTAAACCTTACTGTGGTTACATTCAACACAACGTATACCATCCGGCCATCGGGTCTTGATCCAATACTCAAGAGCATCGGATTCGGTCGGAAACTCTTTGGCTAGAGAGAAGAGATTCATTGGCTACTCCTGTGAACCAGATACAGTCAGACCTAATATTCCTGAAAGTCCTCCCAGTTCTTCAGCAACTTTACTCAGATCGGACTTCTGAACCGCTTCCCATACCTCTTGAAATAGAGCGTTACATTGCCGACGCTTCAAATCGTATTCAGGACTGGAAAACGCGGTCCGAACCAACACTCTAGTCACTTCGGTATTCTGAGCAGCGTTCTTGTAAACATCACGTTCTTGCGCAGCTAATATCGCTTCTCGGATGAAATTCAACAGCAGCCACTCAATAGATTTTGGTTCAGTCATATAGCCATCCTTCTTAGTGATGGCTTATTCTTGCACGTTTATTCCCCTCAGTCAAAGGGATAATGATAAGGACGCTTGACATATCTACACGGCCAATGTAATGTTTACTTGTCACATTGCAAAGGAAACCAATCATGCGAATCTGTAATCGAAATCTCACAGCTCTCCAGCGCCGCACCATGCAGCTTATCGGGGCAATGATGGCGATCTGCGGCGGACTAGGTGGCATTCTCCCAAAAATCGAGCGGAGCCACTTTTCCACTCTGACTTATTGTGTAATCGCGTTGCTCGCCATTACCCCCATCATCGGCGTCATGATCGTTATCGCGCGTTATCTAGCCGCAGAAAAGGACGAGTATCTGCGCCATCTCGTCGTTCAGTCGATCCTCTGGGGGTTCGGGCTGGTCATGGTGATTGACACCTTTCTCGGCTACATTATCGTAGGCTACAACTCTCCCCATGTACCGGCTCTCACAGCCTTTAATTTGGAGATTTTCCTCATCACCGCTGCCATCGCGCTGCGCATCCAGCTATGGAGAAACCGATGAAGAACCGGCTTCGTGTTCTACGCGCCGAGCGGCAGTGGAGCCAGGCCGACCTCGCCCAGAGACTCGAAGTTTCGCGTCAAAGCGTCAACGCGATTGAAACAGGCAAGTTCGACCCCAGCCTCCCACTGGCCTTTCGCCTCGCGCGGCTCTTTGACACAACCATCGAGGCCATCTTCTTCGACGAAGCAGAGAATGCCGAATAATCCCAAAGCGAATCTGCAGTTGCAGTTCCCTTAGCCGTTGCCGTTGCCCTTGCATTTGCCGTTGCATTTGCCGTTGCCGTTGCCGTTCTGGCTGTCATTCCCGAAGCGAATCTGCTTTTGCTTTTGCCTCAGCTCTTGCCCTTGCCGTTCCAGCTGTCATTCCCAAAGCGAATCTTCTTCGCCGCATCTTCACAGAACAACAATCATCCCCGACGAACCCAAAACCAATTCGCCCTTCTTCGTGACATTGCATAGCTGTTCGCGATAACCTAAGCGGTAATCTCGATGTGCAACAGCAGTGCTTTAAGAGGAGTCACAACCCCATGCCGATTCAGCCCACAGAAAATATCTGGCGCAATGGCAAACTCATTCCCTGGGAGCAGGCGAATATCCATGTCATGAGCCACGTTGTTCACTACGGCTCCAGCGTATTTGAAGGAATCCGTTGCTACGGCCAGCCCTCGGGAGCGGCTGTGTTTCGCCTGCCCGAACACATGCAGCGCCTGCTTGACTCCGCCAAGATCTACCGCATGCCCCTGCCCTACTCTCTCGACGAGCTGTGCGCAGCAGTCGTGGATGTGATCGAAGCCAACGGCGTCGCGCCCTGCTACATCCGTCCCATTGCCATGCGCGGATACGGCGAAATCGGCGTCAACCCGACTGGCTCGCCTACCGACGTGTTCATCGCCAACTTTCCGTGGGGCAAATATGTTGCCGGCGGACACGGCGGAGCCGATGTCTGCATCAGCAGTTGGAACCGCCTGGCCCCCAACACCATGCCCGCTCTGGCCAAGGCTGGCGCCAACTACATGAACTCGCAGCTTATCCGCATGGAAGCCGACATCAACGGCTACTCGGAAGGCATCGCGCTGGATGTCAATGGCCTGGTCTCCGAGGGTTCCGGCGAGAACGTTTTTGTCGTCCGCAATGGCGTGCTGTATACGCCGCCGCTGGCCAATTCAGCGCTCTCCGGCATCACTCGCGACTCCGTGCTGACGATCGCCCGGCACCTTGGCCTGCCTGTCACCGAGCAATCCATTCCACGCGAACTGCTGTACATCGCCGACGAAGTTTTCTTCACCGGCACGGCAGCGGAAGTCTCGCCGATTCGCTCGATCGACCGCATTGTCATTGGCGATGGCACACCCGGCGCAATCACCAAGAAGATCGCGGATGAGTTCTTCGGAATCGCCAACGGCCTCAAGCCGGATCGCTTCGGCTGGCTGACCCCGGTCAAGGTGAACACCGCGGAAATCGTCAGCGCGTAAGAACAAGTAAGAACAATCCGAAAGCAACACAAAGGGGATGAGCCAATGGCTCATCCCCTTTGTGTTGCTCGCACGCTCAATTGCGTGGATTACTTGCGGCTGTAAAGCAGTTCGCGAATCGCCTGCCTGCGAGCCTCATTGGCTTCACTCTCAGACTTGCGATCCACCGCATCCATAGGCTGCTTTGTGGTTGTCTCAGTAACTTCGGGGACACTGCACTCCGGGCATCGATTGGCATAACCCGGCTTACCGGGCTTCAACTCAAACTCTTCCTCGCAGACTGCACAAACTTTAATTGGAAACGCCATCACAACTCCATATAGAAAGATGATACGACGCTGGAATCCCTGCGACAACTGCCACGAATTACAGGCCGAATAGCCAAAACAATACCGGCCCCAGGCAATGCCCGGAGCCGGTATTGTCAATTCTTCAATCGTTAGTAAGGCCGGTAGTAATAGCCCGGCGGTGGTGGCGGTGGAGGATATCCATACGGATAGGGTCCACGGCGATAAAGAGTCGGCCTGTTCTGCGGAGAAGGTCCGGCATTCGCGGCCAGACGCTGCGCCTCAGCCGCACTGACTGTAGTTACCGTCAGAGGTGCATTCAGATGGAAATCCATCATAGCCTCTACCGGAATCCAGACCTGTGGGCCGGGAGTCGCAGCCGAAGCCGCTGTTCCACCAACACCACCCGCCGCCGCACCGATAGCAGCGCCGCTGCCGCCGCCTACTGCGCCGCCGACGAGCGCGCCAAATAGAGCGCCGCCAATGGCATTACCTGCGGTACGACCAGCCTTGTTCGGCCCCTGCACCTGGTAAGGATCCGTGGCCAGAGCATAGTTTTTGCCGCCAAGATCCAGCGACAGCAGATTCAGTCCTACTTCCGGACGTCCACCAAGCGCGCCCGCTTTCTTCACATTCGTGACCACGCCGTGAACCGTTGCGCCACGCGGAATAGCCAGAATGCCTGCAGCGTACACATCCCGAGCCACGGTGAACTCGATCGCAGCGCCTTCCTTGGCCATCTTGCTGCCCACAGGCTCACTGGTTCGAACCTTCAGCAGAGTTCCCTGAGGCAGTGTCACAGGTCCGATAGGCTGCTGAGGACCCTGCGGTTGAGCGTAGTTCTGACGCGCTCCGGGAGGCGGCATCGGTCCGTTATTGGCAGCCTGCTGGCCGCCAGGATACTGGCCCTGAGCTGGGTACTGCCCTTGCGGGGGATATTGACCCTGAGGAGGATACTGACCCTGCGGCGGAGGATATTGTCCCTGAGCCTGGCCCTGGGCGGGATATTGACCCTGGGCCGGGTATTGTCCCTGACCTGGATCCTGACCCTGGCTCGGATCCTGACCCTGATCCCCATACTGGCCCTGATCGTCAGCCGGATTCTGCTGATCCTGCGGCTGCGCATTATTCTGCTGCGCAGCAGTCTGCGGATCGCCGACCTTGAGGTTGTTTACAACCTTGGTCACGCCCGACACCTTGCTGGCAATCGACTCCGCAAGCTTGCGGTTGTCTTCCGTACCTGAGGTACCGGAGAGCGTAACTTCACCCTGCACGGTCCCTGCCGTGATCCAGTCCTGCTTCAGCTCTTGAGAGGCATCCAGAGCATGGACAACATCCATCTCAATCTGCCCATCGGAGCGCTGTCCAGCGGGGGCCGAAGCCTGTGCCCCTGAATCAGCAGTATCCTGTGCCAATGCAGCAATATTCCCAAATCCGGCTAAGCCGCCGAGAAGAACCAGCGCCAAACCCGTTTTGCGGCGCGCCGGATAAAACGAGCGGAAAGTATTATTCTTCATGGTAATCATCCTGCTCCTGTGTAAGTTCTTTCGCAATCACGAACTCACGAAATTTCCGTCCGTCGTCCACTATCCACCTCAACGAGGAGGAAGTCTACGACTCTCACATTGTTAGACCCAGACCGCACCGAAAAGTTCCGCACATTAAATTCGATGCAAAGTTCAACGGGGCAATCCTCTCTCAAGGAATGCCCCGTCAGATCAAAAAAATTATGACTGGCTACAAAAGGTGGATCAATAAAAAAAGCAATCAGCAGAAAAATGCAATTACGGTGAATCCAATTACTGTGATCTCAGCTAAGCCGTAGTGATAGGCAACCGGTCTCTGTATTTCAGGAGCAGGGGCGCCAGGTGCCGGGCATCCCAGTACCGCGGGAAAAACCGCTTCGGATCGGCAACCGTACGCCACAGCCAGCCCAGACCAAGCGTATCCGCCCAGACTGGAATGCGTACCTGATCGCCGCTCAGAAACGCAATTGCCGCACCGATGCAATGGATCGCCGGGCGATAGCTGAGATTCTGCTTCAGATACAACCCAAGCCGCTCCTGCGTTCCGCCGCCAATCCCCAGCACGATGTGCTTGGGCTGGCGCTCTTCGAGGCGTTCCAACAACTCCTCATCCGAAATTACATGCCCGTAAAGCGGAGCAAGATACACATCCTCGCTTGCAATCTGGACACCTGCCTCCTGCAACCAGCGCAAGTTACGTTGCGCGCTGGCAGCAGTGGGCATAACCCAGAAGGAGCCACCCTTCTGAAAATCAGGCTCCTCCACTAATGCGCGAAGATACTTCAATCCGGATAACTTGGGGATACGATTGCGATCAATCAGGTTCCACAAGAGCACCATGAAGGCGCTGTCGGCGATAGCAAAATCCGCCCCCAGCAAAGCCTCCCGATAGCCCTTGTCAACAGCCAAGTTCTTGAGTGCTGGCGCCGCAGGCACGACGACGAGACCGCCGTGCTGCGACACCTCCTCAATGGCTCCTTGGGCGTCGCCTACAAAAAAGCGCACTCCCAGAATCTGCTGAAACCGTGAAACAGAATTCATGCAATACTCCTACCTGCTGGTAACAGTGGTAAGCATTTCCTGCTCAATCCAGGACATCGTTTGCGCAAGCCCATCGCGAAGTTTGATGCTTGGTTCCCAGTTCAAGTAACCCAGGATCTTGGTGTTATCGCTATTGCGCCCGTTCACGCCTTTGGGTGCGCTCAGGTTGTAGTTGCGCTTCAGCTTTACACCGGCAAGATCTTCCGCGATATCCACCAGTTGATTGATCGTCACAAGCTCGCTCGAACCAAGATTGATCGGCTCAAGAATATCGCTGTGATAGATGTCAAGAACGCCCTTGGTGCAATCATCGATGTACATGAAGCTGCGCGTCTGATGACCGTCGCCCCAGATCTCAATCTCATGCTTGCCCGAGGCCTTGGCCTCAAGCACCTTGCGGCAGATCGCCGCTGGAGCCTTTTCACGTCCGCCTGTCCACGTACCCAGAGGGCCGTAAACATTGTGGAAACGCGCCACGCGTGTCTCCAGGCCGTAGTCCTCAGAGAAATGCCGGCACATGCGCTCGCTGAACAACTTCTCCCAGCCATAGCCATCTTCCGGCAACGCAGGATAAGCATCTTCTTCTTTCAGAGCAACCACATCCGGATTGGTCTGCTTTTCGCCGTTGTATACGCATGCGGACGAAGAATAGAAGAACCGCTTTACACCGGTCTTACGGGCCGCCAGCAACATATGCGTATTGGTCAAAACGCTCAACATGCAAAGCGCCTTGTTATTTTCGATAAAGCCCATTCCGCCCATATCCGCGGCTAGCTGAAAAACAGAATCAGTGCCTTCAGTCGCCGTGAGGCAGGCATCTTTTTCCTGCAGGTCGAGAACCAGGCTTTCAGCCTTGGGGTTTGTCTGATACCACTCGTCCAGCGGCTTCACATCAACCGCTCGTACACTGGCCGCACCCTCATCGAAAAGCCGATTCACAAGATGACCGCCGATAAAACCGCCCGCTCCGCAAACCAGTGCGTGTGCGCCTCGAATATGCATGGCTAGGTATTCCTTTCAAAAATGGATGAATGCAAATAAAATGTCATGGCATGAGCCGTGCTTAGCAAAAGCGCAACAAGTAAAATCGCCTGCGCAGTAGAGGCATTTCTATGAAAACGCCGGAGACGGTCTTAACTCAGTGTACCAACAGATTGAATAGCAAGATAGAGAATAGAAGCGTTGTGATTTTGATTCAGATGGGCAACCCTATCTGGAATCGATAGCATCCAAGCTCCAACTTAACTAATCCAGAAAAATTTGCTCGACTTAGTAATGCCTGTGAACACCGCGCAGATAGTAAGTCGCACCTATCGTGAATCCATTCGGGTTCAAGTAATTACTCCCTTGATAGTTCGACCAATACTGATACTCATAGTCGCCCCGTACAGAGAGCGTCTTCCACACCTTGTACTCAACACCTCCGCCAATTGCGTACATGGTAAAGGTGTCCTGCGTATACAAGGGATTAATTGAGGGGAAATCAATCTTTCCCAATCCAATAAGCCCCTTCACATAAGGACGAACGTGGAAGACCTGGTGATACTTGTAAATCGCCCCGCCCTTGATCGTTTCCTGCTTCATGCGAGGCAAGGAACTAGGCTTGTCCCACAAAATCGACGTACCTTCAGCTTCGATTCCCAAGCCGTGAAACAAACTGTAGTCAGCCCAGGCCGACACACCAAGCATCCTGCGTCCCGGACCATAATCGACGCTATAGTCCGACAGACCTGCACCAACTCCTAGAGGAAGTCCACTTATCCTGGCGGCAGGAGCCACCTGGGCTAAAACAGGCAAAGTTGAGAGGAAGAAAAGTGCTGCCAGAACAAGCTTCGATCGCATTCAACGTCTCCTTGTAATGCAGACCTCCTCCCCCGAGGCCGTCTAATTGGCAGTGTACATCGGACTAGACAAATTACATGTAAAGAAATTGCATAGAGTTGCAAACAAAGCAGCTACGCTGATTTGTGTTTGATTTTGATTAAAAATGTACCGTTATTCGATATTCAAACAGGTATGTATATTCGCTGAGGCTAATGAAGGTTACCAGCAGCCTCGGCCCGGATTGCCTCCAACAAAGACCGCAAGGCAGCAACTCTCTCCCTGGCAAGCTCCCGTGAAACCTCAAGCTGCAACAGGCCTGGCAATACCGTCAGAGCCCGCTCCAAAACTGGAATTACATCGGAATACGTCGCATACCGCGTATCTCGCCCTACCTTGACGAAGGCTCGCAACGCGCCAATCGCCCCAAGCTGCTCCAGGATATCCGCATCTCGCAGCACAACGGCTTCGGGCACCAGCGGCGTATATTTCGCCTCATGTGTCCGAATAGTCTCAGCGACAACCTCCAGCTTCTCCGCTGGAAACCCCCATTGCGGCAGCAGTTCCCTGCTGCGTGAAATGGTGTACGGCACATGATCCCAGCGCGCAAGTTCAACTGGGTCACTCGGCCGATGACCGATAAAAACCCCCAGATCGTGCATCCACGCGGCGGCAAACAGCACATCGTCGTCACAATCCTGCCCCTTGGCAATCTGCTGCGCAAGAGCATAGAGACGAGGCTGGTGGCCGAATTTATCCGCTGGAGTCGCCTCCACGCGGATGTATTCAACCACCGATTCCCGCCACGACCGAGCCTTTATGCGATCCGTTACGTGGTCCGTCATGCAATCGATCCGGCTTCCTGCGCCGGCCATCGTGGCGTGATCCGAATCAACTCCAATCCTCCACGATCCTCAATCTGCCACGCCGGAGCTGCTGCAGGAACAGCCACGATGCCGCGGCTCGGCAGCGTCACGCTCTCAAAAGCAGCGCCGTCCACAGCCGAGATCACGCCTGCTCCCTCTGCGGCAAACAGATATTGCAGACCGGCTGGCTCACCCGCTTGCGAAGTCAAGTTCTGCGAAGCCGAGTTCAACGAGTCGCCCGATCTCGTTCCCTGCACAAAGACCTTTTCCACGCGGAAATAATCGCTCTCGACCAGCACAGAGCGGCCAGCCGAAAGCTCGCCCGGAGGCACTTTTCCGGCGGCCGTCTGAAAGCGAATCGCCTCCAGAGCCTTGGCCACATGCAGCTCGCGCGGACGCCCATAATCGAACAGACGATAGGTAATATCGCAGTTCTGCTGCGTCTCCAACAGCACCGATCCAGGCCAGATTGCATGCACCGTACCGGCATCGACAAATACCATGTCGCCCGCTGCAACCGGCAGCACTTCCAGGCTCTGCTCCAGCGTTCCGTCAGTGACTTCCTGCTCGATCTGCTCCAGCGTAACGCCAGGCTTGAGCCCTGCTGCGACCTTTGCACCCGGCTCGGCTGCCAGTGCATACCAGCATTCGGTCTTGCCCCGGGGCTGTCCGTACTTCTGCGCCAGGCGGTCGTCCGGATGTACCTGCACGCTCAGCTTTTCCTGGGCAAAAATCACCTTGAGCAGCAATGGCGACTGCCCCGCTGTCCGCTCTGCGTCCTTGCCTCCAAACTTGTCTCCATACCTGGCCCCGAGCATGGCAACGGACTGATCGGCGAAAACATCCGCCAGCGTCTTTCCGGCCAGCGGTCCATCCAGCACCTTGCAGCTATCGCCCGTCAGCCATACCTCGCCAATCGGGTCACCTGCGCCCGGTGCGGTTACGTGGTCGTACCAGGGACGAAGATCAGCCGTACCCCAGATACGCTGTACGAATAGCGGCTCCAGCCGAAAGGGCGCAAGAGATTCAACTTCAGATTTAGCCATCTTTAAACTCCGCATTGTGAAACTCTCAATCGAGTTTCCGTACCCTCACTCTAACAAAGCCACAACCCCTGAACACCTTACAGACACACGATAGACACATGACGGGCACGAGCAAAAAACCGTGCATGTTACCCCGCAGAGCCTTCCAGACCATCGCACACTATCTAAAAAATATTTCTTCTTATCGCTCATTCCAGATAACCTGAAACAGACAGGTAAGCTCGGAGCTCGTATATTTTCCTTTGACTCCAGCAAATTTCGGCTGAAGTCGGCCATACCTGGGAGGTGTGCAACCCGTATTGGCCTGTCACCATTATGAATATCCGGTTACAGCAGTCAGGGATCGCCGCCAACCTTAACTCGCGGGCATTTCTTTTACAATCTGCCCCCGTTCTTATATCGACAAGGAGTCGTCGCGCATGTCGAAGCAAGTAAGTATCTGTGTTATCGGATCAGGCTATGTGGGTCTGGTCGCTGCCGTATGTTTCGCCGAGATAGGCCACAAGGTCATCTGCGTCGACAACAACGAGGCTAAGGTCAAACAACTTCGTGAAGGTGGAGTGCCCATCTACGAGCATCATCTCCCCGATCTGCTCGCCAAGCACCTGAACCGCGGTGTCGAGTTCACCACGGATCTGGGCGCGGCTGTTGCAGAGTGCGAAGCGATTTTCATCGCCGTCGGCACCCCTCAGGGCAGCACAGGATCGGCAGATCTCTCCTACGTTGAGGCTGTGGTCAGCGAGATTGCACGCGCCGTCAACGGCTACAAAGTCATCGTGGAAAAGAGCACGGTTCCGGTCTACACCAATGAGTGGATCAGCCGCGTTATGCATCGCCACGGCGTAACCCCTGAAAACTTCGATGTCGTTTCCAATCCGGAATTCCTCCGCGAAGGCACGGCGATCATCGACTTCCTGCATCCTGACCGAATCGTCGTCGGCGCCAACAACCCACGCGCCGCCGAGGTTCTGCAGCGCATCTACGCGCCGCTCACCGATGGCAGCTACTTCTCGCAGCCAGGAGCTCTTCCAGGCATGTTGAGCGCGGAAAACCCGGCAAAACTGCTGGTCACCTCCGCACAGAGCGCCGAGATCATCAAGCACGCTTCCAACGCCTTTCTTGCGCTCAAGATTTCCTTCATCAACGCAGTGGCAAACCTTGCCGAATCCGTTGACGCGGACATCGAAGACATTGCCGCCGGCATGGGCCTCGATTCCCGTATCGGACCGAAGTTTCTGCGCGCAGGCCTCGGCTATGGCGGCTCCTGCTTCCCTAAGGATGTTGCAGCGTTTTACTGGGTCGCACAGCAGCAGGGTGTCGACTTTCAGATTCTGGAAGAAGTCCGCAAGATCAACGCAACCCAGCAGGAAGTCTTCTTCAACAAAGTGCGCTCCGCTCTGTGGACCCTTCGGGGCAAGAAGCTGGCCGCCCTCGGCCTGGCATTCAAGGGTGATACCGACGATATCCGCGACTCTCCAGCCATTGATGTGATCAAGAAGCTGCTCTCCGCTGGTGCATCGATCACCGTGTACGATCCGGCAGCAATGGACCGTGCGAAAGAGGTTCTGCCTCCGTCCGCAAATCTCAGCTACGCGACCAGTGCCTACAACGCGGCTGAAGGCGCCGATGCCCTGCTCATCCTCACCGACTGGGCAGAGTTCGCGAAGCTCGATCTGCAGAAGCTCAATCAGGCACTGCGCTTCCCGATCATTGTTGACGGACGCAACCTGTATAAGCCAGCAGAGATGCAGGAGCAGGGTTTCACTTACGTCAGCGTGGGTCGACCCGCAGCCTACACGGCACAGCAGGGTAAACCGCGCAAACTGGTGCTTTCCTAATCTGCAAAATGCAAAACTACCGGCGGGAATTTCGGTTCCCGCCAGAAATTTATGTTGATGCGCACTTTCCCCGGAGCGTAATTCTTTGACTATGCGTGTACTTGTGACCGGCGCAGCCGGCTTTCTAGGCTCTCACCTGACCGATCGTCTTCTCGGCGAGGGCCACACCGTCCTTGGTATAGACAATCTTTCCACCGGCAATCTCGGTAATATCGCGCACTTGAAATCTGAATCGCGATTTGCCTTTGAAGAACGCGATATATGCCAGCCATTCGATCCCGGCAAGGTCGATGCGGTCTACAACATGGCTTCGCCTGCCAGCCCGCCGGAATACCTGAGACTTGCGCTTGAAACACTTCGCGTAGGCTCCGTTGGAACCGAAAACACGCTGGAAATTGCACATAAGTATGGAGCTGTCTTCCTTCATGCCTCCACCTCTGAGTGCTACGGCGATCCGCTGGAACATCCGCAGACGGAAAACTACTGGGGCAATGTCAATCCTGTAGGCCCTCGCTCGGTCTATGACGAAGCCAAGCGTTATGCCGAATCCCTGACGATGGCCTACAACCGCTATCGCGGCGTTAACACGCACCTGGTTCGCATTTTCAATACTTACGGACCACGCCTGCATCCCTCTGACGGCCGCGTGATCTCCAACTTTGTGATGCAGGCTTTGCGCGGAGAACCGCTGACCGTCTATGGCAATGGCCAGCAGACACGCAGTTTCTGCTACGTAGCCGATCTCATTGAGGGCATCCTTCGCCTTTCGCGATCCGATGAGCATCTGCCGACGAACATTGGCAATCCCACTGAATTCACGATTCTCGAATGCGCCGAAGCCGTTCTCGAAATAACCGCTACGGTCACAGGAAAACGCAGCGAACTTCGCTTTGAGCCGCTGCCTCAGGATGACCCTACACGCCGCAAACCGGATATTTCCAAGGCCAAGAAACTGCTTGGATGGGAGCCGCAAATCGGCCTGCGTGAAGGACTGAAGCTTTCGCTCGACTTCTTCCAGTCCAAGGTTTAATGATGTTTGGTTTTTGGGCTGAAGATCAGCCCAAAAACCAAACTCAGGCGAATGGATGACGAATCATAGCCCCCCCCAGGGGGGCTATGTAGATTTACATACAGGTACGGACGAGCGGCCGGAAACGGGCTGCTACGAGCTGGCGAGTGCTAACAGCAGATTCCCTGCGGGAATGACAGCCAAAAAAGCAAGGGCAATTCGCTTCAATCGCCTCTTCTGATTGTGCGTGTTTATAGAATAATTCTCTGCATATTATGCGTTTTGTTTTGCGGCTGAAGCTGCAGCTCACAGTCAATCGCCTGGTGCTGCGCTGTCTCGTTCTCTATCGCTTCTGGGGATCAGAGCTTATAGAAGCCACGCTTGGCCTTCTATACTTTGGGCAATGCGTATTTCTTTCTGTAAACCATCTGCGATCATGAGCGGTATCTTTCTGTTGGGCTATGGTTCGATGTGTGCCCAAATGCCTGCAGGAATGGCCGAATCGTCCCAGGCGCTTGCGTGGACCATGCAGGAATCCGGGACGACGGCTTCGCTGCGTGGAATCTACTCGATCGACGGCAAAGTTGCCTGGACGAGCGGAACGGAAGGGACGGTTCTCAAAACCATCGACAGTGGCGTTCATTGGACAAAATGCGCTACCCCGCCTGACGGGCAGGCGTTGGATTTTCGCGGTGTTCAGGCCTGGGATGGAGCGAAGGCTATCGTGATGTCTTCCGGTCCCGGGACGCAAAGCCGCCTCTATCGGACGGATGACGGCTGCAAATCGTGGACGCTGCTCTTCAAAAATCCTGACAGCCCGGATGGGTTCTTCGACAGCTTCTTTGCCGACTGGTCAGAGGAGGGCGGAACACCGCTTTGGGTGGGTTCGCTGCTGGGCGATCCTGTCCACGGCAGTTTTCGCATCTTCGATACGCACGACTCCGGCGCTACATGGAGCGCACGGCAAAGCCCCGATCTCGCGCTCCGCGGCGTCAATGTGGCAGGCTTTGCTGCCAGCAACAGCCTGTTTCCCGGAAATCAGGACAATGACCACATGCCGCAGATCTTCGCCTCCGGAGGCAGAGACGGCGCGCTGCTGTGGATTGAGAAGACCCCGGAGCACAGCTGGAGAAGGATCAGTCTTCCCCTGACCAGCGGAACGGATTCTGCCGGGATTTTCTCGATTGCCGCCCATTCGGAGTCCCTCCCTTATCGCAATACTGTTGCGCTGCAGGTGACAATGATCGCCACCGGCGGCGACTATCAAAAACCCGGTGAATCGACTGGAACTGCTGCGTGGTCTACGGATAAGGGGCTTCATTGGACGGCGGCAGGCACACCACCCCATGGCTACCGCTCGGCGGTCGCTTTCAGCGCCGAGCTGGAGGCGTGGATCACCGCTGGAACCAACGGCTCGGATGTGAGCCGCGACGACGGCAAGACCTGGCAGCCGCTCGACAATGGCAACTGGAATGCCTTGTCCTTACCCTTTGCAGTGGGGCCAAAGGGGCGGATTGCACGCTTATCCGTCTCAGAAAAGAAATAAATGCGGCCGCCCCTGTATCGTGAGTAAGACGGTTACAGGAGGAAGATTGCCGTACATCTACATTGAAAAAGTTCTGACGGAGCTGAAGCCGCAGTTGCTCTCGGCCATGCACTCGGCCGTCGAGCGCGAGGTACGCACCGGCCAGAAGGTGGACGTTAACCGCCTCTATCGCGCGTTTGTGCGCGGAGCCTACGGGCAGTGTTCCAACCCGGTGCGCGTCTCCGACAAGTGCATCGAGGACGGCAGCGCCCGCCCGTCGCGCGGAAAAGGCGCGTCTGCGGAAAAGCCCTGAGCCTCTGCAGAAGGCCTGGGCGGTAGCTATGCACGAGATTCTGGCCCAATAGCTGGCCAATAACGATGCCATACACCTGTGCTGAATACCTGAGAATCGTTTTTTATCTTCATCCAGCGCTCAATCCGGATTCGGCTGCTTCCGAACGGCGTCCCCATGCATCCAACAAAAGTAGTAATTTCTCTACGAGCAAAAGCGTGGACAGCCTGTTGCAGCGCGATAGGATATGAGTCACAGGAATGACACAAAGCCTCTCCACCCCGAACTCCGACGCCAACTATGGCGGCCCTGCGAACGGAATCGGGAGTGTTGCGCTTTCCGGTGCCGGGGGTAGGGAAAAGCTGGTTCGTGAGCCAATGGTGCGGGTTACGGGCCTGCGCAAGGAATATAAAACGGCGCGCGGAGCCTTGCGTCTCTTCGACGGCCTCGACCTGGAGATAGGGCGCGGCGAGCTGGTCGCCATCGTCGGCCAATCCGGATCGGGAAAAAGCACACTTTTGCACATGCTGGGCGCTCTTGATGCGCCATCCGCTGGAACGATATACTGCGCCTCAACTCAGGTGACTCAATTGAGCACCCGGGAAGCGGCCCGTTTTCGCAATGAGGAAGTCGGATACGTATGGCAGTTTCACTACCTGCTGCCCGAATTTACGGCGCAGGAAAACGTTGCAATGCCGTTACTTGCACGCGGAGTGGCGCGGAAAGAAGCGATGCAGCAAGCCGCCCATTGGCTGGGTGAAACAGGATTGGCCGACAGAGCCACTCACCGCCCCGGCGAGTTGAGCGGCGGCGAACAGCAGCGCGTGGCGCTGTCGCGAGCACTGGTGACCAATCCGAAGCTGCTGCTGGCCGATGAGCCCACCGGCGATCTGGATGACGCCACGGCAGAGATGGTTTTTAGTTTGATTGAAAGACTGCATGAGGAACACGGACTTACCTCCGTACTGGTAACGCACAATATTGAACTGGCCGGGCGATGTACCCGGGTATTGCGTTTGGCAGGGGGCAGGCTGGTAGGTGCCTCCGAGGACAATCGACTGTAAATTCCCAACCCAACCTGTTCGCATGTTTCTCGCGAACAGCCACCGCAGCCGATAGTCATACGAAAAGGAGCATCATGTTCGAACGCTACACGGAGAAGGCGCGGCGCGTTATTTTCTTTGCCAGATATGAGGCCAGCCAGTTCGGCTCGCCTTACATCGAGACTGAGCACTTGCTGCTCGGCCTGTTGCGCGAAGACAAGGCACTCACCAACCGATTTTTGCGCTCCCATGCTTCGGTGGAGTCGATCCGCAAGCAGATTGAGGCGCATACCACCATCCGCGAGAAGGTTTCGACCTCCGTCGATTTGCCGCTCTCGAATGAATGCAAGCGCGTGCTCGCCTATGCAGCGGAAGAGGCCGAGCGACTAGGCCACAAGCATATCGGCACGGAACATTTGCTACTGGGATTGCTGCGTGAAGAGAAGTGCTTCGCGGCTGAGATATTGCAGGAGCGCGGCCTGAAGCTGGCGCAGATTCGCGAAGAGCTGGCACGCGTTACGCAGGAGAAAGCGCCAACGCAGGCCCGTCAGCGTGAGAGCAGCCTGCTGGCTGAGTTCAGCCGCGATCTTACGCAGTCGGCGATGGACAACCAGCTCGATCCACTCGTCGGCCGCGACGGTGAACTTGAACGAGTTATCCAAATCCTCTGCCGCCGCACCAAAAACAATCCCGTGCTGATCGGCGAGCCTGGCGTAGGTAAGACGGCTATCGTCGAAGGCCTTGCTCAGCGCATTGCAGATGGCGAAGTACCGAGTTTCCTCGCCGACAAGCGCGTGCTTGCGCTCGATCTTTCGCTCATCGTCGCAGGAACAAAATATCGCGGCCAGTTCGAAGAGCGTCTCAAGACCATCATGAAAGAGCTGATGGAGAATCAAAACTCCATCGTCTTCATAGATGAGTTGCACACGCTGGTTGGCGCCGGTTCTGCGGAGGGTTCGCTCGACGCAGCCAACATCCTCAAGCCCGCTCTGTCACGCGGTGAGATTCAGTGCATCGGCGCGACGACACCGGCGGAGTTCCGCAAATCGATTGAAAAAGATCGCTCGCTCGAACGCCGCTTCCAGGCCGTAAAAGTCCCGCCGCCTAACGAAGTCGATGCCATCCGCATCATCATGGGCATCAAGGATCGTTACGAAAAGTTCCACGCGGTCAGCTACACCGATGCGGCCATCGAATTCGCTGTCTCGCACTCGAATCGCTACATCCCGGATCGCTTCCTGCCTGACAAGGCTATCGATCTCATCGACGAAGCGGGCGCGCGCGTAAAGCTTCGCCAGACTTCCCTTCCCGAAGAGATTACCGAGGTTCAAAAGCGTATCAAGTTCATAGTGCATCGCATGGAAAACGCGATTGCCAATCATGAATTTGAGAAGGCGCGGTTCTACTCCGACGAAGAACGCAAAGAGCGCGAGAATCTTCGCACCCTGCGCGAAAAATATCATCTCGATGACTCCGCCGCCGGTATCGTAGGCCGCGAAGATATCGAGGACGTAGTCAGCCGCTGGACAGGTGTGCCGATCACTTCGATCAAGGAAGAAGAGACGCAAAAACTGCTCCGCGTGGAAGAAGAACTTCACCGGCGCGTTATCTCGCAGGACAAGGCAATCTCTGCGCTGGCACGTGCGATTCGTCGCTCCCGCGCAGGCCTCAAGTCTCCAGCAAGACCCATCGGCAGCTTCCTTTTCCTCGGCCCCACCGGCGTCGGCAAAACGGAAGTCGCGCGTACCCTGGCGCAGTTCCTCTTCGGCAGCGAGAAGGCACTGATCCGCTTCGATATGTCGGAGTTCATGGAGAAGCATTCCGTATCGAAGCTGATCGGTTCGCCTCCGGGCTACGTCGGCTACGAAGAAGGCGGTCAGTTGACCGAGCGCGTCAAGCGTTCGCCCTACTCTGTCGTACTGCTCGACGAAGTCGAGAAGGCGCACCCGGATGTCTTCAACCTGCTATTGCAGGTCTTTGAAGACGGGCAGCTCACCGACGGCCTCGGCAACACGGTCGACTTCAAGAACACCATCATCATCATGACCTCCAACATTGGCGCGCGGCACTTGCAGAAGAACAAAGGCCTCGGCTTCTCAAGCGATCGTGAAGACCTGGTGATGGAGAAGATTGAAGAGCTGGTGAAGGGTGAAGTCAAACGCACCTTCAATCCAGAGTTCCTCAATCGTATCGATGAAGTCATCCTCTTCCAGTCGTTGTCGGATGCAGACCTGATCCAGATCGTGGACCTGCTGGTCAACCAGCTCAACGCGAATCTGGCGCAGAAATCGATCACTATCTCAGTGGATGGTGAAGCCAAGAAGTGGATTCTCGACAAGACCCTCGGCGACCGCAGTTACGGGGCACGTCCTCTGCGCCGTGCATTGCAACGCTACATTGAAGACCCGCTCTCGGAAGCACTCATCGGCGGCCACATCACCGATCGTCCTGCCTTCCTGGAGGTCTACATCGTCAACAACCAACTCTTCTATCGCTCGGTCTCGAACACGCCCAGCGAGTCGGAAGAAAAGACCGACGGAATCCTGCTTTACAGCGCATAAAACAAAGTCCAACTCAACCACAAACCCCTGGCCACCAGCCGGGGGTTTGCTTTTGCATCTCCAGTTGTCACCCTAAGCAAAGGGTCAGTCTTTTGCTTTTCTTGCTGTCATTTCCGCAGGGAATCTGCTTTTGCTTTCGAGCCTGCCATCCACGACATCTTCGGTCACAGAAACAAAGCATTCGCCAGAAATTTGGTTGACGTCCACAGGTCTATCCAGCAACCTTATTCCAAGACAACAACAGAAGGTGTGGATGGCGACAGCGCCGACGGTACGAAGTTCGAGGGCGAAGTTGCATGTGCGTGGCACGTGGAGCGCACGGGAAGACCGCGTGCCTTCTGCGGTGTGGCTCGGCATCCTGTGTGTGGGAATCATTGCCGGATTCGGCATGGATATTCCCCGGTACATGCATGAAAATCCCCCAGCGTCCTGGGTTGTGCATGTACATGCGGCTGTGTTCACGATATGGCTGTTATTGCTGGCGGCGCAGGTGCTGCTGGTGCTGCGCGACCGTGTGGCATGGCATCGCAGGCTGGGCTGGTTTGCCGCGGGATGGGCGTGCCTGATGGCAGTGATGGGACCGTGGGCGGCGATGGCGTCCAAGGTGCCGCATTTACACGACGACCCGAGCGGTCCGCCGTTTCTGTCGGTGAACCTGCTGGATATTGCCGGGTTTCTGATTCTGCTGGCATGGGGAATAGCGCTCAGGAAGAATCCGGCTGCGCACAAGAGAATGATGATACTGGCGACAGTCTCGCTGGCCGATCCTGGGTTCTCGCGCATTTCCGGGTATTTCCTGCCCGAGCCAACCCACGTGATTCCATGGTTCGCCGAAGTGTTCTATGGCAATGTGCTGCTGATTGTCCTGATGGTCGCCTGGGACTGGTGGCGTGGTCGCTTGATCCGGTCTTTTGTGATGGGCGCGGCGGCCCTGCTGTTGACCGAGTATGGCGCCACGCTGTTGTATTTCTGGGGACCGTGGAGAACGCTCTCGACCGCATGGGTAGAGGCGTGGGCGAGACACTTCAGCTAGGCGAATTTGTGGTTATCCTACTTCCGGAGGCAGACGTTTCCTAATTGGGAAGATCGCTGCAGCTCTGCGCTTGTGGCAGGCAGATTTGAGAAGATTTGGCCTTAGTTGCGACTTGAGCAAGTTGCCACTATAATTTTGGCAGGTTGCCAGGGAGGTCTTTATGGCTCAAGCTGCCGAGGTTCGTGCCAGGCGAGAACCGGCGATGTTCTATCGCCGCATAGAGGCCAAACTTGGGGTGACGCCCTTACGCTCAGACCGTGACCTCGCCCGGCTGGTGGATGAACGCCTCCCGCTCGCCTCTGTCGAGTCGCTTTCCAATCATGGGATGAGCGATGAAGAAATCTACAGCTTCATTCTTCCGCGACGAACCCTGGCACACCGCAAAACTCGCCATGAGTCTCTGACCCACGATGAATCGGACCGCGCCGTTCGGATCGCTCGTGTCACCTCACTCGCTGAAGAGGTTTTTGGCGATGACGCGAAAGCCTCGCGTTGGCTACGCAAGGCAAAGGCTCGTTTCGAGGGACGCAGCCCACTTGAGATGCTGCGGACTGAGGCTGGCGCGCGACTTGTAGAAGAGATGCTGTTGCAACTCGACTACGGATTCGCGGCTTGAGAATTGCCCTGTGATCCTCTGGAGAGTCAGTAACCACGAGACTTTAGACGGAGTGGGAGGCCTGTATGTGTCCGGCCGCTGGCACACAAAGGGCCGTCCGGTCGTCTATTGCACCTTGAATCCAGCAACCGCCTTGCTTGAAATCCTTGTCCATCTCGAAATCGACTCCGAGGATCGCCCTGAGCGTTTTCAGGTGCTGAGAATTGAAGGGCCGGATACGCTTTCACAAGAAACAGTCAAAGCCGATACATTCACTGCTAACTGGACCGACGACATGACCGTGACGCAGGCGGTGGGGGATCTGTGGCTTTCTGAAGGACGTTCCTTTCTACTGCAAGTTCCCAGCGTACTGGTCCCCGAGACATGGAACATGCTCGTAAATCCTCGGCACGCCGAAGCCAATCTGCTGAAAATTACCAGGACGTATGAACACCCATTTGATGCCCGTTTCTTCTAAAGAAAATGCATTGCCATCGCAGCCTGAAGAGCGCTGATCGTGATCGACCTTCTCGGATATTAGAAGGTGCGGGATGCAGTAGTGGTAGGATTTGAGGACCAACTTGCGGGGGAATAATCCATGAGTGACGCACTTATCAACGGCCTGTTAACTACGGAAGAAGTCACATCTATCACGCGCGCCAATAACTACGGAACATGGCGCATCCAGAAGACATGGAAGCCAATGCATGTGGTGGACGCTGAGGGTTGCTACTTCATGGATGCGGCGGGCAAGCGGTATCTGGATTTTTCCTCTCAGCTCATGTGCGTCAATCTGGGCCACAAAAATCCGCGCGTCATCGAGTCGATTGCGGAGCAGGCGCGCGATATTCCCTACATGGCTCCGGGATATGCGACAACCTCGCGAGCACGCCTGAGCAAGAAGCTTCTCGAAGTGCTGCCTGAGGGATTGGAGAAGTTTTTCTTCGCAACTTCAGGCACGGAGGCCAATGAAGCGGCCTTCAAGATTGCGCGCATGTATACGGGCAAGACCAAGATCATTTCGCGCTATCGTTCGTATCATGGCTCTACCACTGCATCGATTGCAGCGACAGGCGATCCGCGTCGCTGGGCGATGGAGCCAGGCGGCAAGGGGCAGGGCTTCGTTTTCGCGCCTGAGACGAACTGTTACAAGTGCCCTATCAAGCACACCTATCCCGGCTGCAACATCGCGTGTGCGGATTACATCGAGCACATGATCCGTAATGAGAGCGATGTTGCTGCGGTCATCGTAGAACCAGTCGTGGGAACGAACGGCGTACTTGTTCCGCCGAAAGAATATCTGCCGCGGCTCAAAGCTATCTGCGAAGAAAATGGCGTATTGCTCATCGCCGATGAAGTTATGGCTGGCTGGGGACGCACGGGTAAGTGGTTCTCCGTCGATAACTGGGGAGTAAAACCCGACATCCTCGTCACAGCCAAAGGCATAACTTCCGCCTATGTTCCACTTGGCCTCTGCGCCACTACGACTAAGATAGCCGACTACTTCGAAGAGCATTACTTCGCCCACGGACACACCTACGAAGCGCACCCCATGACCCTGGGACCGGCTGTCGCTACGATCGAAGAAATGCAGCGTCTCAACCTGGTAGAGCGAGCCGCGTCGCTTGAACCGTATGTGCGCACCAAGCTGGAAGCGCTCAAAGATAAACATCCCTCCATCGGCGATGTGCGCGGCATGGGCCTCTTCTGGGCGGTTGAACTCGTCAAGAATCGCGAGACCAAGGAGCCTTTCAACACGATGAGCGATAAGGTCGAGGGCAAGCCGCTTGTCGTCGATCAGATTGCGGCTAAGATGATGGCTCGCGGCGTAGCGCAGCAGGCCTGGATAAGCCACTTCGTAATCGCGCCGCCGCTGATCGTCACCGAAGCCGAACTCGATGAAGGCATCGACGCACTGGACGAAGCGCTCTCGATTGCGGATGCGCTGGTGAAGTAATGTTGTCTCGAATACCTGGCGTCAATGCTGGACGTTAATTGGGCCTTTGTTCGGCTTCATGCCCTGCTCCATAATCGGCACAGGGGATAAGTGCATGAGGAATGCATAGATCAGCGCTGCGAGAAAAAATCCGACGAACCAACTGTAGTCGTAAAGGAAACGCAACGTTGGAACGAACATGCCTATCAATGCAACAACAACGCCAACTACGAGCGCGATAATCGCGCGCGGGTTGATGCCTTTGCTGTAGTGATAGATTCCGTCGCGGTGATAGAGCGAGTTCACATCGAGCTTTGTCCTGCGGATAAAGAAGTAATCACAGATCATGATTCCTGCCACCGGTCCCAGCAATCCGGAGTAGCCCTCAAGCCATCCGAAGATATAGGCATCCGGAGTGGCGAGCAGCTTCCAGGGCTGCATCGCCAGTCCTAGAAAGCCGGTAATCATGCCTCCGGTGCGATAGCTGATCAGCCTCGGATACAGGTTGGAAAAATCATTTGATGGGGAGACTACGTTGGCTCCTATGTTGACGTTGAGCGTCGCTACAAGTATGGCGATAAGTGCGACGAACGCTATAACCGGCTGATGGAAACGACCTATCAGAGTTATCGGGTTCCAGATGGGCTCACCAAACAATACAACCGATGCCGAGGTACACGCGATGCCGACAAAGGTATACAGAGTCATTGCGACAGGCAGGCCAAAGCCCTGTCCAACAATCTGCGCGCCTTGTGATTTTGAATAGCGAGTGAAGTCCGGAATGTTTAAAGCGAGGGTTGCCCAGTAGCCGACGATTCCTGTGAGTGTTGGAAAGAAGACAGGCAGGAATTCATGCCATGAATGAAACCTGCTCGGAGTTGAAAGCATCGAGCCAAAACTGCCTGCCTTGACGCGCACCCAGATCAACAACGCAGCAGCCATCACAAACATGAACGGCGCTCCAAAGCCCTGTAGATAGCGAATGGATTCGACGCCGCGCCACACCACCACCATGTTCAATAACCAGAAGCCGAGAAAGCAAGCCCAGAGAACCCACTCTGCCTGCGCAACGCCGGGCCATGCCACCAGCAGCATGGAGTGAATGGCCATGCCACCGATCCATGTTTGAATACCAAACCAGCCGCATGCAACGAGCGCACGCAGGATTGCCGGGAGGTTGGCGCCACGAACACCGAAAGGTGCGCGAATAAAGACTGGAAACGGAATGCCATACCGGGCTCCGGCATGTGCGTTGAGCAGCATCGGGACGAGCACGATAAGGTTGCCGAGCAACACGGTACCGACTGCCTGCTTCCAGTCCATGCCCTTCGCTATGAGCGAGCTTGCAAGTTGATAAGTCGTAATTTCCATCGACATGGAGAACCAGAGCGCAATGTAGTTATAGGTTCCCCATGTACGCTGTGCGGCTGTCGTGGGCGCGAGGTCGTCATTGATGAGAGTAGAGTCGATGGCGCTTGCGGCTGTGCTCAACGGGCCTCCGGATGGGTATGCGTGAAGGAATCAGAAAGAGAGTTAGATCTCTGGCCTCACTGCGGCGGTCTCAAAAACAGAGAGTTCTCAGAACAGGGAGGCCTCAAAACAGGGAGGTAGATGAGTCTCTGAAAATATCGCAAAGGGGCTGCAAGAGCAATCGTTTTTTAGCGGGGAACTCTATCTATGCTTCGTGTGAGCACAGCAATAGATCGCACAACTGGACTGAACGCGTTATCAACAGTGCATGCCGATTTGTCCTGTTCCCCTCCACTCGACTCATCCTTTGGGTGGACGTGCGGATCGGCAAAAGCTTGATAGGATTTTGCGCATGGCGATTCCGACTGAGTTGATTGGCAGCATACCTCGTCCTCCTGAATTGATTCAGGCAATGGTTTCTTTTCAAGCCGGCATCGTGAGTTCAGAGGTGTTGAACGAAGCCTACGTGGCAGCCCTCAAGGACACGATTGCGCGTCTGGAGCAGACGGGATCGCCGGTGCTCTCCGATGGCGAACAGACGAAGCCAAGCTTTGCCACCTATCCCCTGAGCGGCCTTACAAATCTTGCGCCGGATGGTGTGGTGATTCCGTTTGCGGATGGACATCAGCGCCCGTTGCCGCGACTGACTGCCCGTCCGTTTCGATATGGAATTCATGCGTCGAGTTATCTCAAGGCCGCGCGCAGTTATACGCAACGGCCAATCAAGCAGGCGGTGATTTCGGCTTCCGCATTGAGTCTGCTCTATCCGAGCGACGGCATTGCCGGGTATGCCCGGGAAGAATTTGTAGCCGATCTGCTGGACGAGGCCGAGACAGATATTCGCGGCGCTCTCGATGCAGGCGCGGATAGTGTGCAGATTGATTTCACCGAGGGACGGTTGTCTTTAAAGCTCGATCCGAGCGGTGGATTACTGCGAAGTTTTATCGCGCTGAATAACCATGTGCTGGATCGATTCTCTGCCGAGGAACGTTGTCTCATTGGCGTGCATGTATGCCCCGGTGGGGATCATGATTCGACTCACTCTGCGGATGTGGACTATGCAGGTTTGTTACCGGATTTATTCCAGATGCGGGTCGGTCGCTTTTACCTGCAGATGGCGAGTGAGCCGGATCGTGGGCGTGTGTTGAAGCTGGTGAGAGATCTGGCTGCGCAGGTTTCCGATGCAAAGCCCCTGGTCTTCATCGGTGTTATCGATCCGATTAATCCTCGTGTGGAGAGTGCGATGGAAGTGCGTGAGCGCGTTCTGGAGGCGGCATCTTTTCTGCCACCGGAGCAACTGGGGACAACGGATGATTGCGGCTTTGCGCCCTTTGCGGACGATACATCCACTGCTCGTGAAACTGCTTTCCGCAAGATTCAGGCGAGGGTTGAGGGAACAGAGATGGCAGCGCGCGAACTTGGTATTTGAAGCAGCGCGAAAAACGCTGCCAGCCTCAGTAATCCACTTTTGCCGGATGATCGATCCACGCTGAAAAGCACTCCCATGCATCGGCCTGAAGCAGTTGCTGCGAGGGGATGCTGCGGTCCGCGTACACCTTACGCAACTCGTCATAGAGATAGGCATCGTCAAAGCCAGCCCTGGCTGCATCCTGCTGATTGCTGCCGTAATAGAGCGCGTCGAGCCGGGCCCAATAGATGGCGGCCAGGCACATCGGGCATGGTTCGCAACTGGAGTAAATCTCACAGCCTGTCAGCGTGAATGTGCCCAGCGCTTTGCATGCTGCACGAATCGCGTTCACTTCGCCGTGAGCTGTGGGATCATTGCTCGTAGTGACGGAATTGGCTGCCTCTGCAATAACTTCTCCATCGCGAACAATCACTGCAGCGAACGGGCCGCCTTTGCCGGAGAGTACGTTTTCGGTCGCGAGTGCAATAGCGCGGCGAAGATGAGCTGGATTTGGCTGATTGAGCAGGGCATACCTCCGATACACTTAGGCTTCAGGAATTCTCCGAGGATTAAGGACAGTATGGCACAGGGTTTTCGTGAAAGTACGAGTCAATCTCCTGCGGAAAACTGGAAAGAAACGCGCACATGGGCGTTCCGGTCAACGCGAGTCGTAACGACAGAAGGTGTACGGCCCGCAATTCTGCTGGTAAAAGCCGGGCGTATCTTCGAAGTAGCCGAGTGGGGAAATGTACCGCCAGATGCGCATCTGCGTGACTATGGCGACTTCGTCCTGATGCCGGGCATGGTCGACACACATGTTCACATCAATGATGCGGGGGATGGAGATGGCAACCGCATCGCGTGGGAGGGATTTGCCACGGCGACCCAGGCAGCAGCCGCAGGCGGTGTAACTACGCTTGTGGATATGCCGCTTAACTCCGTACCGGGAACTCTGTCACCGGATGCACTCGAAGCCAAGCGAAAAGCTGCCGAAGGAAAAGCCTGGGTTGATTGGGTAGCCTGGGGTGGAATCGTCGGCAACGGGGGCATCGGCGGCAATGAGGAGCAGTTGCTTCCGCTGGCCGAGGCAGGCGTTGCGGGATTTAAATGCTTCCTGGTGCCATCCGGCATTGACGATTTTGCCTGGGTCGATGAACCGCAGCTACGCGTAGCTCTCGACAAGCTGCACGGTTCCGGACTGCCGTTGCTGGCGCATGCGGAGCTGGCCGGGCCTGTCGAACAGGCGACGGCGCTTCTCAACTCCGAGCAGCGCGACTGGCGAAAATATGCCACCTATCTCGCCTCCAGGCCGGATGAGGCGGAGTTGGAAGCGATCGAGATGCTGATTGCACTGGCCGTCGTCTTCGACACGCCGCTGCATGTGGTGCATCTATCGAGTGCTCAGGCGTTGCCCATTCTGAAAAAGGCTCGCGCTGCCGGGCTGAAGATTACTGTCGAGACCTGCCCGCAATATCTATGGTTTGCCTCGGAAGAGATTCCCGATGGAGCGACGGAGTACAAGTGTGCGCCGCCGATTCGCAGCGCGGCAAACCGCGACGCTCTCTGGAACGGATTGCGCGAGGGCGTGATCGACATGATTGCTACCGACCACTCCCCATGTGAACCCGAGTTGAAACAGAAGGAAACCGGGCGTTTCGATGAGGCCTGGGGCGGAATCGCGAGCCTTGGGCTGGCGCTGCCGATTGTGTGGACCGGCCTGAAGCACCGTGGCAGAGATCTGGAATCCAAAGATCTGGAAGCCAGGGATCTGGAATTGCTCTCCAAATGGCTGGCCCAGGAACCGGCACGCCTGGCGGGGCTGGCTGGTGTAGCTGGAGTTGAGGGCAGGCAAGGACAAAAAGGCGCCCTCGCTATTGGATATGACGCCGATGTCGTGATCTTCGATCCGGATGAAGAGTGGACTGTGACGGAGCAGGATCTTCGCTTCCGGCATAAGCTTTCGCCTTATCTTGGAGCGCAACTTCGCGGACGTGTGCTTGAAACCTATCTCCGTGGCGAATGCATTTTCTGGGGGCGCGGTTCCGATGCCGTCATGGACCCGGTGCCGCGAGGACGCGAATTGCGGCGAAATGCATGAGTGATCGAACGAGGGCCGCCGCAGTCCTTGCCGAATGCCAGTTGCTTGCAACCATGACCGAAGAACCGGGGCGCACGACCCGGCGGTTTCTGACTCCGCCCGTCGCCCAGGTTCATGCCTATCTTCGCAGGCGTATGGAAGAGCTGGGCATGGCGGTTTCCATCGACGCGGTCGGCAACCTGCGCGGCTGCCTTCAATCGGACGCGTCTATGCAAAAGCGCCTGGTGATTGGTTCGCATATCGATACTGTTCCCGATGCCGGGGCGTTTGATGGTGTGCTTGGGGTTGTTCTGGCCTTGCACCTCGCGGCTGAGGCTCGGGCGAGTTCCCTGCCTCTGGCGATTGAGGTCGTAGCGTTTTCAGAGGAAGAGGGTGTGCGATTCGGTGTTCCATTTCTCGGTAGCCGGGCGATGGCCGGTCGCTTCGATCCTGCTCTGCTGGCGCTCACGGATGCCGAGGGCATCTCGGTGGGGCAGGCCATTGCCAACTTTGGACTCAACTCAGGATTGAACTTAGCGCTCAATTCAGGGCCGGGCATTGGCGCAATCGAGGAGGCAATCGTGGGCGAAGATGCGATTGGCTTTTTTGAAATTCACATTGAGCAGGGCCCGGTGCTTGAGGCCGAAGGGCTGTCCGTCGCTGTCGTCACCGCCATTGTGGGGCAGACGCGCTGCAAATTCAGTTTTCAGGGGCGTGCCAACCATGCCGGAACGACTCCGATGCATTTGCGGCAGGATGCCATGACCACTGCGGCCGAATGGATTCTGGCCGTCGAGGCGTTGGCCAACAAGACGGACGGGTTGGTCGCGACCGTGGGCAGGATCGTTGCGCAGCCCAATGCCGGAAACGTGATCGCCGCCAATGTGCGCGTGAGCCTCGATCTTCGCCACGCCCGGGATTTCGTTCGCGAGGAGGCCATCGACACGTTGACCCGGCAGGCCGAAGCGATCGCGGCCAGGCGCGGAGTGCGATGCGAGGCTCGCCGTCTGCTGGAGCAGGTCGCGGTTCCGATGGACGAGGAGATGACGGCATTGCTGGCGGAATCTGTTGCGGCTGCCGGATTTGCAGAGCGGCACATGACCAGCGGCGCGGGCCACGACGCAATGGTGATGGCCACGCGTCTACCGACTGCCATGCTCTTTTTGCGCTCCCCGGGTGGGGTCAGTCATCATCCCGACGAAACCGTTCTCGAGGCGGATGTTGAGGCGGCGCTAAAAATTGGCGGATTGTTTTTGCGCCGGCTGTGTGCCCGGAGCGATTGGAAGCGATAGTCTGACTGCATCACCAGAAAGGGACAATCGTGCAACATCTGGGAGCAACTCGAAGCAGCCTGAAGGCCGATCATCTTCTGCAAACGCCGGATACGTTCATTCGTACACCTCTGCCCGGGTCTTCGGGGGTGGAGTTTGTCATTCATATTGGGCCTCAGTTGGGTGCAGGATTCACGCAGATGACGGCGGAGTTCACCGAAGATGGCACCCTGGCTTCTGCTCCCGCAGGCGTTGAGCGGTTTCTATATCTGCTCGAAGGCCACGTAGAACTGGAAATCTCAGACGGCCCCAGCTATGCACTGGCCCCCGGCCAATTTGCCTACCTGCCCGCAAATACTCCGCACCGGGTCAGAGCCCGCAACGTCTCAAAGGCCGTAGTCATCGAAAAATTCTACGAGCCAGTTGCCGACTCTGTTGCCGACTCTGCCCAGCCTAAGGTAGTCGTTGGCGACGAAGCGACCATCCAGTCCGAAGCGCTCGGCGGCGATGAAGCTCTACAGGTCAAGCGCCTGGTACCGGACGGAATCAACTTCGATTTTGCCGTGAACACCATGACCTACGCTCCAGGGGCATCGCTGGCCCTGGTCGAGGTACATCTCATGGAGCACGGCCTGCTGATGCTGGAGGGCGGCGGAATCTATCGTCTCGGCGATAGCTGGTATCCCGTCTCGGCGGGCGATTTTATCTGGATGGCTCCCTACTGCCCGCAATGGTTTGGGGCGATAGGGAAAACTCCCGCCAAATATCTCATCTATAAAGACTGGAACCGTCACCCTCTGGGAGCCTAAGAACGATGCTCGAACCGACGCCGTCTGTTGAAATTCGCGGGTTGATGGCAGAGCTGGAAACGCTCGCTTCCATTTCCGAGGCCGCTGCGCCGTCCAAAATCACAGCGCCCCACAAAGTCACAGCATCGTCCGAAATTATTGCACCTGTGGTCACGCGCGTAGTTTTCAGCAACGCTGACCTGCGCGCCCGGGCATACGTGAAAGATCTCTGCCAGGCGGCCGGACTCTCCATCCGCGAAGACGCCGTCGGCAACACCTTTTGCCGTTGGGCCGGATCGGAGCCAGGCCTGCCCGCGGTCGCGACCGGTTCGCACATTGATGCCATTCCGAACGCCGGAGCCTACGACGGAACGGTCGGCGTACTCGGCGGGCTGGAGGCGATTCGCGCTCTGCAACGAGTCGGATTCCAGCCTCGGCGGTCGATCGAACTTGTGATCTTTACCGCCGAGGAGCCGACCCGTTTCGGCATCGGATGCCTGGGAAGCCGGATGATGGGCGGGGTGCTTTCGCCGGAACAAGCTCTCGCGCTCCGCGACAGGGATGGCCGTGGGCTTGAGGAACTGAGAACGGCTGCGGGGTTCACCGGAAACTTGAAGACCGTGGCGCTCGCCTCCGGCCACTTTCATGGATTTGTGGAGCTGCATATCGAGCAGGGTCCGCTGCTCGAACGCGAGGGTCTGGATCTCGGCATCGTGACCCATATCGCCGCGCCTGCCTCCATGCGGATCGCGGTTGAAGGTGAAGGCGGACACGCCGGGGCCATGCTCATGCCCGACCGACACGATGCCCTGGCGGCCGCCGCCGAACTGATTCTCGCGCTCGAAGCAGCAGCCAAAACGACAGGAGTCATCGACACGGTGGCGACGGTCGGCGTCTGCGAAGTCTTCCCCGGAGCGGTCAATTCAGTTCCATCCCGGGTGCTGCTCGAAACAGATATCCGCGACACCGATGCCAGTCGAAGGGACGGCGTGTTGGCCAGCCTGAGAGTTGCGGCTGAGGAAATAGCTTCGCGGCGCGGAGTTCGAATCGGCTTTAAACTCATCAACGCCGACCCGCCCGCAACCTGCGATACCGGCATCCTGCAGGCAGTGCAATCCGCAACGGAACAGTCAGGCTATACCAGCAAAAGGATGGTAAGCAGGGCCTATCATGACTCACTCTTCGTAGCCCGGTTCGCACCCGTCGCCATGATCTTCATCCCTTGCCGAGGCGGAGTGAGCCATCGTCCAGATGAATACGCCTCCCCGGAATGGATCGCTGCCGGTGTAGATGTGCTCGCACGAACACTTGCTGTTTTGGCATCTTGACTGAAATTTTAAATAATTAATAATCAACAGCTTACGCGCAAATTAACAATCAGAAACATTAATGGTCCAAATACTATCCCTGCTTTCCTGAAATGCAGAAGTAGGAAACAGCATTAACTCTTCTTAAAATTGTTAAGTTTATTACTATCAATTATTTAATTAGGTTAATGTCGATTCAAGATAAGGCTCGCTGCCTGTGGAAAACTATTTACCGGCTTAACTGCACTCAAGCGAGGCTCAAGCCGTGCTCAAGGTCAAGCTCCATCCCAAAAAGAATGCCCCTTGCGCTCTGACATCGGCGCAAGGGGCATTTTCAATTGTTAAAGTATCGAATTAGGCTACCGGTCCAAGGCCAAGATTAACTGAGGCTTCATTATCCTGTGGTCGAGCGTGGAGGAGTGGCAATGCTGCTGCCAGTACCTCCTCGACGCGGCTTGCGTAATGGATGGTGACACCCTCTGTCTGAGCTGGGGTCAGATCCTCTTCGACGTCCTGACGGTTGTCCGCAGGCAGGATCACATGCTGGACTCCAGCCCGGCGAGCAGCCAGGAACTTCTCCTTGATGCCGCCGACCGGGAGTACATTTCCACTCAGCGTAACCTCGCCGGTCATAGCCGTAAACGGCCGGATCGGCGTGTTGGTCATCAGCGAAACGAGCGTCGTAACCATCGTCACACCTGCTGAAGGACCGTCCTTGGGGATAGCTCCTGCCGGTACGTGGATGTGCAGATCGACCTCTGAATTGAAGTCCTCTTCCAGGCCAAGACTGTTGGCGTTGGAGCGAACCCACGTCAGAGCGGCCTGCATGGACTCCTGCATGACATCGCCAATCTGCCCGGTGACGGTGAAGCCACCCTTACCCTTCATCCGGTTGGCTTCGATGAAAAGAACATCGCCACCCGCCGGGGTCCAAGCTAGTCCGACAGCTACGCCAGCCCTTCTTGTACGGTCAAAGACTTCCATATCGACGCGAACCTTCACGCCGCCGAGGAACTCCTGCAGGGTCTCCTTGTCGATGACAAGTTTCTCCTTGTTCCCTTCCACGATTCGGCGGGCCTGCTTGCGGCAGACCGTACCCAATACCTGCTCCAGCTTGCGTACGCCAGCCTCACGGGTATAGTGGCGAACGATGTGACGAACCGCCTCCTCGGGAAATTCGATCAACGCCGGGTCGATGCCATTCGCAGCAATCTGCCTTGGAATCAGGTACTTGAATGCAATATGTACCTTTTCCTCCTCGGTATAACCCTGCAAATGGATGATCTCCATACGATCGAGCAGCGGCTCGGGGATGGGATCAAGCATGTTCGCGGTGCAGATAAAGAGCACCTTGGACAGATCGAACGGCACATCCAGGTAGTTATCCCGGAAGGTCGAGTTCTGCTCAGGATCCAGCGTTTCAAGCAACGCCGCAGCCGGATCGCCGCGGAAATCGCGCCCAAGTTTGTCGAGCTCGTCGAGCATGATCACCGGATCGTTGGTGTCCGCGCGACGAATTGACTGCATGATCTGCCCCGGCAGCGCGCCGATATATGTCCGGCGATGGCCGCGGATTTCCGCCTCGTCATGCATACCGCCCAGCGAAACACGCTGGAACTTCCGGCCCAACGCCCGGGCAATCGACCGCCCCAGCGAAGTCTTACCGACGCCCGGAGGTCCGACAAAGCAGAGAATCGGCCCCTTCATGTCCGGCTTGAGTTCGAGCACGCTCAGGTAATCCAGAATGCGATCTTTGACCTTTTTCAGGCCGTAGTGGTCGTCATTGAGGATCTCGTGAGCCTTACTGATGTCGACATCCGTACCCGAACTGCGGGTCCACGGAAGCGCAGCGAGCCACTCAATATAGTTCCTCACCAGGCCTGAATCGGCAGCCATCGGAGACATACGAGCAAGCCGGCTCAACTCTTTGAGAGCTTCTTTCTTGACGTCGTCGGGCATTCCGGCGGCTTCAATCTTTTCTTTCAGCTCGTCGTTATCTCTTTGCCCTTCATCCACTTCGCCCAGTTCCTTTTGAATCGCCTTTAACTGCTCGCGAAGGTAGTAATCGCGCTGGGACTGCTGTACCTGGTCCTGTACCTCGGTCTGGATCTTGTTCCGCAACTGCTGAACTTCGATCTCTTTGGCCAGGAACTGGGTCACTTTTTCGAGGCGCACAGCTACGTCCGACGACTCAAGCAAAGCCTGCTTGTCGGCAGTAGTCAGGAACGGAAGTGACGAAGCGATGAAATCCGCCGCACGTCCCGGCTCGTGGATGTTCGCGGCAATCGTCTGCAACTCATCCGACAGGGTAGGCGAAGCGTTTACGATCTGCTGAAACTGCGAGATGACGTTTCGCTGCAAAGCCTCCACGGATGCCGTTTCGTTGGCCTCTGTAGCTTCGCGATCTTCGACCGTCTCAACCTCCGCCATCAGGAAAGGCTCAGTCTGGCTGAACCGCGTGAGCTTCACCCTGGCTGTGCCTTCGGTGAAGACAAACCGGCTCTGATTTGGCATTTTGACTACCTTATGAACGGTAGCCAGGGTGCCGTACTCGTGTAATTGATCGGGCTGCGGCGCATCCTGACGCGGATCGCGTTGTGCAACGACCACAATTGTGCGCTGGTCGCCGAGAGACTCAATCAACTGAATCGAGCTTTCGCGGCCAACCGTTAGCGGCAAAACTGCATGGGGAAAAAGGACCGTATCGCGTACAGGCAATACCGGGTACGCCTTCGCTGTCACCGGAACTGCCGTCTGGGGATCGGAATTGGTATTAGAGCTGGACTGAAAACCGGGTTGCGAATTGGTCGATTGGCTAAACATTGAGTATCCTCGTATCAACTTTCCTTATTAGACACACCACAGGTTCGAAAGTTTCACGGTTTCTTAATCCGCCCAATTCTGCTTGCTGATGCCGACTTCACCGGAAGCGCATAGCTGGTTGTACGACGACAGCGACGCCCCCGTTCCCCAAAACAACACGTAATAGCGAAGCGTCGAAGGTTGGAAATAAACATACCACTCCCCCCACCACGCGCTACCTATATATAGCGATATATATTGTCCAGAATGTCTCATACGTTTATCGGCCGAGGCCAATAAACCCTTAAACAAAGAAGTGAGCAGTCGATGTATTTGTATTGATAAAAAAGGAGATATTTAAAATCTTCTAATTGGTGTGTGTCAGGGAACATCTAAGGGCAGATCTGTAAATGGCAGGATCGGGTGAAAGATCGATGGCAGAACTCCGCCGGAAACCGGTGAACTTCTGCCACGAAATCAGCGGTTGGCCTGCTAGCTGTTCGCTTCCCGGTAGCGCCCTAACACCTTGACCATGGCGCAGTGGGAACGCAACGCTTCCAGAACGCGGAGCCCGTCGGTCGACGAGTTGAGCTGGCAATCCACGAAGAAGACATACTCCCAGGGACGTCCGTGAACCGGGCGCGATTCGATTTTGGTGAGATTCGTTCCTTCTTTGGCCAACTCAGAAAGTGCAGCGACCAGGGTGCCGACACGGTTTTCCAGGGTGAAGGCGAGGCTGAGTTTATTCGACTCCGGGTCGGGCTGGACCTCACCCGAGCGCCGCAGGTAGAAGAAGCGGGTGAAGTTCTCAGGATTGTCTTCAATGTCGGAGGCCAGAATCTGCGCGCCGTAATACCGCGCTGCCGCCTGGCTGGCGATGGCGGCGGCGTGGCTGTCGCGCAGTTCTACCAGTTGTTTTACGCTGCCCGCCGTGTCATAAAAGGCGAACGATTCCATTTTGGGATGCTCCGCGAGAAAACGGCGGCACTGGGCGAGGGCAACCGGATGCGAAAAAACGCGGTCAATCTCATCGATCTCCGCACCGGAGATAGCGATGAGGTTGTGCCGAATTCGCAGCCGCGTCTCGCGAACGATGGTGACATCGTGGGTCAGCATCAGGTCAAAGTGCTCCGAGACGGAGCCAGCCAGCGAGTTCTCAATCGGGATGACGGCGGCATCCGTATCGCCTCGAACGAGCGCTGCAAAAACCTCGGCCGAGAGCGAGTAAGGAGCGATGAGCGCATCCTCTTTCATGGTGGCGGCCAGTTTCATGGCTGCCTCGTGGCTAAAAGAGCCGGGCTCTCCCTGGATAGCGATCTTGATCAAGGTAGTAAGACACTCCTGCCCAATGTGTGTTCGGGATGACTGCAAGATGAAAACAGCGTGTATCCGAAAAATACCATAACGCGCCGAAAGCGCCCGGCCTATCGTCTAAGCAGCGGGGTCAACCAAATGTCAGCCGCGACAAAGACGAGAAAAACGGTGGCGATCACTCCGTTCATGGTGAAGAAGGCAGCGTTCAGCTTGCGCAGGTCACGCGGAGAGACGAGGAGATGTTCATAGAGCAGCAACCCAGCCACAGCGGCGATGCCAATCTGCCCCGCGACGCCGAAGTGGAAGAGAACTGCAAACCATACCAGCAGGACAACCACCGCGACATGCAGCAGCCGCGCGATCCAGAAAGCAGTTTCAATGCCAAAAGATTGAGGCAGGCTGAACAGGCCCGCCTGGCGGTCGTGCTCCATATCCTGGCAGGCGTAGAGAGTGTCGAAACCGGCGACCCAGCAAGTTACCACTGCGGTTAGAACAAGAATGCGCGGATCGAGCGCCCCCTGGACGGCGATCCACGCAGCCGCAGGAGCGATGCCCAGCGCAAGACCCAGCACAAAATGCGTCCAGCGAGTGAGGCGCTTCATATAGCTGTATCCCAGCAGGACGGCGAGCGCGACCGGCGATAGCTCAAGCGTAAGCCGATTGATCTGGCTGGTAGCGAAGACAAAACCGGCGATCATGAGCAGCGTGAAGGCGAGGACAAACCCGCGCGAAAGCTGCCCGGCAGGAATAGCGCGGATGCTGGTACGCGGATTGGCGGCGTCCAGCGAAGCATCGGCCCAGCGGTTGAAGGCCATGGCTGCCGAGCGGGCCGTAATCATAGCCACCAGAATCCAGCCGAGAATGGCCAGACGGGGAAGTCCGTGAGCGGCCAGCAATGCACCGGTCAATGCAAACGGCAGCGCGAAGATCGAGTGCTCCCACTTGATCATCTCCAGCGTGATCTTTGTCTTGGCCCAAAACGTAGTCATAAAAGGTTATTCAGCTCCACTCTCCAGTGTACTTGAGGGGTAGGGGATGTTAATTTGGAACGGAATCCAATGGAATTAGAGTGAAGAGATCGTATCGCGGCACCGTCGGCCCCAACGGGGTGGAAAAACTTCTGCCAGCCTTCGCGACTGCCCTCGTCGCAGCCCTTGTCACGATTCTCACCCTGTCGGCGGCAGCGCCCAGCGCGTATGCGGCGAGCAGCGTTGCGGAGTTCGACGCAACACACCTGAGTCAGCCCACGAATCTATCCGGAACATGGCTTGTGCAAGCGGGAGATAATCCAGCCTTTGCCCAGCCCGCATTCGACGACTCGCAGTGGATTCCATTTAATCCAAACCGTTCCCTCCGTACCATCTTCCCCGACTCCAGTCCGGAAGTAGTCTGGTACCGTCAGCGGATCAAGGTCAGTCCGACGCAAACTGGTCTCGGCCTCGAAGAACGCACTTTGTCCAATGCCTTTGAAGTTTATGTAAACGGCGAACGGCTGATGGTTTCCGGACAGGTTGCGCCCTTTCACGCCTACACTATGGACGCGCGAGTCCTGAGCTCCATCCCGGACGCTCAACTGGCGAGCGGCTCCCTCCTGGTAGCCGTGCGTGTACACATCGCAAAGAATGAATGGGCGGGTACAAACCCGGGGCTCTTTGCAGCAAATCTGACCCTCGGGCAGACGACCACACTCTATCGCGAAGGTTGGCTGGCGGTGATCGGCGAGAATTTTTTCATATGGCTCGATCTGGCCCTGAACGTCGGACTTGGCCTGGTTGCCCTCGTACTCTTTGCCGCGCAGCGTCGCCAGTTCGAATACTTATGGATAGCCGCACTGGGCATGATCCGGCTGGCCGAGTTTCCCATCCAGGTCAGCTCCCTTTTCTACAACATCCCCATTGCGTGGCCGATCGTTGCCGGCTGCTTTCGGATCGCGTCCCCACTCGTTTGGGTCTCGATGTACTTCGCCTTCGTCGAGATTCGTATCGGCTGGAAATTCCGAAGCTTTCTGATCTTCGCCGGTCTTCTCAATGCCTACAGCACGCTGGGCGAATACCTGCCCTCGCTCCCCGGGAGCTATCAGCTCCTGGAAAATCTGCTTTTTGTTGCGCTCCTGTCGATTGTCGTACCGGTTGTTCTCGCAATCCATTGGCGGCGCGGCAACCGGGAGGCAGGCATCCTGCTGATTCCGGTAATACAGTTCAGCCTGTATATCTATGCCAACTACACGCTTGCCCTGCTCTTCAGGATCCCCGCCTGGAACGCCGCCGCGTTGCGGGGATTAAATCTCATACAGCGCTACCCAGCCGGACCATTCTCCATCTCGCTCGATAATGTGTCGGGGATTTTCTGTACGCTCTCGCTGGCCATCATCATGCTGCGCCGCTCCTCCAGCGTAAGCCGCCACCAGGCTCTTCTCGAAGGCGAACTCGCCGCGGCCCGTGAGGTCCAGCAAGTCATCCTTCCCGAGAACTTCGAAGCGATCCCCGGCTTCTTTATCGAAAGCGTTTATGATCCCGCGCAGCAGGTCGGCGGCGACTTCTTCCAGATTTTGCCAGCGGCCAATGACGGCCTGATGCTGGTCCTGGGAGACGTGGCTGGCAAAGGCCTGCCTGCCGCCATGCTTGTTTCGGTTTTAGTGGGAGCCATTCACACCGTCGCCGACTATACACATGCGCCGGACGAAATGCTGGCCAAGTTGAATGAACGCCTCATCGGGCGCAGCAATGGAGGCTTCTCAACCGCACTAGCCGCGCATATTACTGCGGATGGAGAGGTAACGATCGCCAATGCCGGTCATCTTTCGCCCTATCTCGATGGAGTGGAGCTTCCGCTGCCAGGCGCTCTTCCGCTCGGCATTGTGAGCAACGTAAGTTATGAAACAACCCACTTTCAATTAGCCCCGGGCAGCCGCCTCACGTTCTATTCCGATGGAGTCATCGAAGCGCAAAACGAAGATGGCGAGTTGCTTGGATTCAACCGCGCGCAGCAACTCTCAACCGAACCAGCCGATGCAATCGCAAAGGCCGCGCAACAATTTGGCCAGTCAGACGATATCACGGTCGTCGCCATCACCCGCATTGCTGCCACCGCAGCAGCCGCAGCCTGACGCGCTATTTTCACTGTGCTCTTCAGCGATGGCGAATCCAGTACAAATCCCGTAACACACGTGATTGATGCGTGAGCGCCGCATGCGGCTTTCGCGTTGAGTCCAAGTTTCGTATCGATGCCGACTTTCGTATTGATGCACGGCTCAACTCCGCATAGTCTTGTGTCGATGGCAAACTCTTATCCGAATCCAATGGCTCCTGAAACAAAGAAGACTGGCCCATCCCTTCTCTTGCGAGGGCTGCGCAAGACCTTTGCCGACGTCGTCGCGGTGAATGGCCTCGATCTGGAGGTAGCGCGCGGTGAGTGCTTTGGACTCCTCGGCCCGAACGGTGCAGGCAAAACAACCACTATCGAAATCTGCGAAGGCCTCACCACTCCAGACGAAGGAGTCGTGGAGCTGCTGGGTCTGAGTTGGCGCTCGGGTGCGAATGAGCTTCGACAACGCATCGGAATCCAATTGCAGGAGACGCAGTTCCCCGACAAGCTCACCGTGGAGGAGACGCTGCGTATGTTTCGCAGCTTCTTCAAACGCGGCATTTCCATCGAAGAATCCATCAAAACCGCGCAACTCGAAGAGAAGCGGACCTCGCGCGTTGGCGGTCTCTCGGGTGGACAAAAGCAGCGTCTCGCAATGGCCTGCGCGCTGGTCGGCGATCCGGAGCTGCTCTTTCTCGATGAGCCGACGACTGGCCTCGATCCCCAGGCACGGCGCCATCTTTGGGACCTGGTAGACGAACTCAAACAGGCAGGCCGAACGATCATTCTAACCACGCATTACATGGATGAAGCGGAGCGCCTGTGCGACCGTGTAGCGATTATGGATCATGGCAAAATCATCGCCCTCGGCACACCGCAGGAACTGATCGCGTCCGTCGGCGGCGAGCATATCGTGGAGTTTTCCGTAACCGGGCAAAGTGAAGAACAAACCGAAGGACACGGCATCGTGGACACCGTCCCGCTACTCGCAATCCCCGGAATCCAATCGCATCGCGTCGATGCAGGATTGCATCAGTTGTCTGTTTCGGAGTTGCACATAGCAGTGCCGCTCATCTTCTCCGCACTCAAAAACCAGGAGCTGCATCTCAGCGAATTTCGTACACATTCAGCGTCGCTCGAAGATGTATTTGTTGGCCTGACAGGAAGGAATCTGCGCGATGAGTAGCCTCACGAACAGCTCGCTCTTTCAATTGACGATGGTGCGCTTTCGACTTTTTCTGCGCGAGCCCGAAGCCATCTTCTGGACCTTTGTCTTCCCCATCATTCTGGCTGTTGGTCTGGGACTTGCCTTTCGCAATCGCCCTGCGGATGTACTGCCAGTGGGCGCAACGACTACCCAATTGACACAGGCCCTCGCCAGCGACAAGGGATTAACTGCAACGATCATGGATGAATCGACCGGTGCAAAATCCCTGGCGACAGGCAGCATTCTTCTGCTTGCGATTCAAAAGCCGGATGGCGTCGCGTATGAGTACGACGATACCAATCCAGATGCAAGAACTGCGCGCCTGCTCGCAGACGGCGCGATTCAAACCATCGCAGGCAGACGCGAAGTTATACATGCGGACAATCAGCTGGTACACGAAAAGGGTTCGCGCTACATCGACTTTGTTGTGCCGGGTCTGCTTGGCATGAACCTGATGGGGCCGGCAATCTGGGGCCTCGGCTTTGCCATCGTCGAGGCTCGCCAGAAGAAGCTGCTCAAACGTCTCGTCGCCTCGCCCATGCCCAAGTGGCAATATCTGGCGTCGTTCCTGCTGTCGCGCCTGGTCATGCTGGCAATCGAAGTCGTCGTGTTCCTTGGATTCGCAGCGCTGGCCTTTGGCGTTCCATTTCGCGGGTCTCTATGGCAGCTTGGCTTCCTGTGCATCCTGATCTCATTGAGCTTTTCCGCACTCGGACTGTTGACGGCATCGCGCGCCAAGACCATGGAAGCTGCATCGGGGCTGATGAACCTGGTGATGCTGCCTATGTGGATTCTATCCGGCGTATTTTTCTCTGCATCACGCTTCCCGGCCGTTATTCAACCCTTCGTTCGCGCGCTGCCGTTAACCGCTGCCATCGACGCGTTACGCGCGAACATGCTGCAGGGAGTAAGCATCGATCACATGCTGATGCCTGTATCCATCCTGCTCGCGTGGTTGATTGTGCCGTTCATAGTTGCCCTGCGAATCTTTCGCTGGAGATAACAGGCAACACAAAGCCCGTAGCAACACAAAGGCCCGCAATTGCTGCGGGCCTTTGTGTGAGAAACAGGACAACACAAGAACAACCTGCTTCAGTCTAACTGCATTTTATTTTACGCTTTACTTCGATTTCTCGGAAGTATCGTTCGCAACCTGAAGACTATTCTTAACGCTGAAGACACCCGGGACTTGATTCGCACGGATATAAGCAACATCCTTATCCGCCTTGGAATCTACCATGCCAAAGAGCTCTACATTGCCATTCTGCACGGAGATGCGAATAGGTTTGGCCGGATCAATGGCGTACTTATTGAGAGAAGCATAGCCGTAAACCGAACGAGCTACTGCCATGCGAATCCGGTCATCCATGAAAGAAACTGGATCTACCTGGATATCTTCAGAAACATCCTTCACGCCTGGATAAGTGCTCACCAGCGCGATTGCCGAGTCCTTATCAACATCCGTGCGAGCATGACCGGCAAGCAATACAACACCATTCTGCACACTCACAGAAACTGCATTGAAGGTGTTACCGTATCCGACGCGATCGTACTGCAGCTTCTCTGCCAGCTTCTGCTGAAGCTCACTATCGGATACCGAGGGGCCGGCGACCTCAATCTGGTTACGTACGGCTGAGACACCTTTCGCCTTCTGCGCGCGCCTGCCTGCATCCGTCTTGTATTCATAAAGATCAACAGTCCCGGTCAGTGTGGCGATTCCGTTTTGCACGGTGGCCTTCACATTCTTGAACTGTTTTTTGTCGAGCCTGGATGCTACTGCTGACGAGGCGGAACTCTCATCGTCCTGCAAAGCAGGACTTCCATTGCTCCGAAGCGCAGCAAACGATACCTGCGGAAAGCTGAGGAGAGCCCCAGCGAGCAGAACGGCGAGAGCGATTTTGCCAGTCACACGAAAAGAATTCATATTGGATATCTCCTGTACCTAATTGTTGGGTAACTAATTTCTGAATTCGTTGCTATCTTACAACCAACTAATTTTGCTGTATAGATATTCCTTTTGAAAAAATGAACATGCACAATGTATGTCCTGTTTCGCTCTACTTGTAGCGGCGACGCGTTTTAACTACTACAGAAAATATACCCGACTCGTCCTGGGTAACCAGCAGCGATACATGCCTGTTTACCGCGATCTCCGCCTGGATAAGTTGCTGACTGGTCGTGTTGACGTTGCTCGCATATGTGAATGTAAGGTTATTCCCAATCTGCTCTACAACAGTCACACGCGCTGTAGAGTTGCCCAGCGAACCGATGAAGTTGGGATCCACTTTGATCGCGCCAGTTCCAAACAGCCTCTGCACACGGTTAGAAACAGTAGCATTGAGCGCACCGCCCAGCAGTGCATCGGTCATGGGATTATCTCCCGCCTGCTGTTGTTGCTGCGAGTAAGCCCGCTGCTCATCCTGCGTACGGCCCAGCGCAAGCAGCGCAATCACATCAGCCTCAGGCAGTGGTGGCTCGGAGCGATACGTCAGCTTGGGCTTGTCTGTTGTGCCATGCAGGCCCAGCGTGATGTCGTAGTCTTCCACGCGAGCCGTAGCGTCGATGTCGATGTTCGGTTGAATGCGTACCGGGTTGCTGAATGTGATATCGCCGCGCTGTAACTCATACTTGGTGCCGCCAACGGATGCGCTTCCCTCGGTAAGTGAGATGCGGCCCAGCACCGATGGCGACGCAAGCGTTCCGCGAATATGCAGATCGACGTCGCCAGCCAGCTTGGCCAGCGCATTCTGAAAATTGAGTTGAGGCGCCGACGTGAGATGCACGTCGAGCCGAATGTGATTGGACGGCGCATCGGCTGGAACAATCGGCTGGACGCTGCTATTGGCCGAGGCAAAAGCTGCTACATCCATATCGGAACTGATAGCGAAACGTGTGACCTCCACATTGCCGCTCAGAAGTAGATTGCTCTGCGGTCCCTGCAAACGCAGCTTTGCATCCGCCAACGAACTCACGCCTTGCGGGTAGCGAATACGAATTCCCTTGCCCGTCGCGGTGAGATCGGCATAGAGGCCGCGCTGAAATCCAAGATAGCCCGTGACACTTAATTGACCGCCGCCACTCACCGCAGTCAGCGAGCGAACCTCTAGACGATTCTGAATAAATTCAAGCGTGCCTTGAATCTGGCTCAACCCATTCGGAAAATCCTGCAACGCCACAGAGGCATTTTGAAATTGCACCTTCCCTTGCAGAATTGGATTGGCAACCGGCCCATGCGCCTCCATTTGAAACGACGTGATTCCCGTCGCGCTTAAATCTGGATCCAACGATTCCGCGAGGTGAAGATTGACCGATCCGCTGGCCTGCAAATCAAGCTGCTGTTTGCCGGTTACACCAAGCGTTCCGTTTAACTTTAAGTCAGTGCCTTCGCCGGTAATCTCTACTGGATCGAGCCGCGCAATACCGTTTGAAAGCGCTGCATGCACTGCTCCCCTGCTTTGCAGATTGACCCCTTCAACACTCACCGCGAGTTGCTTCAAACTCGCATCGCCCGACATCTTCTCAAGGTGAGCCAACGGCCCGGATAGGGTTGCTGTACCTTCGAGATCGGACTGCCCGTTGATGCCCGTCACACGCAGCAGCTTAAGCAATGCACCGATATCGAATTTAGAAAACTGTACGTTAGCTTTCGTTTCATAAGCGGCATTGAGCGAAGTCTGTCCATGAGCAGTAAAATCGCCCGTCGCCTGGTGAGAACTAAGGTCGTAAATCACCGATCTATCACGCGTGCTTGCGGAGAGCATCAGGTCTGCGACAGGTTGCGATGCAATCGACATGCTGCTTAGGACAGCATGGGATTGCAGGTGAGGATCGTCAACAGTGCCATCGCCGCTAAGCGTGAATCCCAACTTACCCGTAACCGCAACTCCAGCACGCTTGAGCTCCTGCAAACTGCCGAGTTCGATTGCCGCAGCACGTGCGTCAACACTAAACTTGTGATGCGCAAGATCATAACTACCGCTGCCTGTAAGGCTTCCCGTATCGTGGCCAGTGCCCTGCTGGGCTGTCAGATTACTGATCTTCAATTGTTGCCCGGAGATCGAGCCGGTAGCCTTTACATGCTCGATTGATTCTCCAAAAACAATCGCCTTGTTGACCTCAATGCTGCCCGAGCCAGTCAGCGCATTTAACGCGCCCTGAACATCGATCTGCGCATTCAACTTTCCGCTTACCGGGGCAACGACTCCGGCCATGGGTAGAAGCTCGTCCAGCGAAAATTGCCTGGCATCAGCCTTCAGACTCAGCACCGCATTGTGATCGAACTCCGGCTCCGCCTCACTCAAATTGAAGTTAGGATCGTCTGCATCCAGCTCGCCCTGCAGCGTGAGGCTCGATACGCCACGATTGAGAACTCCATGATGAACAACAATGCTCGCCGGAGTATACAGAGCATCGAGATCGATTGAATCCCAATGCATGTACTGCAAAGGAGCGCTGTCCGCATCAGGATCGGGCGCCGACCCTGAAGATGCAGGCGGTATCTCAATACCGATATTCGTCGCAGACAGATGGCCTTCAACATGCGGAGTAATCCATGAGCTATTGAGTTGCCCATGAAACTGCGCCATCCCTTTAAGACTGACCGGCAGCGCCGCAACGCCAACACGATTCCCTTGCTTGAGACCGAGCGTGCGCAGCACAGCATCGAATTCACTCAGGTCCGTAGATTGAAAATCAAGATCCATCGCCGACGCACGTGTGATGGGATACACGCCAAGCGAGCCTTTCCCTTCAACACTGCTATGCGGAGTATGGACGACCACGTTCGCGACACTTACAGAGCCGGTGTCCTCGTGATACATCGCATCGACCGAGCCATGCAACGGCGCCTCGCCTGGAACAGACCGTGTAGAGGGCGCCAACGCTAACTGGCCACCAATCGCAAGGTCGACTCCGAGGCCCGTCCAACTGGCGCGCGCGGGACCGGCGATGAAAGTATCCAGACCCAGCTTGCGATATTCAGGACTAGCCAACATCACCAGCACCGTATCTAAAGAGATGCCGCTCAGGTTGGCGCGCACCGTGCCCGTCGGCACAGGCCATGTCTTGTGTTCACGACGCATTACCGCAGCAGCCGCAGGCGTCGGTGTGCTATCGAGCCAGTTATCGTACTGAAACTCACCCTGCACATCTCCGCCTTGCACCAGCCGTGTACGAATAGCGCTCACCAGTAATTGCGCAGGATCGGCATGAAAGTGCGCGGCAAATGTCGCGGTCTGTGCGTCGACAACATCGTCCTTGTAATGGACGCCTTCGCCTGTAATATCGCCGTTCGTATCAAAGCTCGATCCATGACCATTGGCCATGCCATTCAAAGTAACGATGCCGCCCGGTGTTCCAACGAACCCTGTAGTCGATGCAAGAATACGCAGATCGATCTGGCCGTTCGCCTGCGCCTGCCATGCGGGATGAGCGAAGTTGGTCAGCCTGCCACGCAGAATCAATGTGCGATCAAGAGCGATAAGATGCAGCTCATCTAACTGAACGCTGTTATGAAAGAGCACCAGCTTCGCATCGAGCCTGCTTGGAATCGCAGCGAACTTTCCCTGGCTGAACGCAAGTTCTCCGAGACCAAGCGCGATGCGATAACTGCCGTCGGTCTGATCCGAGTGCGGATGAGTAACTGAAGCAAGCGCATGTCCTACACCGGGCAGCCATGCCAGTTGAATGCTTGCATCCTGCGCCTGCAAGTCAAGTGGCACCTCTTGATTCGCGATATGCAGCACGCCATGTTCGATGGACAAGTGCCCGATGCGCGCATCGAAAAGCGTGTCGATCCCCGACTTACCCGACTTCGAAGTCCCGTGCGGATGAGGCTGATTCGTTGTTCCATCCGGATAGACAATCAAATGAAATGACGGCTGCTGAATCTCAACCGAATGCAACACCACATGCGGCGATACGCCCGAGACAAAAAGCCCGAGGATGCCTGCCTCTACACGCAACCGGTCCACATGCGCATAGGGTGCTTCGCTCGCCGCTTCAAGGCCATGAATGGTGATACCGTCGGCCTCGATACGCAGCTTCAGCAGGTTCCACCGGAAGTGAGAAATCTCAACACGACCGCCCGTTGCAGATTCGAGTTCAGAGATAAGACGAAGACGAACTCCGTCTTCAAATGCTGCCGAGCTGGCGAAGAAATAAGCCATCCCTACAAGCGCCACGAGCACCAGCAGAAACACACCCATGACCCGCATTGTGTGATGCGTCCAATGCAGCTTGATCTTGCGACGGCGACGGCCGGACTTCGCCTTCAACACCGGCTCCTGTTCCGCTCCGTTACTGTCAAGAGGCTGAGGCGTTTCTGGAGTCGTCACAGATTGCCTCCTGTCTCATCCATCGCTGCATCATGCGGACCGGCAGGTTGTGGCGGCGTCGGTACGGTTGTAAGCGCAGGAGCCGAGTTGCCCGGGGTTGCACTCGGACTGGGCACACTGACAGAAATTCCAGGTGTCGCCGTTTGTTGAGGAGCAGTGCTTGGCGGAGTATCCTCCAGGAACGTAGCTGCTGCCTGCAGCGATGGATCAACCACTTCGATCTGCCCTTGATCCTTGAGGCTCTTGAGCCAGTCATTGAACAGAGCCGTCACCTGTTGCTGCAGCAAAATCTCCTGAATGCGCGGTGAGATGCGTTCGAGCAGAGGAGCATCAACCGGGCTGGCATATTGAGGCAGCAAGGTCTCCAGATAGTATTTCTGAATCTCTTCAGGCGTGATGCGAATGCCGCTGCGGAAACGCTGCTCGATAAATCGCAGCAGCGCCATGCGATTGCTCCAGTATGCTTCGACGCGTTGCGGTGTAAGTCCGAGTGTAGTGAGATAAGTGGCCCATCCCACAGCAGAGATGCAATCGTGTTTTTTACACGCGGGTAGATTCTGGCGCAGCTCGTTTAGATTGGCCTCAAGCTCGTTCGAAGGTACTTCAAGGCCATGCGGATCTTCCTGCAAAATCTGCTGCTCGATCAACGCACGCGTAATCAGACGCTGCAACGTTCCAGTGGTAGTCGAGTCTGCACGATTGTTGATCGGCACCAGCCGGTCAAAGCGTAGCTCAAGATCGAGATCGCTTGCCAGGATCACCTGGTTATTTACCACCGCAATAACCCGGTCGAGAGGAACCGCATTCGCAATATCCACGCTCGACGCCTGCACTGTTGCTGCATGTTCACTTGCCGCGCCAGGCATCGGCTTCTCGACCTGTGCACTGAGCGCTATCGGGCATAACAAGACAAGAACAAAAACACGTACGAGATCGCTCAGCGCCACACTCGACCATGAGCGGCAAAGCGAGCGTTGCAACATCGCAATGTGTTCGCGTCTCGGCATCAGAAGCTCTGCCCCAGGCTAAAGAAGAAGTTGAAATGCGAGCCCTCGCCGACATACGGATTCGTCAAATAACTCTTGCTCAGGGCGTCATAAGTTACCGGATAAATCGGCGGATTCAGGTTATAACTAAAGTCCACGCGAACCGGGCCAACCGGCGTGTTGTAACGCAGCCCAATACCCGGAGCGTGCGAAAAATAGTTGAAGGTACACGTCCCCTGCTGTCCCGTTGAGGTCGTTGGTCCAATGATCGTCTGGCTGAGATTCCGGCATCCTTCGCGATCCTGCTGCCGGAAGCGTATCGAACTGGCCCAGATATCCGAGGCATTGGTAAAGACGTTCCCCATATCATGAAACAACACAAAGCTAACCGAGTTACCGACGTATGGGAGTGTCGGCGGAGGCAGGCGCAGCTCGGTGCTGTTAATGAAAACACCCGCTCCGCCAATAGGAAAGCCTGTCTGCGGATCGCGCGGACCAGCCGAATTGATACCGAAACCACGATGCGAATTTCCGCCGCCGCCATACAGCCGCTCAGGCAGCGGAATAAGCTCATCCCCGGGCCGTCCGTATGCGCGCTCCTGTCCATAACGAGTATTGCGTGCGAGCACGATCCGGCCGCGATCGATCTTGTAGTAACTTGAGTTACTTATATCTACCTGGTTGAAGTTAGCCTGAGAACCAAAGGTCGAAGAGGCAATAAACTCCTGAAAACTTGTGTATGTGCCTCGATGTGAATCGAGTGGAGTATCGCGCGTATCGCGAATCCAGTTGAAGCTCGGGCCTCCTACCTGCACGGCCTCAGAGTCCAAAGAGATTTCATCGGGCTCTACCTGAATGCTATTGGCATCCACCTTCACGCGCCGAAAGATGAACTGATAAACAAAGGTATTCGCTTTGCTGATCCATTGGTGCTCGCCGTAGAAGTGTTCCGTCAGGCGAATACTGCCTTCCAGCTTGGATGCGCTGTAAGTCGTAACATCCTGACTGTTGTTATAGCCACCTGAAAAACTAAAACCAAAATTGCGGCTGCCACGGAGATGCGGATACTGGTAGAGGAGATTGATGCGCTGCTCCAGCAGTCCGTAAGTGCCACGCAGGCTGGCTGTCTGATCTTTGCCGCGAATGTTGATGCGGCTTACTTCAAGCAGCACACGAGGACTGGCTCCTGTCGCTCCATTGGGATTCGATGTTGTCGATCCATTCACGGTGCCCGTCTGCAACTCAAAACCCGCACCATAGCTGATATCCCAACGCCGCGCTTCGGTTGTTTGCAACAGGACAGTCTTGTGCGGCTCCTCGCCTGTGGGATTTTCAATAACTGGATTGACTTCGTTAAACAGCGCCAGATCATAGAGGTTCCGTTGCGTATCGAGCAGAGCAGTCTGATTCAGTGGATCGCCTTCGTGCAGCGTGATACCCCGATCAATCGTCGCCTGGCGCGTGTAGTGCAACCCCGTGATAAGCAGCCTGCGGAGAAAGACCTGTTCCCCTTCGCGAATATGAAAGACCACATCCACCTGCGATGGATCGGCCTTATCCTCGGCCTCACTTAGTTCAATCTGTGCCTGATCAAAACCACGACTCAGATAATAGGTGATCAATGTATCGCGATCTCCTGCAAGGCTCTGCGGAGAAAGTGGCTGGCCTGCGACCGTATTGAGCATTGCGACCAGCGGCTCGGCTGTAACTTTCTGAGTGCCGTCCAGTTGTACGGAATGCACTCTTTGCTGCAGACCTTCCGCTATCTGATAGTTGACGCGCAACCCCACTCGCTTGACGTTCGCGGCGTTGCCTATCTTGTCGTCGTCCAGGATCTCAGGAGTTACTTTGACTTTGGAAAATCCATTGTTCTGATAGATAGCCTGCAGAGCGCCAACATCTGTCGACACCAGGGATTGGTTGTAAATGCCGTGGCGATCAAAGGCATCATGCGTACGCACGCTCAGCAGATCCAGCAGCGTCGATACATCAAAGTATTTCGCTCCGGAGATAGAAACCTTTTCCACGCGATGACTAACTCCGCGTTGAACGTGAAAGACAATCTCCAGATGATCCGCATTGAAAGGCTTCTGCTCATGCGTCACCTTGACATCAAAGTAGCCAAGCCGCTGGTAATAGTTCTGCAGGCGCCGATTGCCTTCATTGAGCAGATCTTCGTCAACCGCGCCCTCTTCGTAGACAGGCACCAGCTTGCGAATTCGCGCCTGGCTCAGGTTCACTCCGTCCACAATGACATGAACGACCGGCCCACGGTTCGCAGTGAAGTCATAGTCGATTGTCTTACTCGCAGGTAGATACTGCTGCGATTGCAGCTTGACCTCAGCCTCAAGACGCTGGTCTTTGCGATAGTGCTTGAGCAGACCGCTGAGCGCGCGTGTAGGGGTGTCCTGATTCACCTTCTTGCCCGGCTTCAATCCGGAGTATTTTAAAAAGCTTTCCGGCGTCAGGCCGCTCTCGCCCGTACTCGCCACGTTGCCATTGCGCGCCTGCGGGCCAGAGTCTACCTTGTATGCAATATCGACCAGTTGCTCCTCTGGATGCGGAATCAGCGTGTGACTGAAAACAGGCTCGTGAAATCCATTCTGGGTCAAGGTCCGGCGCATGTTCTCTTCGGCCTGCGTCAGGCTGGTCAACTTGAAACGCGTGCCTGGTGTGAGCCGACTCGCGCGCACCAGCAGCGAGTTCGTATTCGCACCCCTGGCTCCTTCAACACTCACGACTCCGATAAATGTGCGCGGCTGGCCAGAGAAAATGAGTGTTACGCCATCTCCCTCAAGCCTGCCATCCACCGAGATCGTCTCGTAAAGTCCGGTGGCAAAGAGCCGCCGCAGACTGAGACGAACTTTATCCGCGCTCAAGGCCGTGCCCGGCTGTTGCGCCAGTTGCTTTGGAAGCGGTTCGAGGCGAACGGTGGAAACTCCTCCAAACTCGATTTTGAGTACCTGCTTCCCCTCCCACGATTGCAGACGGTCTTCCATGGAGACAGCATCCGGCGCGGGTGCATCTGGAAGAGATTCAGAGGATTTTGCAGCGTATGCCGCAGGCTGCTCAGGAGTGACTTTGGCGACGTTGCGCGGCCCGCCCGACCCTGGCGATTGCGAAGCTGGCGATTGCTGGCAAAGCCCCGCCGATGCACCGCCGGCAATCAGCAAAACCCCAAGCAGGAGGCCAACAAATCTGCCGCAGCGAACACGGAGCTGCCCTCGATTCGCTAAAGCCAGGTTCGCCGACATGAACAGATGGACTCCATATTTCACTTCCCAGGAGCGTGGAACGCTACCGGAATGCCAGAAAAGCCGCTACGAACAACTGACGCCACGGACGCAGAATCGTTTAGCCCGGCATCCCATAGTATTCCTGTATTCGCCGCCGTTGATTCAAGCGGAAAGCAAATTGAGCCATCCCGGACTAACCGTAATTGCAAATTCTGGAATCGAGACAGGCTCTGCGCATTGCCACTGCTCACTATAGTAATAATTGCAATCGATCTGCGCCTCACAATTCCACGAGAGTGTGCCTTTCGAATGAACCATACCTGAGTGTTTCTATACAGACCTGACTGACTTCGTTAACCCAGAATCAGTTATGCGACGAACTTTGCTCCGAGCGTTCGGCCTGATAAATTTGAACAGGCACAAATCAGGAAGCTTTCCTGTGATTGAAAACGCATCAGAACAGCTTCAACCCCGTAAATCTGACCGCGATGCTATACAGGCAACAGATGCCTACGGGAGACAAGAATGGAGGCTCAGGTGATGCAGCCCGAAATAACCGAGGATGTTGGAACTGCGAACACCCCGACTTCCCCACACGTGCCTGCGGATGGAGCCGTACCCCTTGCCGACGCTGCTGTCGCCTCTCTAACCGGCGATGCAGCAGTTCTAGCCAAGGCGCAAGCAGGGGATCACGTAGCATTTGCACAGCTCTATGCGTTGCATAAACGCCGCGTCTACTCGCTGTGCCTGCGCATGCTGGGCAATATCGCAGAGGCTGAAGATTTAACCCAGGAAGCGTTCCTGCAATTGCACCGTAAAATCGCTACTTTCAGAGGCGATTCTGCTTTTTCGACATGGCTGCATCGGCTAACCATCAACGTGGTCCTGATGCATCTTCGCCGCAAGGGTTTGAATCTAATCTCTCTGGACGAAGCTCTGGATCCGTCTCCGGAACACGGTCCCGCCCGCAGTTTTGGCGCACCCGACCTGAGGCTGACCGGATCGATCGATCGCATGACGCTTGAAAAAGCCGTCGAGAATCTGCCTGCTGGCTACAGATTGATTTTTGTTCTGCACGACATTGAAGGATACGAACACAACGAAATTGCAACTCTGCTCGATTGTTCCATTGGCAATTCGAAATCCCAGCTGCACAAGGCCCGAATGAAGCTGCGTGAGGCTCTACGGAACCCCGCAGGCGAGGAGTTGCAAAGATGATCGAGCCCAATGAGAAAAACCAGCAGAAGCTACAAACGGATGCCGTCGTCTCCGTCGCCCATACGAACGGTGCTCAGAACCACGCTCCGTCACCCCAGGTGGCTCCATCAGCTCAGGTAAAAGTCTTCGACGATGCCGAATGCGTATTGTTCCAATCTCAAATGGCAGAACGAATCGGGGCGGGCGAAGATCTCAGCAACAATGAGCATCTGCTCGCCTGTGAGCGTTGCAGCGCACTCTTACACGATTTGGAATCGATCGTCGAAGCTGTCCGGGGAATTCTTCCAGTAGAAGAAGAGCCACGAGACGAGTTGTGGGATCAGATTCAACTGGCAATTGCGCGTGGAGATGCCTGAAGTGATTGGCCAGCAATCCGACGGGCAGCCTGGTCTGCCCGCGAATTTTCCCCGGCGAATCGTCCTCACCGGATTCATGGGAGCCGGAAAAAGCACCGTAGGCCGGCTCCTCGCAGAACGCCTCGCATGGCGGCTTATGGACGTAGACTCTCAAATCGAGTCCTCCCAGGGCATGACGATTACAGAAATCTTCAAGCAGATGGGCGAAGCGCATTTCCGCGAGCTTGAGCACCAAACCATTCGTGAACTGCTTCATACGGACCATCTAATTCTGGCCCTCGGCGGCGGCGCGTTTGAGGACGACCGAACCCGCGACCTGCTGCATCGCCACTCCGGCACCCAGGTAATTCACCTTGAAGTATCGCTCCCTACCGTCCTGGAGCGATGCAAAGGAACCGAAGATGTGCGGCCCGTTCTGGCTAATCATGCCCAGCTCGGAGCCCGATACGACCGTCGTCTTCCCCTCTATCGTCAAGCTCATCGTACGATTGGCGTGGATTTTCTCACTCCGGACGCGGTCGTCGAGACCATCCTGGGTGGCCTTTCCTCGGAATCCCCGCTCCTTCCCGATCCCGCAATCCGCACCTGAATCCGGCAGACTGCTGGCAGACGCATGGCAGGCGGTCCCTCAGCGGCAGCTCCGTTCTTTACCGCAGTGCGGCGCATTCCGGACCATGATCTTGATATGATCAATAAACAGAAAACAGGGCGACCCTTTTCTCCTGCCCAAAACATCCAATCCACGCGGTTCGCGATAAAGGATCATTTCGCGGGCGACTGCCGATGAGGTTCCGCTCTCAACCATGTCCACAGCTCCTTCTGCTACGGCTAAATCCGGGATCGCCATCCAGCAATCTACAGGTGGCCCAGAAACCCAGGCCGCCTCGCAGACTGTCGAGCTGCATTCCGCGCCCGGAGCGGTCGCCACGCTGGTTGGCGATTTGCGCGAACTCTTCAAAGTAAAAGTCACCGCCATGGTGCTGATTACCACCTGGGCCGGTTTCTACCTGGGTTCGATGCGCTCTGGAATTTCCAGCATGCAGCGCGGGTTGCTCGAAACCCTGATCGGCGTAGCCCTCGTCTCCGCAGGAGCCAGCGCTCTCAATGAAGCACTGGAGCGCAAGAGCGACGCAAAGATGATTCGCACCTCCAACCGGCCGATTGCTACCGGGCGAATCTCACTGTTACAGGGCCTCGCGCTCGGCCTGGGCGCCGTGGTTCTGGGTGGTTTCTGGCTGCTGTACACCACCAATCTGCTCACCGTAGCGCTGGCGCTGATGACCGTTTTTACCTACGTGGCTATCTATACGCCCCTGAAACGCGTAACCACGCTCGCCACATTCATCGGGGCTTTTCCCGGCGCCGCTGGGCCGCTGCTCGGCTGGACCGCTGCTCGTGGCCAGATTGAGTGGCCCGGAGTAGCCCTCTTCGCGATTCTCTTCTTCTGGCAGTTTCCTCACTTTATGGCGATTGCGTGGCTCTATCGCCATGACTATGGCCGGGCCGGAATCAAAATGCTTCCCGTTGTGCAGCCGGATGGTCTCTCCACTGTGATCGAGGCCCTGGTCTACGCAGTCCTCATGATTCCTGTGAGCCTTGCTCCGTGGTGGCTCGGCATGGCTGGCCTTCCCTACGCAATCCTGGCCGTGATCCTGGGCCTTTTCTACCTGGGATATACCATCCGCTTCAGCCGCATTCTGCGTGCCACCAGCGAAACCCAGAGCCGCATGTTTGCTCGCGATCTGCTGAAAGTAAGCGTGATTTATCTGCCTCTGCTGCTCACGGGCCTGATGCTGGGAGCAATGATCAGATAAGCAATGAAACGATAAATGATCCGATAAACGCGGCCAGATCAAATCGGGAACAAGATCGAAGCATGAAAATGGATCCAAAATCATGACACTCCAGACTCAAAAAACATCGCCAGCCTTCAAGACCGGTCCTGCCGTCGCCGCAATTATCGGCATCAGCATCGTCGCGACGCTGTTTCTCTTCTGGCTTATCTACATCCATCCTGCGGCAGATGCCGTTGGCGCGCGCTTTACCTTCCTGCCCGCCCTCAACGCTCTTTTGAACGGCCTCAGCGCCACGGCACTTCTCGTCGGATTTACCTTTATCCGGGCCAGAAAGATCGCCGCGCACCGTGCGTCGATGTTCACCGCCTTCGCCTTCTCCACGCTCTTCCTGATCAGCTACATTGCCCATCACGCGCTGCACGGCGATGTCCGCTACCCTGTTCACGCCGCTTTTCGAACGGCCTACCTGTGGCTGCTCAGCACCCACATCATCCTGGCTATCGTTGCGCTGCCCCTGATTCTGATTACTTTCTTCTTCTCTCTCAGTGGCCGGATCCCCATGCACCGCAAGATCGCCCGCTGGACATTCCCCATCTGGCTCTATGTTTCCGTAACCGGCGTCATTACCTACGTGATGTTGCGTCTGGCGCTGGGATAATCACCATGCCCGCATCAAGACCCGCAGGCCGACCCGCAGCCCATGAGCCAGCCTCTGCCGACGACGGCACATCCCAGCTCTTACGCGCAGGATCGCTGATCCTGGCCATCGGCATCGTGGCCATCCTTCTGCTCCTGACCGTCTTTGGCGGAGTAGGCATCGAAGGCGCGCATTCCAACTCCGGCTGGCTGACGCTCATTACCGGCGCAATGTGCCTTCCTTTCGGAGCAATGCTCACGCTCCTCGGCGCAGCCAAATGGCTCCGCAACCGCAGCCTGCAGCGAAAATAGCCGGGACTGCAATCACTGAAACTGTTCAACCACCCATCAACATGGCAGAAATGGTCTGCTATCCTTTTTTCTTACACAACGGAGTGAAGATTTATGGCAAAGAGCGTAAACAAAGTCATCCTGCTGGGCAATGTCGGCAAAGAACCGGAGATCAAGGTTCTCCCCAGCGGCCAGCCGGTAGCCAATTTCAGCCTCGCCACAGGCGAACGGTTCAAGGATCAGCAAGGCAATTTCCAGGAGCGCACCGAGTGGCATAACCTCACCGCCTACGGCAAACTCGCCGAGATCGTGCGCGACTACGTCAAAAAGGGCAACAAAATCTACGCCGAGGGTCGCCTCACCACGCGTAGCTGGGACGATAAAGAGAGCGGCAAAAAGGTCTATCGCACCGAGATCGTCGTCAACGACATCTCCCTGCTCTCAGGCCGCGGCGAAGAAGGCGGCAGCGCACCATCCGGCGGCTATTCGCAGCAGCGAAGCAGCAATACCGCCAGCTTCGATCAACGCCCCTCCGGCGGCGACGACTACGCCCACTCCGCCGAAATCACCGACGACGACATCCCGTTCTAATTCGGCTTACTCAAATTTGAGGTCGCGAAAGACAGAGATGTTCGACATCGAACGCTATTTCTTTCGCGGCCTGAATACAACACAGGCCACTCCCCGGCTGCGTGCTCTTGTAATTCACTATCGAAACCCGCCATCCGCGACGATACCGTCTATATCTCGCGAGCCATGCAAAACGCGAACGACAACAATTTCACGAACGCTCGGCAAGTAATAAATCGCATAATTATCTTTAAAGATCACCCTTAATCCGTCTGCCAAATAAAACCTGGTTGCTCCGGAAAAGGGGAAAAGCGTTGCCTCATCGAACCGCTCGGTAATCGCGGACAAGAACCTTGTCGCGAACTCTTCCGACGCTTCCAGAGCCAGATAACTCCAGATTTCAGCAAGATCGGCTTCTGCTGTTTCAGTTACACGGACGACGAGCGCTCGGCTAATAACTTCCTCCCGCGCTCCATAATGCGTTCCGCGTCGAACTCGGCGATTCGGCCCGCGACCACATCAGCCAGTCCCCGATCGATTTCAGATTTCAGAGCAGCGATTTTCTGCAATTGTAGCTCGCGCTTCATCTTCCAGTCCCGCAGAGCTTCGCGAACAACCTCGCTCGAAGAAGCATAGTTCCCCTCATCTACAGCATCCTTGACCAGATTAGCCATCTCCGCCGGAAGCGTAATCGTCATTCGTTCAATACTTGCCATGATCATATTTAATCATACTTTTGAAGCTCGACATATCCTTTGATCCCGCAGTATGTATTGAAAACACGTATCTATCTCGCATAGGCACGGTCTCACATCAACACGATTCCCGCAGCAAGTTTCGTTGACGCAATTTTGACACACGCGCTCTACAGTAAAAGGACGTATTTTTGAAATCGGAAAAGGTGTCCCCTGATGAATTCCTCTCCCAACCCAGCCAACAGTCGCAGACGTTTTCTGCGTCAAAGCTTCGCCTTCAGCGCGCTGGCAGCGCTCAGTTCCGGTTCTAGTTTCGGCTTGGCTGGGCCATTGCCCTTCGATCCCAACGATCCTAACGCCTCAGAAATCCTCATGATCGGCGATTGGGGATACGAGGATGCAACCGCGCAAATCCAGGTAGCCGCTGGCATGAGCGCCTATGCGAAAGACCACAATGTCCACCCCAAGGCATTCTTCCTGCTCGGCGACAACTGGTATGAAGCACTCGAAGGCGGCGCGAAATCCACCCGCTGGAAGACCCAGTTTGAAGACATGTATCCGCAGGAAATCTTCGCCTGCCCGGCCTACGCCATCCTCGGCAATCACGACTATCAGTATTTCCCCGGCAACAAGGTCGAGGATGAGCTGGAATATGCGCGCACCGGCCGCACCAGCGTTGGCCCGACGCGCTTCACCATGCCCGCCCGCTGGTACCGCTTTGAATTTCCCCAGAAGAATCCGCTCATCACCTTCCTGGCCCTCGACAGCAACATGCCGCATGACGAAAGCTCCAAACAGCATGGCCGCGATTTTTCCCTCACTCCGCAGCAGAAGGCCGAGCAACTCGCGTGGCTTGAGGCCGAGTTGAAGCGCCCTCGCACCACTCCATATCTCGTCGTCATGGGCCACCATCCGATCTACTCCGACGGCCCACATGGAGATCACCCGGTCCTCATTCGCGATTGGGATCCGCTCTTCCGCAAATATGGCGTCCAGCTCTACCTTGCCGGACACGATCACGATTTGCAGCACCTGGAATTCGAAGGTCACCCCACTTCGCACTTTCTCTCAGGCGGAGGCGGCGCCGATCTCTACGATCTCACTATTCCTCAAAGCCAGCGCGGACCCTATGCACAAAAAGTCCACGGCTTCAGCCATCTCTCCGTCACCCCAAGGAAGCTGACCCTGCGCCACATCGACCAGAGCGGCCGTACTGTGCACGCCTTCACCAAAACCCCCGAAGGCAAGATCGAGATACTCGGGTAAATTAGTTTTATTTCAGAAAGCCCGTCTCCCATCCCAGTGCAATTCATCGCACCGGGATGGGAGCCACAAATCGGCTAATGGGTCAGCTCGCATACATCATCGAAATTCAGAACTTTATTCTCGCTCTTAGCCCCTGCTATTGCTGTTGCCCTTGCCGCTGCGCTTGCTGTTGCCGTTCTGGCTGTCATTCCCGAAGGGAATCTGCTTCTCCCACCCCGAACAGAACGACACGCCCCAAACTACCCTACCGCTGCACCACCAGCGCAACCGACTCCGCACTCGGAGCAGCAATAGGCTGGCGAATCAGCGCCGCCGCATCTCGCAAACTGATATTCGCAGGCACTGCCGTAAACCCGCCGCGAACCTCGCTCGTTTCGCGAGCAATTGTCTTGAACAACATCGCGCGGCCAATCATGTGGACTTCCAGCCGTTGCGTCTTCCAATCTCCCGCCGCCGCCGATGCGCCCGTTCTGCCGCCGACATGCGTTCGCTCCAGTTGAAACCATCCATCCTTATACAGTCGGCCCAGAATCCCGTAGCCGAAATCCACATTTGCCTCCAGCTTGCCATCCAACCGCACCAGGCGCTTGTTCTGCACGCTGATCCAGAGATCGCCGGACATCGCATGAAAGATCCGCGCCTCAATGGAATGCGCCGGATAGGCCGGGTTTGGATGGAAGCGCATGTGATAGCACAGCCCTTGCTGCAACATCTGTTCCTGCGCGGGCTCGTACAAAAAAGCATCCGGCAACAGGGCCACAATCCGACCGATGCGGCGTTCGTCTTCCGCATACTCCTTGCGGTGCTGCGCCTGCTCGCTCGGCGAACTCAGCAGGTGCTGTAGAGCGGACTCCTGCGCCTCACGCGCATCGGTTGAGAGGGGGTGTCCGTCGATCAACTCAATCCGTTTAATAGCACCATCCGGAGTCTCAACCTGCTGCTCCAGTTCATTGCCGTGCGTCTCTTTACTCGCATGCCGCTGGACCCAATATCGCCAGTAGCCATGCGTGTCATGGTCATGGAGTTCGTTGTAAACCACCTCGCGAACGAGCGTTGCAGAGTCAGGGGCCGGAACTCGCGGGGGCAGGGGAGCCTCTGCCCACAACGAGAGAAAAGCGCCAGCAAAATGCGTGACCACCGCCAGACAGGACAATTCAATGAGCTTGCGCATGGGGGTAATTGCCTCCAATGATCTGGTGTTGCTCACAGACAGTCTGGAACAAAAGCTATGACGGAATGAATATCCGAATATGAATTGACGGGAAAAACAGGCAGAATTCCCGACAAATCCCGAGGAATTCCCGTCAATTGCTCTGCCACGCATATTTCTCAAATGCATCTTGCTCCCCAAAAAGCACGGAAAGGGTGCAAATTGTTACACTGGCGGCATGATCGATGAAGTTGAGTTTCGCAAAGCAGCAGACGCCGCCATTGAAGAACTGACTCAGGAACTGTACGCCTCCGAAGACGAAGGTGGCTACGAAGTTGAGTCTCAGGGTGGCGCACTCTATGTAATTTTTGAAAAACCGGCGGGTAAATTCGTCATCACCCCCAACGCCCCCGTCCAGCAGATCTGGATCTCGGCTCGCAATACCAGCTTCAAGCTCGACCTCACCACGGACGGCTTTGTGCTGGCCAAGACGGCAGAGACGCTCAGCCCCCTGGTGCATCGCCTCATCGAGGCGCATCTCAGCTACTCCTGAACTCTCTCCGCAAACCGCGATCAATTCATGAAGCTTTCTATTGCCATCCTGGCGCATAACGAGGCGGCGAATCTGCGGCGCACGCTGCAGAGCGTCGCCTGGGCAGATGAGCTGATCCTCGTCGACTCCGGCTCGACAGATGAAACAGTCTCCATTGCAGAAGAGTTCGGCGCAAAGGTCTTTCACGAATCGTGGAAGGGCTACGGTGGTCAGATGAATTCCGCAATCGACAAGTGCACCTCGCCCTGGGTCTTTTCGCTCGATGCGGATGAAGTTCTGACCCCCGAGTTGCAAGCGGAAATTCAGGAGCTGCTGAAAGGCACTCCCAATCGCGATGCCTATTGGGTTCCTCGCCGCAACCAGATTTTTGGCCGTTGGATGCGTCACGGCGGTCAATATCCAGACTACAAACTACGTCTGTTCCAGCAAGGCACAGCACGGCTGCCAGAGAACACGGAGCCCCACGCCACTCCCAAATGGAGCGGCCCCAAAGGCAAGCTCCGTGGCGACCTGCTCCATTACCAATACCCAACCGTGGCACTCTACGTCGAGCATATGAACCGCTATAGTTCCGCCAGCGTTCCGCTCGTTCTACGCAAAGGACGAACCTGCCGCGGCCTGCTCGAATTCCTCTCCATGACCCTCTTGAATCCGGTTCTTACCTTCATCAAGAACTACATATTTCGCGGGGGTTTCCTCGATGGCCGCGAAGGGCTTTTGTTTCACCTCTATCACTCCTCCTATATAAGCTGGAAGTATGCAAAAGCCTGGGAAGTTAGTCGCGATGTTATCGAAAAATAGTAACTATAGGTCGACCTGCCTCCCCTGATCCGTTTTGATAAGGTGAAACACCCTCTGCTCAAAAATCGTGCAAATCTCTAATGTTTAAGCCACTTAGCGCTCTTATCTGTGCCGGATTAAATCAGTTGCCAGCCCAACCCTGTATGGATATATCATGCGTATTTTCTTAGTCATCTAAATAGTTAAAAATTAAGATAGCAAGAGTAATCGCAAGATAGATATTTCGGGCAACCTACCCGATACACCCTGCTTCTTATTTCAAATCAACGGCGTTGCCAGAGGTCGAAATGAGAGCTCGAATGCCGATCAAAATCAAAGCTTGCAAACAGGAGACATGGGAATGACAAACCAATCTGAAAAACACGATCGCCAACATATGTCCGGTAGCGATACGTCCAGTAACGTCAAGCCAACCAATGTCGGCCAACAGCAACAGGGAGATAAGAAAGGCGAATCCGGCCAGCAACAGCAATCCAACCAGCAACAGGGGCAGCATGGAAATCATGGGTCGGAAAAGACTGGCCAGCACTCAGGCTCTAACAAATAACCAATAACAGCAGTAACAGGAGGCTCCCATGAGCAGTCCACCTGAGTCGAATTGAAGCAAGGCTTGGAAGCAGCGGACGATAGTAAGTAGTAAGTGATTTGAGGGCGTTCCCGACCGCTGCTTCTTTGCTTCTCATGCTGCGATTCATTGCGTAGTTCAACCCCGTAAACAAGTTATCTCTTCAGAGGATGAAAACCTCTTACCTGTTCCTCGCAGATACTTCAGGAAAAGCCTTTTACTTCCCCCTTAAGGTCTGATACAAACGTTGGATGCCGAGATCGAAGAATGATCCCAAGCCAGGGCACGTCAACCTCAGGATGTTGGCCGATCATCTGCGACTATCGCAGACCACCATCTCGCTCGTACTGAATAATTCTCCGTCAGCCAAATCGATCCCTCCCGAAACTCGCCAGCGAGTTCTCGACGCCGCGACAAAGCTGAACTATCGGCCAAATTATTTCGCGCGCTCGCTGCGACAGAGCCGCAGTCTGAGCGTAGGCGTACTCGCGCCCGACCTCAGCGAAGGCTACTTCACACGCGTCATGAGCGGTGTCGTGGAAGAATTCACCCAGGCCAAATATTTTTACTTCACCGCATGTCATGACTGGCGCCCGGAGTTGATGGAAGAGTATCCGCGCATGCTTGTCGAGCGCGCTGTCGATGGATTCCTGCTGCTGAACACTCCAGCCACGATCGAGGTACCCGTGCCCATCGTGGCCATCTCAGCCCACGGAGCCATCGCCAATGTAACCAACATCGTGCTCGACCATGAGAACGCCGTACAGATGGCCCTGGGACATCTGTTTCAACTAGGCCATCGTCGCATCGCATTCATGCGCGGGCCAAAGGTCATCCCCGATTCCGAATATCGCTGGAGCGGCATTCAACAAACTTCGCGCGATCTCGGGCTGAAGATCGACGACAAGCTCGTGACCCGAATTGACGAAGGAATCTGGAGCGAAAAGACCGGCCATCACCCTATGTCTCCCGAGATAGGCTATGAACCGATGCGTCTGCTGCTTGAGAAAACCAGGGACTTCACCGCCGTCTTCTGCTTCAACGACATCGCCGCCATCGGAGCAATCCGCGCACTCACCGAGGCTGGCCTGCGCGTGCCTGCAGACGTCTCCGTCGTCGGCTTTGACGATATTCAATCCGCAGCATTCTGCACTCCAAGTCTCACCACCGTGCGCCAGCCGCTACGGGAGATGGGCAAAACCGGTGCGCGAATCCTGCTGGAACGAATCGCCAACCCCACGGCTGAATACGCAGCAGAAATCATCATGCAGCCCGAGCTGATCGTGCGCGAATCCACTGGCCCGGCACGCAAGGCACAACACTCGAATCCGGCAGGCAAGTCTGGCGCATAACCGGCACATAAATAGCGCTCGCAACAACCCATGCGCAAACGCCCGTTTGCGCATTTCTCTCTCGCAGAGCAATAATCGGTTGATCCATTTAGTTGATTCAGAAATCGTTGTATCGTAACGTCGATGTAAACGTTGAGAGGGGTATTGCGTGAGTCTTTTTCGAGTCAGGAATAGCGTGTTGTCGCTAACTGTCGTCTTCCTTGCATGTGTAGGCAGCGCGACGGCAGCTACCAAGGGTATTCCAAAACACGGTCCGGCCATTGTGCTATTCAATGGGTCCGCGTCCGACATGAACAACTTCGACACGTATATCAAGAGCACCGGGCTGAACTCCGACCCGAACCACATCTTCGCAGTTGAGAACGGCGTCATCCACGTCTCCGGCAAAGAGATGGGCTACATCATCACCAAGCAGGATTACAAAAATTACTACCTCCGCGCCGAGTTCAAATGGGGCGAGGGCACCTTTGCACCCCGCGAAGGACAGGCTCGCGACAGCGGAATCCTTTACAACATCCAGGGCGATCAGAAGGTCTGGCCGCGCTCCGTCGAGTTCCAGATCAACGAAGGCTGCACTGGTGATTTCTGGATGACGGATGGCGCCGCGCTCACCGGCAAAGACGGCAAGCGCGTCAGCGGACCCGCAGGCAGCGCCCTCAAGATCGATCGCTTTAACAAGGGTGAGTGGAAGAACGTAGTCGGCTACCGCGACCCTACCAACGAAGTTGAAAAGCCGCGCGGCGAATGGAACGTAGTTGAGCTCGTCAATCGCGACGGCCACGTCTGGCAGTACGTCAACGGCAAGCTGGTAAACGAGGGCACAGACGCCTTCCCCACCAGTGGAAAAATCCTCTTCCAATCCGAAGGCGCAGAGCTCTACTTCCGCGACATGAAGCTTTATCCCCTGAAATAACCATTACCCGAAGCAAACCGGAATCATTCCAATTCGCTCTTCAAACGGGCAGTGGCACTTAGCTCCTGCCCGTTACTTTTCCAGTATCTGCATATCCAGCGGAGCCTGCAACAACGCGGGCAACTGGCCGATCTCAACCAGCGCACGCTTGAGCGCTGAGGTACGGCAAGGCTCAACAGTCACCACAAAGGGCAGCCGGTCCAGCGGAAACCCAGGCTTCTGCAGGATCGCATTGATGTTGATTCCCTCATGCGCCAGGGCCCCTGCAATGCCCGCAACAATTCCCGGACGATCATCGACGAGGAAGCGAATATAGTGCGGTACTTCCAACTCCGTACCGACACTCGAAGGCTTTGAAGGCAGGGCGATTCTGCACGCGCCATGTGCCAATCCAACCAGATCGCTGACAACCGCCACAGCCGTAGGATGTCCGCCCGCGCCATGCCCCGAGAACACCACATCGCCGCCATAATGCCCAGTCGTGATGACCATGTTCTCCGTTCCTCGCGACCACGCCAGCGGCGACGCCAGCGGAACGAGCATCGGCCCAACCGTCGCTGCAAAATGTTCTCCGACACGCTCAGCCCGCGCAATCTGCCGGATCGTGCATTGCAGATCCTTGGCGTAAGAAAAATCGATTGCAGTGACCTCTGTAATCGGGCGCGCATCGATCGACTCAGGAGGCACCTGCGCGCGCAACGCAAGCCGCATCAGGATGGTCAGCTTGGCCCGCGCATCGTAGCCTGCCACATCCTCCGTCGGATCGGCCTCGGCATACCCCAGCGACTGCGCCTCGGCCAGCACCGGCGCATAATCTGAGCCCTGCTCCATCTTGCTCAGAATGAAGTTACACGTCCCATTCAGGATGCCTTCAATGCGCTCGACACGATCTCCAACAAGCCCGTGTTCCAGGCCGGGAATAACCGGAATTCCACCCGCAACAGCCGCGCCATAAAGTAGATGGACACCTTTATCTACCGCAAGCTTCTCCAACTCCAACCCGTGATAGGCAATGAGTTTTTTGTTCGCCGTAACGACGCTCTTGCCAGCGCCAAGAGCCTGGCGCACCCAGTTCCCTGCAGGTTCCAGTCCCCCGGCTAGCTCGACGATGATGTCCACATCCGCAGCAAGAACGGATGCAGCATCCTCGCTCCATATCACGCTCGAAGGAACCCAATCAACGCGCTTGCGAGCAACATCGCGATTCACGATATGCGTCAGCTCCAGGCCTGCCGGAGCAGACTCGATCAGGATGCGAGCAACCGAGCTGCCGACCGTCCCAAAGCCAAAAAGCGCAATACGCAAGGACCGCGCGGGAAACGGTGTAGACGAAGCAACTGGCGATGCGGCGGGTGCAATAGGCTGGGACACGGGAGCTTCCTCTTCTGAACGTGTGACTTGCAGCACGATCTGACGATCGCCCTTTTTTCCGATAATACCGGATTGCGAACCGCAAACGAACAACGAACCGCAACTCGTGTAGGATACAGCCAGATGCGGCGAATCCTCACCATTTTGCTCATGCTCGTTCTCGGAATCGGACCAGCCATGGCGGCTGTCCCGACTGGGGCATTGAGTGCGGGATGGGACGCGATCCAGAATGACTCGCGTCTGCCGGCATGCTGCCGCCGCAACGGCGCTCATCATTGCGCCATGACGCAGATGAATTCGGGCGACAACAAGCAGACATCCCTCTCAGCGCCCAACTGCTGCCCCTGCATGCCTCATGCCGTAGCCTCCACCGTCGTTTCGGACTACGCGCTTGTCGGCTCTGCTGCACATCAATCGGCCCTGCTGAGCGAGGCTCGCACAGCACAGGCTAGCGAAACCGCAGCACGCATCAGCGCCATGCGCACCTGGCCAAAGCGCGGCCCTCCCTCCCTGCAAACCACCTAGAAACTCCCGCTCGCACATTCATGCCCGGTTTCATATCCGGCTTTCATGCCCAGTCGTTTTTGGACTGCTCCCATGCAGCCAACTGCCAGCCATGAACTCTGCGCGAGCAACCTCCATCAGCTTTCATTCGATCCACGGAGAGTTTTTCTATGCGTTTGCGTACCTGTATTTCTTTAGCTCTGCTCTGTCTTGCAACTGCGGTCCCGGCTTTGGCGACAGTCTTTTCTTCCCTGCACGGCATCGTTCATGATCCGCAACATTTTCCCGTAAAAGATGCAGCGATTACGTTGCGCGCTGCCGACTCCGATTTCCAACTCAAGGCGACTACCGATGCCGAAGGCGCATTCGATCTCAACCTCGTTCCTATCGGCATCTATCGCATTCACATCGAGGCCAAAGGATTTGCCGATGTTGACCAGCCACTCACTGTTCTCTCGGGAATGCACACCATACTCCACTTCGCCGTGGCCGTAGCTGGAGAAAATACCACGGTAGCAGTGAGTGGCACGCCCGGCACAGTCGACGCAGTAGATTCTGTGACACCCACCACTCTCGTCTCGCGCAAAGACATCGATCAAACCCCCGGCGCAAGCCGCACCATCGGCATGCAGATGGTGACGGACTACGTGCCCGGCGCATACATGAGCCATGACATGCTCCACATACGCGGAGGCCACCAGACAAGCTGGCTCCTCGACGGCATTGCCATTCCCAATACCAAGATCGCATCCAACGTCGGCCCGCAGATCGACCCCAAAGATATCGAGCAGTTACAAGTCGATCGTGGCAGTTATAGCTCCGACATCGGTGACCGTACCTACGGCGTCTTCAACGTCCTGCCGAGAAATGGCTTCGAGCATAATCGCGATGCGGAGTTACTGCTATCCGCCGGAAATTTCTACACCGGCGAATCACAGCTTTCCTTCGGCGATCACACCGAAAAGACCGCGTATTACGCCAGCCTGACCGGCTCCCGCTCTAACTACGGACTCGAAACACCGGTAGCAAACGTCAAGCATGACTCCACTAACTCCGAGAGCGGATTCTTGTCCGTCATTCGCAATCAAACTCCGAAAGATCAACTGCGATTCTCAGGCCAGTTTCGTCAGGATTATTTCGACATCCCGTACGATCCCAGTGATACCGATTACGAATTCACATCCGGCTACTACAACTCCTTTGGCCTGCGTGACGCACAGACCGAGCGCGATGGATTCGTCATTGCCAACTGGGTCCGCACCATCAACCCCAAAGCGCTTATCGAAGTAGCACCCTTCTATCACTTCAACCAGTCCAATTATGATTCACTGCCCACGGATTCGACCGTCTCCACCACGTGGCACCAAGGCTCAAACTACGCCGGTGCGCAGGTCGATCTACGCATGGATGTAGGCAAGAGAAACAGTTTCTCCGGCGGCCTCTACTCCTTCTATCAAAATGAAAACGACCTCTTCGGCTTCGTCGTCAACGATGGTTCAGCCATGTCGCAACCCAACACCACCGGCACACAAGATGCAGGCCTCGTCGAGTTCTATATCTCCGACCACCTGCGCGTAAACAAGTGGATCACGTTACTCGGCGGCATGCGCTTCTCCATCTTCAAAGGCGGCCTGAGCGAGAGCGCAACCTACCCGCGCATCGGCGCCACAGTTGAAGTCCCCAGGCTGCATTGGGTCTTTCGCGGCTTCTACGGGCACTTCTTCCAACCCGCGCCACTTGAGACCGTTTCATCCTCCGTACTCAACTACGCAAGCAATCTGCCAAGCGGAGAAAACACCTTCACCCCCATTCCCTCCGAACGCGATGAAGAGCACCAGTTTGGCGTTCAAATTCCATACAGAGGCTGGATCCTGGACATCACCAACGTAAAGAATCGCGTGAATAATTTCCTCGATCACTCCAACCTCGGCGAGTCCAACATGTACTTCCCTATCGCCGTCGATGGAGCTCTCGTTCGCGCGTGGGAAATGACGTTGCGGTCACCGCAACTGGCTCACCTCGGCCAGTTCCATCTCGCCTACTCCAACCAGATCGCGGAGCAGCGCGGCAACATCATCGGAGGTTTTACCTGCACCATTGCTGACGATCCAGCCTGCGACCTCGGCTTCAATTACACGCCCGTAGACCACGACCAGCGCCATACTCTGAACACAGGATTCACCACGCAATTGCCATTGCACACATGGTTCTCAAGCAACGTGTATTACGGTTCGGGATTCAGCAACGGCCTCGCCGGAGCGAATGTAGGTCCGTATAACGGAAATTATCTTCCCGTACACACCACCTTCGATCTCTCTGCCGGCCGCGCCATCGGCGAGCGATGGAACCTATCCGCAAGCGTCCTGAATGTTACCAATCACCGCGTACTGCAAGATAACTCCGTCACCATCGGCGGATTTCACTTTAACGATCCACGCATGATTTCAGGGCAACTCAAGTACCGCTTCCACTTCTAAGCCGTTGTTACAAGTATTTTATTGCTCAAAACAGAAGACTCATTTATGGTTACTCCGCGCGGAGGATATTTTCCCAACTATCCTCCGCACGACTTTGTACCCAGGGGGAAATTTACATGTCTTTAATTAAACGCTCTTTAGCAGAGTGTTTTGGCACGTTTTGGCTCGTGTTCGGCGGCTGCGGAAGCGCAGTGTTCGCCGCGGCGTTTCCCAGTCTTGGCATTGGCTTTGCAGGTGTAGCTCTGGCCTTCGGACTTACTGTTCTGACCATGGCCTTTGCTATCGGACATATCTCCGGCTGCCATCTCAATCCAGCAGTTACCGCAGGTCTGGTAGCTGGCAAGCGCTTTCCCGCAAGCGAAGCGATTCAATACATCATCGCCCAGGTCGTGGGCGCAACCGCCGCTGCCGGCGTCCTCTATGTAATCGCCAGTGGCAAGGCAGGCTTCAGCCTCTCTGGCGGATTCGCATCGAACGGTTACGCAGAGCACTCTCCCGGTGGCTACTCACTCGTAGCCTGCCTTGTTGCCGAGATCGTGCTGACAGCGTTCTTCCTCATCGTGATCATGGGATCAACCGATGCCCGCGCGCCAAAGGGCTTCGCTCCGATAGCCATCGGCCTCTGCCTCACGCTGATTCATCTCATCAGCATTCCCATTACCAACACTTCAGTCAACCCCGCGCGCAGCACCGGCCAGGCTCTCTTTGTGCAGGGATGGGCGTTAGGTCAACTGTGGCTTTTCTGGGTAGCCCCACTCATCGGTGGCATTCTCGGTGGTCTAATCTATCGTGGCATCTTCGCCGTCGAAGAGTAGCAAAAAACATGCCCATCCTTGTCGCGATTATGGGACCGCTTACGTGACAAGGATGGGATAGGGATGGGATAACAAATTCCGCCAGCTACGGAATCAACAACAACTTTCCTGTAGTATTCCGCGAAGTAATATCGATATGCGCCTGTGCAGCATCCTTAAGCGCATAGGTATGCTCCGCGCGAATCTTGAGCTTCCCTTCAGCAACACCTTTCAATACATCTCCGGCACGCCACTCCAACTCATCCCTCGTAGCGATGTAGTCGTTCAGCGTAGGCCGTGTAATGAAAAGCGATCCCTTCTTATTCAGCGTGATCAGATCGAACAGCGGCACAGCACCACTCGACCCGCCATAGAGCGCCATCATGCCACGCGGCCGCAGGCTGCTGAGCGATCCATCGAACGTCGTCTTGCCGACCGAGTCATACACAACATCCACGCCGCGATTATTCGTAAGCCGCTTCGTTTCCTTTTCAAAATCCATCTCGGTATACAAAATAACTTCATCTGCTCCAGCCCCGCGCGCCAGCTCTGCCTTCGCATCGGTCGAAACAGTCGCAATCACCCGCGCTCCAATCGCATGAGCCATCTGTGTCAGCAACAACCCGACGCCACCGGCTGCCGCATGAACCAAAGCAGTGTCTCCAGCCTTAAGCTCAAACGTGGAATGCGTAAGATAGTGCGCAGTCATGCCCTGGAGCATAACGGCCGCCGCAAGCTTGAGGTCCAGTCCTGCTGGCACATGAACAAGCTTCTCAGCAGCCACTAACGCATACTCCGCGTAACTTCCCCGAACAACCGTGGATGCCACGGGATCGCCCACGGAGAAGCCGCTCACGCCCTCGCCCAGCTTCTCTACTGTGCCCGAAGCCTCCGTCCCTGGAATAAACGGCAGCGCAGCTTCGTAGCGCCCCTCGCGAAAATAAATCTCAATGAAGTTGATGCCTGTCGCCGCAATCTTGATCAGGACCTGCCCAGGACCGGGCGTAGGCGTAGGTACATCGGCGATCTTTAGAACCTCAGGACCACCGGTTTCAGTAATTTGAATAGCTTTCATCTCAGACTAAACACTCCGTGCCGATAGATTTAGATGGACATTACTATTATGTCAATAGATGCCGGGAATCAGCCTGCGAGTTCGCTTGCTGTATTCGGTATATTCCTGGCCAAAGTGCTCGCGCAACGCAATCTCTTCCACATGAATCCGATAGAGAAGCGCAGCCGTCGTGGGAACCACCACAATAAAAAACGCGATCCAGTTACGCGTGTGCAGACCCACGGCCACAAAACAAAAGAGCAGGCCAGTGTAGGAGGGATGACGCATCCAGCGATAAAGCCCCGTCGTGCGAACTCTCTGCGAAGAACGGATCGCCACATTCGCGCTGAAAGCCTTGCCCAGCATGATTACCGCTGTCCAACGCAGAACAAGCGCGGCAATCAGCACCACCACAGAGGCCAGCTTGAGCCAGTACAGCATCTGCTCCGAGCCCAATCCGAAAGGAACATTCGGTCCGCTCGATTCCCTCATCCATGTGCCCACAGTGATCGATCCGGAGATCACCAGCCACAGCAGCAGCATCGTGCCGCGGTCATTCACCTTCCCGTCACGACGAAGCGTGCGAGTAGTCACAGCTATATAAATTTCCGACGCAAACCATCCGTAAAAAAAGATAGTCCAAAGCAGCGAGAGGGACATCCCTGTCAGATTCCTTCCTATGCGAATGCACAATCATCCCGTAGGAATGCTCCTCTCGATACTAGAGCATTTCTCCTATTACGATGCACCAGCCAGACTCGCGAAGTGTGGCTTTTTTTTGATGAAAAGCCACACAATCAGACGCTGCGCGAATATACCGATACGAGAAATGCTCCAGTCTTTACCCACGATAAATCTACTTTTATTTAGCAGGTTGCAGTTGAAGAACCCAGGCATAACTACCCGGCAAAGCTGCGGGCAATTCCACCTGTAAGTCAGTTCCCTTCTGAATCCACTTAACCTGTTCGCTCGCACCAAGCAAGGCAATCGCCGAACCGGGAGCAGCCGTTACGTTATGCAACAGCACTGTCGAAGACGCAGGCTTGCCAAGCAGAGTCGCATACAGATGACCGTCCTTCTGCGTAAAGCGTAGTTCGACTTCCTTGCCCTGTGCATCGACCTGGTTCGTCGTGCCATTGGCGCGAGTCCACGGATGCGTCCCATAGATCGCATCCCCATTCTGCTTGAGCCATGCGCCCAACGCGCGGAGCCGTATCTGCTGAATCTCCGGAATCGTGCCGTCCGCCTGCGGACCCACATCCAGTAGCAGATTGCCGTTCTTGCTGACGATGTCCACGAGCAGATCGATCACCGCTTCAGAAGACATGGTCTGCGCATCGCCTTCCGCACGGTTCCATCCAAACGAAAGCCCAACGCCACGGCACTCTTCCCATTTCTTCTCGCTGATGTGATCCAGTTTTGAATACTCCGGCGATGAAAAATCATAGTGCTGAATACCGAAACGATCGTCGACAACGCCATCCGGAACAGCGTTGTAGTAATCCGCCTCGACCTTCATCGCATTCCCGGATTTGGGCCAATTGATGTCATTCCATAACACCGCTGGATGATAGCGCTCAATCAGCTCTTCAACCTGCGCGTCTGCATACTTGCCATAAGCATTACTCTCTGGCTGCACAGCCTCGTAGTCATTGTTAGTTTGAATAGGCCCACGATCAAAGGTCCAGTCATAGCCACCCGAGTAATACAGCCCCATCTTCAGGCCCGTCTTCTGAACAGCTTCCGTAAGCTCGCCGACGATATCCCGCGAAGCCTGCAGATGATCCTGGTTGGGATTGGGAATCTTGCTCGGCCACAGCGTAAAACCCTCATGATGCTTTGAGGTCAGCACAACATACTTAGCTCCCGCATCGCGGAAGATAGCCGCCATCGTATCTGGATTCCACTTCTTGACTTCTTTGTTGAAGATAGGCGCGAAGTTATAGTAGTTATAGTCCGCTCCATAATGTTCCTTGTGATACTTCTCCGTCGGCGAACCAGGATTACGCATCGAGTTGTAATACCACTCCGCATACGGAGTGCTGCCTACCCCATCAGCAGGATGCTCCGGATCCTGAAGCGGCGCCCAGGCCGGAACCGAATACAGTCCCCAATGTATGAAGATGCCCAGCTTCGCATCGTCATACCACTTCGGCAGCGGATGCGTATTGAGCGAAGCGATCGTCGGTTCATAATGCTTCTGAGCAGGTGCCTGCGCCAGCGCAGGAATCCCGGCGATAAGACAGAGTGAGAGAACACTTCCAAAATACGAGCGACGAACAAACATGGTTGCCTTTCCACAAAGAGACTACAGAGGATTCCGACCGACTGAAGCAGTGTACACAACCACCCTCATCCTGCGTCACATCCACATCGCACAAACAAAAACCCCGCTCCGGGATCACCGGAACGGGGTTGATATAAGCGCTTAAATTTATCGCGTTAGTTTTCAGACAACAGACTAGGCTCTTCCGGAGCGCGCAGCCTGACCAGCCGATCGATCGTATAAGGGGCGCGATGATTGTTCGTGTGATAGTGGCGCACCTGTAACTCGCCCAGCAGACCAATTGCGAGCATCTGGATTCCAGCCACAATCAACACCGCAGCCACCACAAACAGCGGACCATGCTCGTCCATCACATTCTGGTGCGGATGGATAAGCTTGGCGATCCCCAAGAAGACCGACAGAATCATTCCAGCCACAATGCCCAGCGATCCAAAACCGCCAAAAAAGTGCAGCGGACGGCTCATGTGCTTGAGCAGAAAACGAATCGTCAATAGATCGAAGAAGACGCGGAAGGTGCGGCCAATGCCGTAGTGGCTCTTGCCGCGCTCGCGGTTCACATTCTTGATCGGAATCTCGCAGATCGAAGCGCCATACCAGGCAGCCAGCGCCGGAATGAACCGATGCATCTCGCCGTACAGCGGAATGTTGTGAATAATCTCGCGCCGGTACGCCTTGTAGGTCGTGCCAAAATCGTGGATGTCCACTTCCGAAAGCTTCGCCATCAACCAGTTTGCGCAACGCGAAGGAATGCGACGCATGACAAAGTTGTCAATCCGCTCCTTGCGCCAGCCCGATACGACGTCGTAACCCTCTTCGAGCTTCTCGATAAACGCAGGAATCTCGTTGGGATCATGCTGCAAATCGCCATCCATAGCGATAATGAAATCGCCGTTGGCATTGTCGAACCCAGCGGCCAGCGCCGAAGTCTGACCGAAATTGCGGCGCAGTTTGACCACCAGCACCCGGCTGTCAACCGCTGCAATCTCTTCCAGCAGCTTGTATGTGCGATCGCTCGAGCCATCGTCAACTAAAATCAGCTCAAAACTGTCTCCAACCTGTTCCATTACGGATTTCAGTCGGGCATAAAGTACGGTTACGTTCTCTTCTTCGTTATGGAAGGGAACCACTATGGAATACTTCGGCATATGTCTATTATAGATGCGCAGCAAATGAAAAAGGCGTCAAAAGGAACTCGTTCCGATAACATAATTACCAATTGGTTACTGACATAATGCTGTCAGCAGGGGTGGCGCAAGATGGTTTTCAAGCGTGACATCTCACGCAAGGAGAACAAGATGACAAAGGAACGCCGTCCCGACACCATGGTTTGGTTTGAACTGCCAGTGAGCGACCTGAATCGCGCGACTAATTTTTACGAGGCCGCCTTCGCTACCAAACTCCGCACCGACGACCGTTTCCCCGGACTCGCCATCTTCCCGCGATCAGAAGAAACGGCAACCACCGGCGCTCTCATCAGCGGCAGAAATCCATCCGCAGCCAATGCTGGAGATGACTCTGTCGGCGCCATCGTCTATCTGAACTGCGACGGTCAACTGGATGCCGTTCTCCGGCGCGCCCAACAGGCTGGAGCTGAGCTTCTGCAGGAAGTAGCGCAACTACCCGGCGGCATGGGCTGGATTGCCCAGTTCCGCGATCTGGACGGCAATCGCATCGGCCTCCACGCAAACTTTTAACCCGTAACCAGTCCGGCAGCAAAAATGCCGGTTCCGCTGTAAGATTTCGTTCAACATGCGCCGAGCCGACCGACTCTTTCGAATCGTCCAATTTCTGCGTGCGGGGCGGCTGCAAACCGCGCGCAGCCTCGCGCAAAAACTACAAGTCTCCGACCGCACCATTTATCGCGATGTGCAGGACCTGCAACTCTCCGGCGTGCCGATCCTTGGCGAGGCCGGCGTCGGCTATACCCTGCGGCGCGATTACGACTTACCTCCACTTATGTTCGATGGCAGAGAAATCACGGCGCTCGTACTCGGCAGCCGCATGGTCATGGCCTGGGGCGATGCGGAGCTGGCCTCCGCGGCCAACGACGCGTTACGCAAGATTGAGGCCGTGCTTACGCCTGCGCTTCGCGACAGAATCGATGCAGTGCGGCTCTATGCGCCTGCATTCACGTCCAGAGATCCCAACCAGGCCGCGAATCAGCTCTCCACTCGCGACGTACTGGAACAATTACGCGGCGCAATCGAACAACACCAGATCGTCGCTGCAATCTATGGCAATGCCGAAGAGAAAGTCACCGAACGTCGTCTGCGCCCCATGGCGCTTCTCTTCTGGGGCAACGTGTGGACGCTCGTTGCATGGTGCGAACTTCGTTCCGATTTTCGCAGCTTCCGCGCCGACCGCTTTCGATCTCTGCAGGTGCTTCCAGAAACCTTCACCCCGGAACATGGCCAGAGCTACGAAGATTTCCTCGCACGCATGAAACGTGACATGAGCCAGAATCCATCCATATAGAACTTACAGCGTGCGTGAGAAACGTAGCATTTGCTCGTAATCAACATACAAACAGGGCAACCTATTCGGCTGCCCTGTTTGTTGTCCTGCATTGCAATCTTCAACGCTGAGGGCTTATCTCCAGCGCCCATCATGGAAAACATAACGGCCACGCCGACGTTCCCAGCGAGGAGCAATCCAGCGGGCTCCGCGACGTGGCGGACGATCCCAGCGGCCCGGCGTCCAAACATAACGCCTGCCATCCCAACGCTGATAACCACCGATCCAGATATACCCAACGCCGGGTGGGCGTCCACGTCGTTCATAAACCGGAGCAGGCGGCCTGATCTGGACAACAACCTGCGCGATAGAAGCGACAGGTGCAAGCGAAATTGCAAGCAGCAACGCGAGAATATATTTCTTCACGAAAGTTATCCCTCCTGTGTAAATCCGTCGACAGACTGAAGTAGTACAAGCGGCATTCTACAACCGGAACCATTCCTTGGAGGAGAGAAATTACGGTGAACCGATTACAGTCGCGAATGCAACGCGGAGGGCAAACAGATCCGAGCAAACAGACCCAAACGGACACAAAATGAAAGGATGGAACAGAAGCTGCGAGGCTCCTGTTCCATCCTTTCTGTTTCATCCAATCTGTTTCATCTTAAATTTGGGGGAGGGCTAAGCCGAAACAACGGAGAACTTATCTCCAGTGCCCTTCATGAAAGACATAACCATCGTGGCGATGTTCCCAGCGATGATCAACCCAATGCGCACCAGGATGTGGTGGACGATCCCAACGCCCTGCCGTCCATACATACCGGTTACCATCCCAACGATGATATCCGCCAATCCAGACATATCCAGCGCCAGGTGCGGGTCCACGTCGTTCATAGACTGGAGCAGGCGGTCCAATGTGGACCACGACCTGGGCAAAAGAAGCCGCAGGTGCGAGAGAGATTGCAAGTAGCAAAGCTAAAACATATTTCTTCACGAGAGTTATTCTCCTGTTGTGAATTATCGACAAACCGCTGATCTTAACCAGCGGCTGTTCTACAACTAAGAACGTCAATCCACAGCAATAAGTTGCGGTCTGACAGTCACAAATAAGTTCACATTGTGAGGAGCTAAACTTTAGTTAGAGAGTTTCCACCAGGACTCTTGCTGCCTGCTCACATGCAACATGATCTACATCATGATGTGTCACGAGACGAACCGCACGTGGCCCCACTTGGCTGATGAGCACTCCCTTTGCCTTGAGGCTTGCAATCACTTCGACTGGCTTGCGCGTTTTAAGTTCAAAGATAACGATGTTCGTCTGCACGGATTCGAGATCGATCTCAACCTCAGGCAGTTGAGCAATCGCGCTTGCAAGCATACGCGCATTGGCATGATCTTCATGCAATCGTGCAGGCATCTTGTTCAATGCGATCAGTCCCGCCGCAGCAAGAATTCCTGCCTGACGCATGCCTCCGCCGAGAGCCTTGCGATAGACACGCGCTTCGTCGATCGCATCCCTGCTGCCAACCAGCATAGATCCCACCGGAGCGCAGAGCCCCTTCGACAGACAGAACATCACTGTATCGAAACCGCGTGTAAGTGTCTTGACGTCTACATTGAGCGCAGTCGCGGCATTGAAGACACGCGCGCCATCCAGATGCACAGGCAGATTGCGCTTCTTCGCTTCATGCCATATCTCTTCAAGCTCAGGCAGAGGCGTGCATACGCCGCCTGCCATGTTGTGTGTGTTCTCTATCTCAATCAGCGCGGTAGCTGAGCGAAAGGTGCTTCGTGTATAGACGAAAGGCGCAAGCAACTCCCAACTGAGAATGCCACGTGGAGCAACAACCGTACGAATCTGAGCGCCGGAAAACGCAGCAGCCATGCCCATTTCCCAATCGAGAATGTGGGCACGCGACTCACACAGAATCTCCTGCCCTGGCCGCGTATGCAGACGAATCGCAACCTGATTTCCCATCGTACCTGTAGGCACAAACAGTCCGGCCTCACGACCAAACACTTCGGCGGCACGCGCTTCGAGGAGATTGACGGTAGGGTCCTCGCCATACACATCATCTCCGACTTCAGCGGAGGCCATGGCGGCACGCATCTCTGTGGTGGGCTTGGTAAGTGTATCGCTGCGCAGATCGATTACTGTATGGTCAGGCGAAGATGCGATTGAAGGCACAATTATTCTCCGGTGTTCAAGCTTGAGTCTATTTGTTATGAATTCAGAGCAACGCTCAGACCAAGAAACTCTGCGAAAACGTCATTTGAAATCAGGCGACCGCGATCCGTCAGGCGCACTGTTTTGTTCTCTATGGTAAGCAAACCATCTTCAGCCAGACGGCGGGCAACATCTATCGCTGGCTCTACCGCTTCCACGCCAAACTCCTTGTGCAGCGCGGCTAAATTCACTCCAGCGTTTCGTCGCAGGCCGAGAAACCATGCCTCTTCCAATTGCTGATGCGGACCTAGCCAGGATGTTTCATGTGCCGTATCGCTGGCGCTTGAATTGAGATATTCAGAGAGGTCATCCGTAGTTGTTCCACGTAGAACATTCCCATCATCGGAGCACAACATGGACGAGGCATCGAGCCCTAGTCCCAGGTATGGCCGGCGTTGCCAGTAGCGTAGATTATGAATCGACTCTTTGTCTGGCGTGGAAAAGTTAGAGATTTCGTACTGTTGCAATCCGGCTTTGGCGAAGGTGGTCAAAGCCTCTTCATACATCGTCGCGATGGTGTCATCACTGGGGACCAATCCAGCGCTGTAGCGTGCTCCGCCCGAGATGAGTTCGCGGCCAAGCCGTGACTCTTCATCAATCTCAAGCATGTAGACGCTGGCGTGTGGAGTCGCCGCTTCGAGCAGAACCTGCAGCGATTCGCGCCACGAAACGAGGGTCTGTTCGGCGAGACCTGCGAGCAGATCGAGGTTGAGATTCGTAATCCCAGCAGCGCGCAGGCGGGTCAGATCTTTGAACACATCGTCGCGGGTGTGAAGGCGGCCGCTGAGTTGCGCTTCGCGATCGTTGAACGATTGCACGCCCAGCGAAACGCGATTCACTCCGGCAGACGTCATGGCTTCAAGAGTGGCGTCGGGGAGTTGGCCAGGGGCGCATTCGATGGTGATTTCTGCGTCGGGGGTTACATCAAAACGGTCGCGGATGGCGGCGAAGATCCGGGTGAACAATTCCGGGGCTAAAAGAACGGGTGTTCCACCGCCGAAGTAAATCGTGTCGACGGTACGCGGCAGTTCAGCCTGCATGGATTTTGCCCATTCCGGGGCAGCGACTAGGTCTTCGATCAGGCGGGCGACGTAGCGAGTGTGTTCGCTGGCGGGGTACACGCCGGAAGCGAAGTTGCAGTAGGTACATTTGGCGCGACAGAAGGGGATAGAGAAGTAGAGGCCGAGCGCGTTTTCGGAGAATTCCGCCATTCTGTTTATTTTCTCATTTTGAGGAGCTTTGGGATGGCATACTGGGCTGGTTCCCCACGTGTGCATATAGATTCAATGGAGAAAACGCCATGTTTCCTACGGCTCCACAGCTCAATGCTTATCTCGGAATTCTGTGCTCCGTGGTGATTTTGCCTACGGTTGCGGCCACATATTACCAATCGTTCAAAGCCCGGCAGGAGGCAAAAGAGGCGCGACAGGGGCTGCTGCACAGCAAAAATTGCCTGGAATTTGTGGTGGAGGATGGGCGATGCATCAATTTCATTCCGCTGGAGACGCTGCATACTTTGCCCAAGCCGGGGGATATCGTCCTGTTGCCGGGAGACGGGATTGGTGGGGATAGCCGGTTTATTCCGGGGGCTTATCGGATTGAGCGGATTGAACATATTTATACGCCGGCGGAGATCAAGCGCAGGCAACCGCGCGAGGCCCGGCTGACGAAGGCGGTGGCGCTGGTGACATCAGTCAATTGAGTCTGGAGCTGGCTGTGGAGCATTTCTGTAGAGCAATGCGATGTTCCTGCGATGTTCCATGGAATGTTCTACGTAGAACAATTTGGGCCGGTTTTGGTTGCGGGGAATGTCAAGCGGATTTGGTGGATGCCGTTTTGCTTTCAAGGCTTGCGTTTGCGTGGGATTTGGGGTGGATGTGCCTCGTTTTTGAGTTGCAGATTTAGCAGTGCAGGATTGCTATATTCGACCTCTATGACGACTCCGATGACTTCCTCCAGGACTACTTCGAAAGCTGGACGGCCGCGTGGCAATGAGGCTGAATTTGAAGCGGCGCTCAGGGCGCTGAGGCCGGAGTTTGCCTTGCGGAACCAGATGATCGAGGCGCGGCTTCGGCGGGGCTGGACGCAAAGACAGCTTGCGCAAAGGATGGGTACGACGCAGTCGGCGATTGCGCGGCTGGAGAATGGGCGAAGTTCGCCGACGGTCAAGACGCTGGAAAAGATGGCAGCGGCTACCGGGAGCCGGTTGGTGATGCGGCTGGATTAAAAAAGCCCAGTTCGATTGCTAGGGCCGTTGTTTTTCTGTGGCGAAATATAGAGCTACGCCGGTAAGCAGGGCCAGGAGAGCGATTCCGGGGATGACTGTGGTTAAGCTGCCGCTGTCGAAGCTGAGCGATGAAAAGTTGAAGACTCTGCTTATATCGAAATGCTGGGAAAAGCTGGAGAACGATCTGGCCCATTGCTGACTGTGGTCCGCCAGCGTCTCCAGCAGGAGAGAGAAGGCGGCGATGCAGATTACCAGTGCAAAGATCTGGGCGCCGAGCAATGGCCGGTTGATTGCCGCCTCGGCGGCGTTACGACGACGAAGCTGGGCTCTCCACCAGAGAATGCCGGGTGGGGGGAGTTTCGCTTCGCTTAAAGTGATTGCTTTTGCGGCCTGGAATGCATTGGTAACGACGACAAGATCGCCGCATGTGCGGCAGGTTTTGGCATGGGCCTGAAGTTCGGGGGATGAGGCATGCGGCCAGTGACCGGCCTCAAGCTGGACTTTGATTTCAGGCGTAAATTTGCAGGCACTGAGGGTCATGGCAGTTTCCTATCCTGCATGGTTGGCCGATGTGGGGTTCGCAGCAAAGCGGCTATCTTTCTCCTGGCCCGGAAGAGCAGAAGCCGGACACTCGCGGAGGCGAGGCCTGTGACTTCTGCTATTTCTTTATGAGAATACCCCTCAGCATGTGCCAGCCAGAGGATTTGGCGTTCTCGGGGGCGCATCTGGGCCATAGCTGGATCGAGGATCGCCTGCGATTCATTGTGACCGGCGTTGCAGGTTGCAGAGAAGAACTCTTCGGGAACATCTTCAATGGACAGGTTACGAGGACTCTTCCAGTGATCGCGCAGGAGATTGGTGGCGATGCGAAAGAGGTAGCGACGGCTGGCAACTTCTCCATCTTGCTGCCTGGGCCGATTCAGGGCGCACAGGAAGCGGACAAAACTCTCCTGCATCAGATCGTCGGCCAATGCTCGATCGCCGGAGACCCTGGCGATGTAGGCCCACAGAGGGCGTGCGGAACGGGCGTAGAAGCAGGCGAAATCTTCGTTATCCATGAACGCTGCCTGGCCAGCTGTCTCTGGCGGGGTAACGGGCAGCGCGTGCCTGGCTTCTCCCTCCAGATCTCCCCCGGCAAGGAGAATCTGGATGGAGAGTGTGCTCGTGATTTGGAAGGGCCAACGCATGTCTTGATGCTTCTTTCCTGGTGCGGGCGGTCACGGGATCCACGGTCGGATCTACTGATGGTCGCGTGGATCAGACGAGGGGAATCCGTTGCGAATCGCCGGGGCTTTGGAGTCGGAGAAGAGGCCCAGACGACTGGCAAGCAGCCAGGTTACTCCTGCGGAGATGATAAATCCGAGCCCAGGCATGAGAACTATGGTTCCGAGCACCATCAGGGGAATTCTCAGCTCGACGTGAGCGTTGCGGACGAAGAGTATTCCGACACCGAGAAGCGAGAGCACGATTCCGATCTGGAGAGGATTAAGGATGCGGGATACGGCGCCTGAAACTCTCTGATCCTGTTCAAAATCAACGGGAAGCGGCGCAGCTTCGAGGAAGCGCTTGCCGGCGTCCGTGCCCATGTAAACGAGGAGGTCCTGGCTGTCGCTGAATTTGTCGATGAGCTTATTGTGAACATCCATCTGAAGCTTGAAGATGCGGGACCAGCGACGGTTCTGGAGAATCTGGCGGATGAGCCACATCAATGCTCCGGCGACACCGATGAAGACGAAGAAGGGACCAATTTCGTCGATCAGGGACTCGATGAGCCGACGCTCGTGGGGCGGCTGGTTCATTTGCGGCCAGACGGCGCGTTCGAGGGCTTGTTCGGGTTGGCCGTCGTTGTCTTTGAGATGGGTGAAGAGATAGAAATCGGGATTGCGGGTGATTTCGGGGTGGTTCGCGAGAAACTCACCAAGCTGGGGGTTGTTGTGAGTGACGTAATCCTGATTTGCGAGCAGGGATGGGTCACGGGCAACAACGGTGGTGAGGGTCGGACTGAGGCTGAGTAATCGAATGAGTTCTGCCTGGTTGTAGGCGATATCTTTGTCGGTTACAGGTGAGACGTGGGTTTGGCTGGGCGTTTCGGCGCTTACGCGGATCGGGGCGAGTGAGCCGAGGATGCCTGCCAGCAGAATCGCGGGAAGCAGGATCGGAGAAACTTTCAGGTTCTGGGGTGGCATTCGATTTCCCTTGCGTGCTTGGATTTGTTTTCTCTGCCTATATAACTGCTGGGGGATGGGTTGGTTAACAGTGAGTGTTTTTTTCTGGGGCTGATTTCTTTTGGGATTGGAGATGGGAGGGCGAGGGCAGAAGCAGATTCCCTTCGGGAATGACAGACAGAACGGCAACGGCAACTGCAAGTACAACTGCAACTACAACGGCAACGGCAAGGGCAAAAGCTTGGGCTTGGGCTTGTGGGATTTGGGTCTTCGTTGCGTCCCGTTACAATGGAGGAGAAGCTATTCCCTGATTCGACAAACTAATTACTCCTTATGGCAGACGAGAATAAGGCACCGAAAAAATCCGAAGATGAGATCAGTGGCAAGGCCTATGATGGGCAGCTTATGCTGCGGCTTTCGCGGTATTTGAAGCCTTACAAGTGGCAGTCTACGGTTTCGGTGATTGCGGTCATCCTCAAGGCGGCCTGCGATGTTGTTGGGCCTTACCTGGTCAAGGTGGGGCTGGACCGGTATCTGACTTCGGATTCTTCGCTGAGCACGGGGGCTTTGAGCACGAACTGGCTGGGGCGGCAGTTGAGTGCCGATCCTTTTACCGGGCTGGGGCAGTTGGCAGGAATGTACCTCGCGGCACTGCTGCTGGCTTATGGATTTGAGTTTACGCAGACATACCTGATGCAGTGGACGGGGCAGAAGGTGATGTTTGACCTGCGGCGCGAGATTTTTCGCCACATGCAGCGGATGCACATCGGGTTCTTTGATAAACATGCCGTCGGGCGGCTGGTGACGCGGCTTACTTCTGACGTGGACGCGATTAACGAGATGTTCACAGCGGGTGTGTTGTCGATGATCGATGACATATTCGCACTGACGATCATGGTCGTCGTGATGCTGGTGATGAACTGGTGGCTGGCGCTGTTGACCTTTGCGGTGCTGCCGCTGATTGTGATTGTGACTCACCTGTTTCGCAAGACGGTACGAGAGAGCTACAGACGGGTGCGGACGGCGATTGCGCGCATCAACTCGTTTACGCAGGAGCATGTGAGCGGGATGAGCGTGGTGCAGCTATTCAACCGCGAGGAGCGCGCTTACCAGGACTTTGAGGCGGTGAATTCGCAGCACATGATCGCCTTTAAGGACACGGTGTTTGCGTATGCGCTGTACTATCCCGCGGTCGAGATTTTGTCGTCGATTGCGATTGCGCTGATTATCTGGCGGGGTGGGTTTGCGACGTTGCATGGCGCGGTGACGATTGGCGTGATGTCGGCGTTCATTCAGTATTCGCAGCGGTTCTTTCGGCCTATCCAGGATTTGAGCGAGAAGTTCAATATTCTGCAGGCGGCGATGACGGCCTGCGAGCGGATCTTCAAACTTCTGGACACGCCGACGGAGATTGTTTCGCCTGTTGGGGCGAAGGTGGGCGATGGCAGCAACCGGATCGAGTTCAAAAATGTCTGGTTTACTTACCAGGATTTGACGCATGAGCAGCGGGCTGCGGTGGCTGGGGGGAACGCCGAGGTATTGGCGGCTTTGCCGGATGTCGAGTGGATTTTGAAGGATGTTTCGTTTGTGGTTGAGCCGGGCGAGACGGTGGCGATTGTAGGGCATACGGGCGCGGGAAAGACTACGTTGACGGGCCTGATGATGCGGTTTTATGACGTGACGCATGGCGCGATTTTTCTTGACGGCGTAGACCTGCGAGAGATGGAGCTGGAGGCGCTGCGGAAGCATTTTGCGGTTGTGCTGCAGGATCCTTTCCTGTTTACGGGGACGATTGCGGAGAATATCCGGCTGGGAGCGGATGCCATTACGGAAGAGCGAATGGTGGCTGCGGCGCGGGATGTGAATGTGCTGGAGTTTGTCGAGAGCCTGGCGAAGGGATTCGATGAGCCGGTGCTGGAGCGTGGGAGTTCTCTGTCGACGGGACAGAAGCAACTGATCAATTTTGCGCGGGCGCTGGCGTATGATCCGCGGATTTTGATCCTGGATGAAGCTACTTCGAGCGTGGATACGGAGACGGAGCAGAAGATTCGACTGGCCCTGGAGCGGATGGTTGCGGGACGGACTTCGGTGCTGATTGCGCATCGTTTATCCACGGTGCAACGGGCGGATGTGATTCTGGTGATGCATAAGGGGCAGTTGCGGGAGATGGGTTCGCATCAGCAGTTGCTGGGTAAGCGGGGGATCTATTGGAAGCTGTACCAGTTGCAATATAAGGACCAGGAGCCGGGGGCGGCTGTTGCGGCGGGCGGGAGTCTTGCGCCTGAGTTGGCTTCGGGGTTGGCGGCTGGGGATTAGGGATAAGCGGATTCTCTTGGGGAATTGCAGATAGAAGGGCAGGGGCAACTGCAAGGGCAGAAGCTAGGACAGAAGCAGATTCCCTTCGGGAATGACAGCTAGAAAAGCAAGGGCAAAAGCAAGGACAACTGCAACGGCAAAAGCAACTGCAACTGCTACTGCTACTGCTAGGGCTGGGCTGGGGCTGAGCCCGTAAGCTGGAGTGGATGACGGCTAAGACTCTTACAATTTTTCTTTCTGCGGGTGAGGCTAGTGGGGAGCACTACGGTGTTTTGCTGCTGGAGGAGTTGCGTTCGCGCTGTCCTGGTGCTCGTTTTATGGGCATGGGTGGGGAGCGGATGGAGGCGCTGGGGTTTGAGCGCGTGGTGCGTTCGGAAGACGTGGCGGTGATGGGAATCACTGAGGTGATTCGTCATATGCCGCGGATTTATGGGGAATATCTCAAGCTCAAGCGGGCGGTGCAGGAACGACGGCCGGATGTGGCGGTGCTGATTGATTTTCCGGATGTGAATTTGCGGCTGGCTGAGGAGTTCAAGCGGCTGGGGATTCCGGTGATCTTTTTTGTGAGTCCGCAACTGTGGGCATGGAAGAAGGGACGCATCAAACGGGTACAGAGGTTTGTGGACCGGATGCTGGTGATCTTTCCGTTTGAGGAGCCGTTTTATCGCGAGCGCGGAGTGGCGGCAGATTATGTGGGGCATCCGCTGGCGGATTTGGGGCTGCCTTCGATTTCGCGTGAGACGTTTGCGGCTGAGAATGACCTGAATTCTGCGAAGATGTGGGTCGGGTTGTTGCCGGGGAGCCGGGCGAAAGAGATTCGCCTGAATTTGCCGGAGATACTGCGAGGCGCTCGGCTTTTGCTGGAACGACTGCGGGATCTGGAGTTCGTATTGCCTTTGGCGTCTACGTTAACGCTGGAGCAGCGGGACAAGGCGCGGGAGATTCTGGCGATGGACGGTGCGGGGTTACCGGTGAAACTGGTTTCGGACGCCCGGGCGGCGTTGCATTTTTCCCGGGGGTCAATCGTGGCCAGCGGAACGGCGACGGTGGAAGCAGCGCTGATTGGGAATCCGTTTGTGGTGGTGTATCGGGTTTCACCGGTGACCTATGCGATTGCGAAACGGGTAGTTACTGTGCCGCATGTGGCCATGGTGAATCTTGTGGCGGACCGGCGCCTGGTGCCGGAATTGATCCAGGATGACTTTACGGGGGAGAGCATCGTCCAACATCTGCAGCCGCTTCTGGCTGACGGAAAACCACGTTCAGAGATGATGTTGGGCTTGAGGCAGGTGGCGGAAAGGTTTCATTCCGGGGCCGCGCAGGGTGAAACCGCGATTGCTACGGTAGCAAAAATTGTGGTGGAGACGTTAGGATTGGCTGCGGGATAAGTCCGAATTCCGCCCTGGCACGTACTGCGGAGGGTAGCGTTCCATCCGAAGTTTGGTTTGACCGTCATTTGACCGTCATTTGACTCTCATTTGACCGTCAGGAGAAAAACCAACAACTGCAGCCGGATTTGGCTTTAATCTTCAAGAGCGAGACAGATAACGACAGTTCCGTTAGAGAGATCAGGTTGAAGATGACTTCCCGAACTCAGAGACTCCGCAGATACTTCCCTTCCTTTTTGATGACTGTCGGCTTGCTGGTGCCTGGATTGCTGGTGCCTGGGTTTCTTATGCCGGGCTCGGCCGTAGCGCAGTCTGCTTCGGCATCGAGGCGGATGGTGATCCAAGGCTATGTGATTGACGCGGAGCTGGACACGACTGCTCATCATCTGACGGCCAAGGCAGTGGTGACATTTACTGCTCCGGAGACGGCGGACATGGTGACATTCGGCTTTCATCCGGCTCTGAAATTGACCAAGGTTACGGATGATACGGGCAAGCTGTTGACGGGAGAGCGGACGGCGGATGGCTCGATCCGGATTACGCCGCCGACTCCGTTTGTGAAGGGACAGGCTGTGCATTGGACCTTTGCATACGAGGGCGTAATCACGGGCGATGAGGATGGCCCGGTCGAGGGATTGAAGCTGGCTGCGATTCAGGAGCCGATCACGTACCTGCTGTATCCGGGGCGGTGGTTTCCTACCAACGGGTATCTGACGGACCGGTTTACGGCCGAGCTGCATATTCGCGTACCGCAAGGGATGCGGGTGCTGGCGAGTGGGAGCGAGGGCGGCGCCAGTGCTGTCACCCTGGCGAATGGCAAGCCGGGAGATCAATTCAATTTCAATTGGAAGAAACCGGGGTTTCCGGGGACGGTGATTGCGGGGCGATTTGTGGCCCCTGTCTCCCCGGGCGGCGCGGCTAATCTGCATGTGTATCTGACCGTGAACCATCAGCAGTTTCGCAATGATCTGGCGGAGACGGCGGCGAAGGAATTTGATTTTTTCACGAACACGTTTGGCTCGCCGGAGTCGGGGCGATTGAATGTGGTGGAGTTGCCGGATGATACGCTGCCTGCGGTGTGGGCTCCGGAGCTGGCGGCAATTCCGGGCTCGCGAGCGGGAGATCGATCGGGGATTCGGTTGCTGGCGAATACGATCGCGCATCAGTGGTGGGGCTCGGAGGTGAGTCCGCTGACGCTGAACGATGCGTGGATTACGAACGGCATGTCTCGCTATGGCGAGCTGATGTATATCGAGGATGAGAACGGCAAGACGGCGATGAAGACGGCGATTCAGGATGTATCCGCCGGGGCGCTGGCTTACGATACGACTCCGCTGTCGAGTGCGGGGAGGCTGAGTGCTTTTTCGCCGCAGTTTCAATCGATGACGCTGGAGAAGGGCGCGATGGTTTTTCACATGCTTCGCTGGGAAGTGGGCGATGCGATGTTCAAGAAAGTGCTGTCGGGAGCGTTGAGCGAGTATACGGACAGGGGTATTCGGTCGAGCGATTTTGAGAAGGTGGCCGAAGCACAGACGCAGCAGGAGTTGACTCCGTTTTTTGCGCAGTGGATTGATGGAACAGGCGCGCCTACATTTGTAAACAAGTACGCCGTTTATCGGCTGGGAAATAACAAGGGGTTTCGCACGATTGGCGAGGTGCAGCAGGATCTGGATCTTTTTCGCATGCCGGTGGAGTTACGCGTCGAGACGGACGGCAAGACGGAGATCAAGCGCGTCGATGTGGTGGGCTCGGACTCGCAGTTTGTAATTGATACATTTGGTAGGCCGCGGCATATCTCGATCGATCCGGATAACTGGCTGCTTAAGTCTACTCCTGACTTACAGGTGCGGGTATCTATTCTCAAGGGGCAGCAGTTAGTGGCTCAGGGCGATCTTACCGGAGCGCTTGCCGAGTTTCAAAAGGCGCTGGAGGCTAACTCGCAGAGTTCCCTGGCTAACTACAGGATAGGGGAAGTGTTATTTACACAGCATAACTACCAGGCGAGCGCGAATGCTTATCGCGATGCTCTGCGCGGCGATGGCGAACCGCGCTGGACTGAGGTTTGGAGCCACATTGCGCTGGGCAAGATATTCGATGTTACCGGGCAGCGCGACCGCGCGGTCAACGAGTATCGCCAGGCGGTACAGACGAATGACAATACGCAAGGGGCTTTGAACGAAGCCAGGTTATATCTACAGAAGGCTTATCAGAAGCCTGAGAGCGAGTAGTCGAGCTCGGTTTATTGCTCAGCTTAAGTCTATCTCTACCTAGGTTCATCCCTGGATTTGGATGGGCTTTTGGGTTTTGGGTTGGGGCATTTTTTTTTGAGAAGCAGATTCCCTTCGGGAATGACAGACAGAACTGCAAGGACAAGAGCAAGAACAACGGCAACTGCAAAAGCAAGGGCAACAGCAAAGGCAAAAGGTCAGGGCTTAGGGCTTGGGTTGGTTGCGGCGATACACTGGGATTCTTAGGGGATTGTGATTCTGATTGGTACGGACAATGCGCATGGACTGACCGGGGCGCTGGAGCAACCGGATTGGCCGCAACTGACTTTGGTTGAAGTGGATGCGCTGCTTAGGCGCTATCCGCAGGCAGGCGGAGCGGAACGATTGCTCTCGTTCAGCCCGCGGCCGTTTTCTGCTGCCAGTGTGGTGGCCGCTCCGCTGGGCACGGTGTTTGTGAAGCGGCATCCTTTGGCTATTCGCGATAGAAACGGGTTGCTGGAGGAGCATCGGCTGGCTGCGCATCTCGCGCGAGGCGGTGCGCTGGTGCCGCGCGTGCTGGCCAATGAACACGGTGAGACGGCCATCGTGGATGGCAAGTGGACATACGAGGTGCATTCGGTGGCTGAAGGCGTGGATGTGTATGAGAACGCGCTTTCATGGACTCCCTTTTTAAGCTGTGGACATGCGGCTGCGGCTGGGCGAGCGATGGCTCGAATGCATGAGGCGGCGGTTGGGTACGATGCTGTTGCGCGCAAGAAGCAGCAGTTAGTCAGCAGCTTTTCTATCTTTGCGGATGATGATCCTCCATCGCGCATGTCGGAGTATCTGCGTGTGCGGCCGCTGCTTGAGGAGTATGCGGTGCAGCGCAATTGGCGGGAGTCAATGGATGAGCTGCTGATGCCATTGCATGGGCGGCTTCGCCCATGGCTGCGGCATGTTGCGCCGCTTTGGACGCATAATGATTTTCATGCTTCGAATCTGATGTGGAGCAGTGCGGGCGAGGATGCGGAGGTAACGGGTATCCTTGATTTTGGGCTGGCGGATCGCACGAATGCTGTGCACGATCTGGCTACCGCGATTGAGCGAAACATTATTGAGTGGCTGCGCAAGGATGAGCCTGTCGCAGATCTTGCGCATCTGGATCATCTCGATAGTTTGCTTGCAGGGTATGAAGAGTTACGTGTGCTTAGTTATGAGGAAGCGCAGGCATTGGTTGCGATGTTACCGCTGGTGCATTGCGAGTTCGCACTATCGGAGACGGATTACTTTCTGAGTATTTTGCATTCGAAAGAGAAAGCTGCCCTGGCTTACGAAGGCTATTTTGTCGATCATGCGCGGTGGTTTGAGACTGCGTCGGGGCGAAGATTACTGGAGCATCTTGCGCTATGGGCATCCGAGCCGAGAACTCGTGGAGATGAGCGTTGATGGCACCTGCGTCCCATTTGATTTTGTGGCTGAATGAGCACTGGTTTGAGCTGCTGGCGGCTGTTGTGAGCGCGGTAGATGTATGGCTGGCTACACGGCGCAGTATGATTTCTTGGCCAATAACGATTGGCGCGAGCCTGCTGTATGGAGAGCAGTTTCGCGAGAGCAAGCTCTACTCCGACATGCTGCTGCAATGGATTTTTGTAGTGTTTGCTATCTATGGCTGGTGGCATTGGCAGCGCGGGTTGAATCGGGAAGGCGCAGTTCGCATAGAGACGCCGAAGAGAATGGCTCTGCTGCGCGATGTTGCGCTTGGTGCTGTGGCGAGTGTGCTGCTGGGGTATTGGATGAAGGAGCATACGGACGCTTCCCTGCCCTGGCTGGATTCAACACTGACGTCGTATAGCCTTGTGGGGACATGGTGGGGTACGCAAAAATACATCGTCAACTGGTGGCTATGGATTGTGCTGGACCTGATTTACGTGGCCGAATATCAGTACAAGCATCTGAGCCTGACTGCGGTACTGTACGCAGTTTTTGTCCTGCTGGCTTCGCTTGGAGTACGCGATTGGCGCAGGGCGCAGATGCAACAGGATGCGGCCAAGAGTGCTGGAGTTGAAGTCGCTTGAACAGTGTGCCAATGCAGGAAGCGCGGGTGCGCGTCGGAGTTTTTCCGGTGCATTTTGCCCGGACATTTTCATTGCAGCAACTGGGGCCTTACGATTCCACGGCGGAGTTAACGCAGGAGTCTTTTCGCAAGGCTTTTTATTATCGCGGCGAGGCGGCTGCCGTTGAGATTTGTCGTGATGGCGATTCGCTTGAGGTGATCGCTTATGGCGCCGATGCGGAGGCGCTTGCGGAAGAAACGGCAAGCGGGCTGCGGCAGGACGATCGTTATGCGACGTTTGCGACCGAGGATACGGGCATACTGCGGTTGCATACATTGTTGCCGGGGCTGCGATTGTTGCGGGTTCCGTGGCTGTATGACATGACGTGCTCGGCTATTCTGCAGCAAAGAATTCGCTTCGTGGATGCGATGCGGGAGTGGCGTCGCATCGTTGCTCGATTTGGCGATGAGGGACCACTGGGGCTGCGGGTATTTCCTTCAGCAGCAACGCTTACAACGGTGCCGATGTTTGAGTTACAGCAGCTGGGCATGGATGAACGGCGGGCGCGAACACTGCTGCGATTTGCTCGCGAGACGATGTTTGTTCCGCTTAGACATCCGATGAGCTTTGCGGGGATCCGGCAGTATTTATTGCGCATACCTGGTATCGGCCCGTGGACTACGGAGTCGGTAATGGGCTATGGAGCGGGAGATACGGATGCGGCGATTCCCGGTGATCTGCACCTGCCGCACCTAGTTTGTTATGCACTGGCGGGTGAAACCGAGGGTTCGGATGAGCGGATGCTGGAGTTGCTGGAGCCGTTTCGCGGACATCGGTTTCGGATTATTCGTTTGCTGTATGCTTCGCGGCTGGTGGTGCCCAGGGGATGATTTGCTGTGAAATACTTTGAGCAGGAGACGTGCAGATGAATTACGTAGCGGATGCGAAGCGGTATGACGGAGCGCAGTTTCGACGGAGTGGGCGATCGGGGATTGTACTGCCACCTGTTTCACTTGGGCTTTGGCAGAACTTTGGCGGCGTTAACTCGTTCGAGACCGGGCGAGCCATGGTGCGCCGCGCATTTGACCGCGGCGTAACGCACTTTGATTTGGCGAACAATTATGGGCCTCCGTATGGATCGGCCGAGGAGAATTTCGGCGAGATTTTGCGCAAGGATTTTCGCGGCTATCGCAACGAGCTTTTGATCTCTTCCAAGGCCGGTTGGGATATGTGGCCGGGGCCTTATGGTATCGGCGGTTCGCGTAAGTATCTGCTCGCCTCCCTGGATGAAAGCCTGCAGCGCATGGGTCTGGAGTACGTGGATATTTTCTATTCGCATCGGCCCTCGATGGATGTTCCTCTGGAAGAGACGATGGGCGCGCTGGCTCATGCTGTTCGACAGGGCAAGGCTTTGTATGTGGGCATCTCTTCTTACAGTCCAGAGCGGACGCGCGAGGCTGCGAAGATTTTGAAGAGCGAAGGCGTGCCGCTGCTGATTCATCAGCCGTCTTACTCGATGCTGAACCGGTGGATCGAGAAGGATCTGCTGGCTACCCTGGATGAGTTGGGAGTGGGATGCATTGCGTTTTCTCCGCTGGCGCAGGGTCTGCTGACGAACAAGTATCTGAAGGGTGTTCCGAGCGATTCTCGGATCACTGCTGAAGGCTCGTTTTTGAAGTCCTTTTTAAGCGATGACAATCTCAAACGAGTTCGTGAGTTGAATGAGATTGCAGCGAGTCGAGGCCAGTCCCTGGCGCAGATGGCGATTGCGTGGACGCTTCGTGATACGCGCGTAACTTCAGCCTTGATTGGCGCGCGCAATGTGGAGCAGCTTGATAACTCGCTGGACGCGGTGAAGAGGCTTGAGTTTACAGCGGATGAGTTGAGCGCGATCGATCAACATGCGCAGGATGGGGAAATCGATCTTTGGAAAGATGCGCGTGAAGGAACAGAGTAGTATGGCGATGGTAAGATTTACCGCGATTGACGCGGTGAAAACGCAGGCTCAGTCACAGAGTTGTGATAATTTCAGGGATGGCATGGATTGCCGTAAGGAGTTCCGCTTTGTCGATTAAGGAATTTGTTAAACATCATTATCGTCATTTCAATGCCGCTGCGCTGGTGGATGCGGCGGAGGGTTACATCAAGCTGGTTGAGTCCGGCGGCAAGATGTTTGTAACTATGGGCGGCGCGATGAGTACGGCCGAGTTGGGTTTAAGCCTGGCGGAGATGATCCGTCAGGACAAGGTTCATGCGATTACCTGCACGGGCGCGAATCTTGAAGAGGATGTCTTCAATCTTGTCGCACATGACTTCTATGAACGCGTGCCGAATTATCGCGATCTGACTCCAGAAGATGAGGTCAAGTTACTGAGCCGGCATATGAATCGCGTGACCGATACCTGCATCCCGGAGATGGAGGCGATGCGGCGTATTGAGAAGGTTGTGCTGAAGGAATGGATGAGGGCAGACCAGGCAAATGAGCACTACTTCCCGCATCAGTTCATGTACAAGATTTTGCTTTCGGGAGACTTGAAGGACTCTTATCAGATCGACCCCAAGAACAGTTGGTTGCTGGCTGCGGCGGAAAAGAATCTGCCCATGTTTGTACCGGGCTGGGAGGATTCAACGCTGGGCAATATGTATGCCGGGCACTGCATCTCTGGCGATGTGAAGAAGGTTCACACGGTGCGCACGGGCATTGAGTACATGATGGAATTGGCGGAGTGGTACACGAAGACGACTGCAGAAACGCCACTGGGGTTCTTTCAGATTGCGGGCGGTATTGCAGGCGACTTTCCTATTTGCGTGGTCCCGATGCTGCATCAGGATTTGCAGCGCGAGCATGTGCCTCTCTGGGCTTACTTCTGCCAGATCAGCGATTCGACGACGAGCTATGGTTCGTATTCGGGCGCGGTGCCAAACGAGAAGATTACGTGGGGCAAGCTTGGTGTCGATACACCGAAGTTCATCATTGAATCGGACGCGACGATTGTAGCGCCGCTGATTTTTGCTTACGTTCTGGGTTGGTAGCTCCAGCCAAAATCAGGACCGAAGGCCTATTTGCATTTCGTTCATAACGAAACAAATGGGCCTTTGTTTTGGATGGCTACGCGTGAGTTTTAACGTTTCTTTGTTGACGAACTGCAAGACATACCGATATAAACGCGGTATGTCTTGCAAATACTGTGCGTTCGAAATTGCCAGCACCTGCAACTGTTGTTGTTGCAGACAGGATGTCTGCTGGCGTTCCGGAGGTCGCAGTCTGAAGTAGACATACATCAGACAGATTTTGCATCCGGCCCACATGCCAGCTATCGCTGAGTGTGGGCCTTTTGCTTTTTAGATTGCTTGAATCGAGGAGATTTTGATGTCGAATGATCCTGTTATCAATACGGCTTCGCCAAACAAGAATGCGTCCTGGATGACGCTTGATTGGTGGGCTGTTCTGCTTGCCTTATTGCTTGCTTTGCTTGTGAAGACCGGCGTACTACAGAACGTTCCCTGGTAAGACAGTTTGTGTAAACGAGAGAATCCAATGAAGACGAACGCTGCAACGATAGAAAGTAAAACACAGGGTCCACTGGTCCGTGCGATTGGACTGATCCCCGGCATTCTGCTGCTAGCTGTGATTGGCTACGCGGCCAAGTTGATTGAGCAATCGATCAATGGATACACGAAGACGCATCACATTGTTTTCCCCAATATTGAGTATGTGTTGTGGGCAATTGTCATTGGACTGCTGATTGGCAACCTGGTGAAGCTGCCTGCTATTTTCAGCGCGGGCGTTGATACTTACGAGTTCTGGTTGAAGGCGGGGATCGTGTTGCTCGGCTCGCGATTTCTGGTTGCGGATATTCGCAAGCTGGGAGGCATCAGCCTGTTACTAGTGTTCGTTGAGATTGGTGGGGCGCTGTTGTTGATGACTGCGCTGGGCAAGGCTTTTGGACTGAGGCCGAAGCTGATCCACCTGCTGGCGATTGGGTCAGCGGTGTGTGGTGTGTCAGCCATCATTGCAGCCAAAGGTGCGATCGACGCAGACGATGAGGATTCCTCGTTTGCGATTGCAGCCATTCTTGCTTTGGGAGCTATTTCGCTCGTGGCTTTTCCACTCGTGGGTAGCGCGCTTCACCTCAGCGATCATGCGTATGGAATTTGGACAGGCCTGGCAGTAGACAATACGGCAGAAGCCACGGCCGCTGGCGCTTTGTTTTCCGATAGTGCGGGCAAGGTCGCGATCCTTACAAAGACATGCAGAAATGCACTGATCGGCTTTGTCGTGTTGGGTTATGCAATTTACTGGGCGCGCAAGGGACAAGCGGGATCGGTCGGCAACAAGGCGGCGTTTCTATGGCAGAAGTTTCCCAAATTTGTGCTGGGATTTCTACTGATATCCCTGGTGGTTTCGATGGGTGTGTTTGATGCAGGACAGATAAAGAGTCTTGCCAATTTATCGCGATGGGCTTTTCTGCTGACATTTGCAGGAGTGGGATTGAAGACGAATTTTCGCGAACTTTCCCGGCAGGGATTCAAACCATTCGCAGTCGGAGTTCTGGGTGAGGTACTGATTGCGGTACTGACGCTAGGCCTTGTTATTGGCACCAATCGCATCTGGACTTTATAGGCGATGCATTCTCAGCATCGGAGATGCGGCCTATACTCAGCTTGATCTTGTTCCTATACGTGTCAAAAACTTTACGTACTCATTGAACCGCTCTGGAACGACGCGATAGTAAACGTTGAGGCCCTCTTTGCGATGAGTAATCAGTCCCAGGTCTGTCAGTACTTTGAGATGGTGCGAGAGTGTCGGTAAGGTGATGCGCTGCTTGGCATGCATCTCGCCACAGAACAGTTCATCGTGGTGCGCAATCTGCGAATAAATTGCAAGGCGGTTGGGGTCTCCCAGAGCCTTGCCAATTTGTGCTGCTTCGTTTTCTGTAATCTTTCCCATTTTTCGACTCACTTATATCCACTAAGAATAGACGCGACAGATTCGATTTAGGAGCAGTTTTCAGAAATCTGAATCCTACTTATTCGATGATCATCTAAATACTCGCCACGCAAGGAAATGCCTTGCCTATGGAGAGATCAAGATGTGGATTGTCAGACTCGCGCTAAACAAACCTTATACGTTCATTGTAGCTTCGATATTGATCCTGGTACTGGGGTTTACTTCGATAGCTACAACCCCGACCGATATCTTCCCTAACATCGATATCCCGGTTGTTACTGTGATCTGGTCGTATTCCGGTCTTCCGGCGAAGGAAATGGAGCAGCGCGTAACTACCTTCAGCGAATTTGTAATGGCGGTCGTGAACGACGTAAAAGCCATTGATTCGCAAACGGTTGACGGCGCCAGTGTGATCAAGATTTCGTTTCAGCCGCAGGTACGTATTGATGCGGCTATGTCACAGATTGGCGCAGCCGTAAACTCGATTCGCTTTCGTATGCCACCGGGTGTAAATCCGCCGTGGATCCTGCGTTTTAGCGCATCCACTGTGCCGATTATTCAGCTTGCTTTATCCAGCGATACGCTATCGGAATCCGAGTTATATGACTATGGATTATTCCGCGTACGCCAGCAACTGTCGACTGTACCGGGCACGCTGTTGCCCGCTCCTTATGGCGGCGTGGCACGGCAGATCATGGTTGATCTGGATCAGAATGCTCTGCTCGCGAAAGGTATTACTCCTATCGATGTTACTGCTGCTATCAACGCGCAGAACGTAACGCTTCCATCTGGAACGGAAAAGATCGGCGATCGAGAATATACGGTTAGCACTAACTCCAGTCCCGTAGATGCATTGTCGTTGAACGATGTTCCGATCAAAACGGTCAATGGGCGACTGGTGTATATGCGTGATGTTGCGCATGTGAGAGATGGCTGGGCGGTGCAACAGAACTCAGCGCGCGCGAATGGAAAACCCGCGGTTTTGCTGGCCATTATGAAGACCGGATCGGTGTCGACGCTGGATATTGTCAACCAGATCAAGAATGACGTCCTGCCAACATCGCGAGCCGCTGCACCTAAGGGACTGAAGATCAAGGAACTCTTTGATCAATCGATATTCGTGAAAGCGTCGATTGCAGGGGTATTGCGTGAAGGCGTAATCGCTGCATGTCTTACTGCGCTAATGATTCTGCTGTTTCTCGGAAGTTGGCGCAGCACGCTGATTATTGCGATTTCAATTCCACTATCGATTCTTAGTTCGATTATCGTACTGAGTGCGATGGGCGAAACGATGAACACGATGACGCTCGGCGGTCTCGCGCTGGCTATCGGCATCCTGGTCGATGATGCAACGGTAACGATTGAGAATATTCATCGGCACATGGGAAAGCAGCCGTTGCGAGAAGCGGTTCTGATCGGAGCTTCAGAGATTGCAACGCCGACACTCGTGTCCACTCTAACGATCTGCATCGTCTTTGTGTCTGTCGTTTTTCTCACTGGTCCAGCGAAGTATCTCTTTACTCCGATGGCGCTTGCGGTTGTGTTTGCGATGCTTGCATCTTACGTGCTTTCGAGAACGCTTGTGCCGGTACTGGTCAACTTCTTTCTTGGCGCAGAGCATTCATTCGAGGGGCATGCGGAAGATGTCGTGAACGGATCGAAGCCACTCTCTATCTTCGGTCGTATCAATGATCGCTTTAATCAAGGCTATCTTTGGGTGCAGGGCCGCTACACGCATGCCCTGAAGACAGTACTGCATCATCGCCGGGTTGCACTCATTACATCCATTGCGATTATGTCGACTGCATTTCTGCTCTTGCCTTTCGTGGGCCGCGACTTTTTTCCGGCTGTGGATGCGGGACAAATTCGATTGCATGTAAGAGCGCAGCCCGGTACGCGTATTGAGTCAACGAAGGCTATCTTCAGCCAGGTTGAGGAGCAGATCCGCAAGACTATTCCTGCGGATGAAACGGAACTGATGATCGACAACATCGGTCTCAGTCTCGAAACGTTCAACTATGCATTCGGAGATGGAGCAACGATCAGCAGTGCGGATGGGGAGATTCTGATTGCGCTCAACGAGAAGCATCATGGGCCTACGGAAAAATATGTGAAGGAGTTGCGTTCGCAGTTGCAGAGGCAGTTTCCCGATCTCACTTTCTTCTTTCAGCCTGCAGATATCGTGACGCAGATTCTGAACTTCGGATTGCCTTCCCCAATCGACGTTCAGGTACAGGGTTATGATCCGGCGAACTATGAGATAGCACGCCGCCTTCGTGAACGCCTGGCTACTGTTCCGGGCACTGTTGATGTGCATATGCACCAGGTGGTGAATGCTCCTGATCTTCATCTGGATATCGACCGCGTGCGCGCTGCTCAGTTTGGTTTAACGCAACAGGATGTGGCGAACAGCATCTATATTTCACTCAGCTCTTCGGCTGCTGTTCAGCCTAACTTCTGGCTCGATCCGAAGATGGGCATTACGTACCAGGTTGCAGCGCAGACTCCGCAGTATCGCATTAACTCAATCAACGCATTGCAGAATACGCCGATTCCACTTCACACGGTCGACAATCGTACTGAGTTGCTGGGCAATATGGCGACGTTGGCTCCGGCTATTCAGCCTGTAGTGATCAACCATCATAACGGTGCGCCTGTCTTCGACATCTTTGCCAACACGCAGGACAGCGACCTAGGATCGGTTGCATCGAAGATCAATCGCATCGTTAAAGAAGAGAGCAAGAATCTTCCTCCAGGCACAAAGATTGTTGTGCGTGGACAGGTGGAAAGTATGAATGAGGCCTTCAATCGGCTGGGCATTGGACTTACCTTTGCGGCGCTGCTGGTCTACCTGCTCATGGTGGTGAACTATCAGAGCTGGCTCGACCCGTTCATCATTATCTGCGCACTACCTGGAGCATTCTGCGGTATTGTCTGGGCGCTCTTTTTAACGCAGACTACGTTCAATGTACCGAGCCTGATGGGCGCTATCATGTCCATCGGCGTGGCTACGGCAAACTCGATTCTTCTGGTTACGTTTGCGAATGAACTTCGCGCCCGAGGCGTCGCTCCTCTTGAAGCAGCGGTAACGGCTGGCTTCACACGCTTGCGGCCGATCATCATGACTGCGTTTGCCATGATCATCGGCATGTTGCCGATGGCGCTTGGAGTGGGCGAGGGTGGCGAACAGAATGCACCGCTGGCACGAGCTGTAATCGGCGGGCTCGGCGTTGCGACATTTGCAACACTCTTCTTTGTTCCTCTCATGTTCACTTTGATTCACGGAAGAAATCCCAACACACCACAGGAGGCCGTATGACGCAGCAACTTGATATTCAACCCACCAGCCAAAGCAAAGATGCCTCCTCTGGAACGAAGGTGAGGATCGTTGGCGCTATAGCATTGTTAATCGCTCTTCTGGCTATCGGAATATTTCCGCGGCTGGCGCGGCAGCGTGAAGCGTTGGCTGCGGTCAATGAGTCCGCTATAACGCATCCAGTCGTTTCGTTAACTCATGCGAAGAGGGGTGAGCCTACGTCTGAGCTTTTGTTGCCGGGCAATATACAGGCTCTCTACAACGCGACGGTGTATGCGCGTGTGGACGGTTATGTAGAAAAGCGCAATGTCGATATCGGAACGCATGTGAAGTCAGGGCAGGTGCTGGCGGTTATCTCTTCGCCTGAGATCGATCAGCAACTTCTGCAGGCACGTGCGACGCTTGCGCAATCGCAGGCTTCGTTGCAGCAGGCGAAGGCTTCGCTTGAGCAGTCCAAGGCGAATGCGGAACTCACGCGCCTGACCAAGGAGCGCGATATTCCGCTGGGCCAGGAGCACGCTATCTCACAGCAGATTGTTGACGAAGCGGTGCAGGCAGACAATGCGCGCATCGCCGATGTTGGTGCTGCGAATGCAAATATCATCGCTGCCGAAGCAAACGTCACTGCCAATCGCGCGAACGTTTCACGACTCGAACAGATGCAGGGATTTGAACGTGTGGTCGCTCCGTTTGAGGGTGTGATTACAGAACGAAACGTGGAGCGCGGGGATCTTGTAAGCACTGGAAGCGCGGCTGCAGGCAAGCCTCTGTTCAGCGTTGCACAGAGCGGCACGTTGCGTATTCAGGTTGATGTACCGCAATCGGAAGCTGTCAATATTCAGGATGGACAGAAAGCTGCTGTTGAAGTGAAAGAGCGCCTTGGTCGCGAGTACACGGGAACTGTTGTGCGCAGCGCGAGCTCACTCGATAGCGCGGCACGCACGATGTTGACCGAGGTACAGCTCGACAATCGCGACGGATCGTTGCTGCCAGGGATGTATGCGCAGATCAAGTTCACCCTGTCACAAGCGCATAGTTCTCTCATCATTCCTACGAGCTCTCTTGTTATCGATCGTGCCGGCATGCATGTTGTCACGGTGACGGCGAATGACAAGATCCATTTCGTTCCGGTGTTGGTGGGGCGGGATATGGGAACGCAGATCGAAGTGTTGAACGGGTTGAATGGATCAGAGTCTCTCGTAGCTAGTCCGAGCGATCTGCTTAACGAAGGCCAAATCGTCGAAGTGCGATGAGTAGTGAGATGGGTATTGAGCGGTCTGAAGTATCGGAAGGCATTGAGATGAAACGAATACTTGCAATTATGGTGAAGCTTGCCGTGGTGGCGATGATTGTCGGCTGCAAAGTGGGCCCCAATTATACGCGACCTACTGTCGATGTACCGCAGACGTATCGCGGGGCGCTTGCTCCGGATATTGCTACAGCTCCGGCAACGACTACATCGTCGCTGAGTGATGAGCAGTGGTCTGCGATCTTTCAGGATGCGGCATTACAGCATCTCATCCAAGAAGCTCTAACCAACAATCTCGATTTGCGTATTGCGGCGCAGCGAGTGCTGGAAGCGCAGGCCCAGGTTGGCATCGCGCACTCACAGCAATTGCCCTCGATCAGTGGAGGCGGAAGTTTTTCCGCGCTCCAGATACCGACGTCGCTTGCGGGTACAAACAGTAATGGAACTCCTGCAAATTCATTCTTCGACGGTGGAGGTTTCAGCGCATCGGCTGCGTGGAATCTTGACTTCTGGGGAATGTATCGGCGTCAGACTGAGTCGGCACGCGCGGAGCTGCTCGCAAGCGAGTGGGGACAGCGAGCAACGCGCACGACACTTGTTCAGAATGTTGCTCAAGCATACTTTGATTTGCGAAGCCTGGATGCACAACTGGAAATTACGCAGAGTACGATTAAGGCCCGTCAAGACTCATTAAAACTGACACAGTCTCTTGAGCGACATGGGGCTTCTTCAATGGCCGATGTGCGACAGGCTGAAGAGCTTCTTCATGCGGCACAGGCAAATCTACCTGCATTGAGAAATCAAATTGCGTCTGAAGAAAATACGATCAGCATTCTGCTTGGCCATAATCCTGGAGAGATCGATCGCGGCTTGCCGATTGCGGAGCAGCCGCATCCACAGGAGATTCCAGTGGGTGTGCCGTCGCAGTTGTTGGAGCGACGCCCTGATGTACAGCAGGCCGAAGCGAAGCTTATTGCGGCGAATGCACGGATAGGTGTGGCGCGAGCGCAATACTTTCCGCAGATATCGTTGACCAGCCTGGGTGGGTCTTCGAGCAATCAACTGCAACAACTCTTTGCGGGAGCGAACTCATACTGGTACGCGGCGGGATCGCTTTCACAGCCTATCTTCGATGGAGGACGAATACGCAGCAACTATCACCTGTCTCAAGCACAGGAGCAGGAGATGGTTCTCGAATATCGGAAGACAATTCTCAATGCATTGAAGGATGTTTCGAATTCTCTGGTTGGCTATAAGGAGACTAGAGAGCGCCGCGAAGAACAATTTGCGCAGGTCACATCGGCGGCAGATGCGGTGCGTCTCGCGCGGCTTCGTTATGCGGGGGGGAATACCAGCTATCTTGAAGTGCTTACGACGGATACGGATCTCTACAATGCGCAGTTGCTACTGGCGCAGGCTCAGCAACAGGAGGCGGCATCCCTGGTGCAACTCTACGCTGCGCTTGGCGGCGGGTGGCAGTGATGTATTTGTATTTGTTCCTGCCGGTTCGACGCGAATCGTTTTAACGGGGCGGGTGGAATTCGACTAGTAGAGATCGTAGTTCTTCATAGCGGGCGAGGGTTTGCCGCATGTATTCCCCGTAGCGAGGATGCTGGAGAATCTCAGCATCAACAGAAACGGGAAGGCTCACGGCGGGCGCGGATGACTGCCCCACAACAGAAGCGGCGAGTGCATCCAATTGCAGAGCAATGTTTTTACGCAAATCTCTCAGGCCTGATTGCGAGAGAAAGTCTGCATCCTGTTCGCTGTGCAGAATAGTAAGTTCATTCCACACGAGGGCTACTGCAACGAGAGCGGCGCGAAGAATTTGCTGGGCGACGTTGATGTGCTGCTGACGATCGACGCCAAATTCATATTCGACGGTCTCATTCATGCTGCGAATGCCAGCCATTGTTTTGCCTATATGATCGCGCAATGCATCGGTCTGGCGGATCATCTCATCATGCGGCGGAGTTGCCAGCTCTGTTCTGAAAAGCGAGGCTTCGCTCTGAAGTATCGATGCAAAAGACCGGCACATTGCAGTTACAGTTCGCACTGGCCACATCTGGTCAAAGACAAACCACATGACAATTAGTGCGAGCAGAATTCCTATCAGTCGATCTCGCGCCGGGGCTAACTGGGTAGGTGCGTGGAAGTCTTCAAAGGCTACGAGATAGAAGGAAAATATAATCTGAAGACCGACATAACTGAACTGTCTTCCGCCTGCTATCCACGCTGAAGCGAAGGCCAGTATGGCAACGAGAACGGTCAATGCGGTGATTGAATCCATCTCGGGAAAAACAAACGCGGTACATCCGAGCCCAAGTATCAAGCCTCCTATCAGTGAACCGGCGAAACGAAATATAACTTTCTGTTTGAAGGCGCCTGTGGTGCTGAGTCCTGTAATCAGCACGGTTGTTACCGAGGTTGAAATGCCGGGCCAGTCGAGGGCAAAGTAGAGGATGTAGCAAAGTGTGGCGCACAGGCTGATCTTGAAGCCAAAGATCCATGTACTGCGTTGCCTCAGTGCTCCGGGAATTAGCAACGATACTTTTTTAGAAGGGAGTGCGACGAGATTTTTATCGCGTTCAGGACTGAAATCATGCGGCATGGAATAGATTACGCGCAGATTTTCTTCGACTCTATCCAGCAGTGTTAAAGCGTGTTCAGAGACAGGGAGTAGATCCTGATCGTCAGGCATCGTTGCGTCTTGAAGCAACACCTTGCAGACTGCGGCAATCCTGGCGCATCGCCGTCGTATTTCGGGATCATCTGCGGTGTGATTCTGAAAACCGAACGTGGCTGAGACATCCATAAGCTGCGCAATCATGGTGATGCGCACTCGTGCTCCGATGGGCAGAGATCCAGCGTCGAGGCTACGATCGACGATGCTGTTATAGAGCCGCTGCATACCGGACTGACCGGCAACGGCGATGCGAGATACCTTTGTTACGGCGGCTTGTAAGACAGCGGGCTCGGCTCCCTCTGCATAGAGAGTGAACATCTCGATGAGGGAGCGGTAGCGCATGCGCCGCTCTTCGGTGAGGAGTAGAGCTGGATTACGAGAACCGAAGATGTATTCAACTGCGATGGAAGAGCTGATGGCGATGGCGATGGCTGCGAGAATCCACAGCGAGCCTTTCACCAACGTATCTTCAGGAGCGTGCCTTTCCCATAAGGCAATCAGCGTGCAGAAGATGAATCCCCAGGTGGATGCCAGCACTGGAACAGTGGTTGCGACTACAAGCATTCCTGCGAGAAAAGATACGACTGCGACGGAGATGACGCGAGCCATTGGATCGTTGTCAGAGAGAGCGACAACGCCAAGCTCTGTTGCCACGGAAGCAACGAGTGTTAGTAGAGACATGACTCCGGAACGAAGAGAGACGGAGGGACTGTCGCGGCCAACGATGAAGACAAAATAAAGAGCGATCGATGCGAATGGAACCTGGAAGACGTGCAACACAATCAGCGTGATGATAGACGCTAAAACAATGCGCAGCGAAGCACTCAATCGCCCCGGTGTGGGTTGCAGATCCATCCAGATTCTCTGCGGCCAACTGGCGACGGGGACCATGGCAATCGTTGCCATGCGTTACCTCACTACCGTGACAGCAGTAGATCCAATACGAAAGAGCAGTGGATCCGGATCGACAATGCGAACGCGCACGGGGAACCTGGATGAAAGATGGACCCAGTTCAATGTGCGATCAATGTTGGGCAGGCCTGCAGCTACGTTGCCATCTTCAGGAAAGACGCCGAAACCGATGCTTTCAACTACGCCTGTAAATTTTCGATCGGGATGCCCCATGAGATATACATCCACATACGATCCGAGGTGGATGTTCTTCAACTTGCCTTCGCGATAATTGGCGATGACATACCAGGTGCGCGTGTCGATCAATGTGAACAAGGGAGTACCGGGATGAGCGTACGCGCCTTCGGAGATATTCATGTTCGTGACATAGGCATCGAAGGGAGCGAGGACGCGACAGCGCTCCAGATCAAGCCGCGCATCATCTACCTTTGCGGCCTTGGCTGGTCGCATCGACTTCAACGTATCCAGGGTATCGACGGTGTGAATGGCCTGGCCTAATCTGGCTTGAGACTCAACGGCCAATGCATCTGCTTCCTGCTGGCGCAGAACAGATTGAGTCTGCTGCGCTTGAGCTACGGCGAGCGCGGCCTGCGCCTCATCGTAGTTTCCTTGCGCTACATGCAATGCTGTCCGCGTCTGGTCTACCTGTTCGACGGTGACATACTGCTTTTGCAGCAAGGGCTCGATGCGATTGAGGTTGTTGGTGGCGAGCTTGAGTTGGGCGTCCGCGGCTTTTGCAGCGGCTTCTGCTCGAAGTACGGATGCTTTGGCTACATCGACGCTGCTGCCCGCAGTCTTGATGCCCGTTGACGATTGATGCACGCCTGCTTTGGCTGCTTCGACTGCGCTATGCTGTGCTGCAATCCTGCGCTGCTCATCGACGATCTGTTGTTCGAGCGCCTCCTGATCTGAAAGCGCCTGCTGCAGAGCGTATTTATACGGGCGCGGGTCAATTTCAAAAAGCAGGTCGCCCTTTTTAACGTACGCGTTATCCTTGACCGGCAACTGCACGAGCAGTCCGCTCACTTCGGGAGCTATGCCGATAATGTTTGCTCTTACACTGGCGTCATCGGTGCGGGGATGGATATCTGTGAGCAAGACGGCGAGCAGCAGCGCAAGCACTGCTCCTGCGACAACACCGATGCCAATCCAACGGCCGAGTCGTTTATGTCTGAGAGTATCCGTCTCCTGATCAGCAGGATTCATGCGATGCTCCTAGCGAAAGAAGATAAGCCACAAGAGGCAGGTGATAAGAATGACTGTTGACGGATAGAACAGAGCCAAGGGACCTACGTCCTGCTCCATCTTGTAGCGTAGTAGAAGATAGCGTACTCCGAAGGCGAGAACCACCGCGATGGTGAGACAGACCATCCATACAGGGAAGAAAGATCCGATGATATCTACGGAAGGCGCACGGCTGCAGCCACCAAGAAACAAGGTTGCGCCAAGTGAGAAAAATGCAAACGATATTTGTTTTGATTTCGAGCGCTCGATCATGGCTTTTGACCATCCAATGTTTGCGTTGCAGGCTGCTGCTTGCGCAGGAGATTTCCGGTAACGAATTCCAGATCGACGGCTTGCAACATAAGTTCAGAGCGCGCGGCAACTCCGGAGAGCCGAGCCTGGGCTAATTGCTTTTCAGCGGTCACTACATCGATCAGATTTTTGACTCCGTACTTGTATGCATCAAGCGATGCGGAGTAGGAAGAATTGGCTGACTCGAGGAGCGCCTGCGCGGCTTGCTGTTTGCGAATCGCGGTGCGGAAGCCGATGTATGCGGTCCAGACTTCGCGTGTGGCTGTGTCTTTCTTTTCGCGCATTTCATCGCGGGCTTCGCGTCCTTTTGATTGTGCGATGGCCAGGGAGTTTTTCCTTGCGCCTCCATCAAACAATCGCCACTCGACGCCAAGTTGCACAGCCCACGTAGGCTCGCTTGCCTGGCCTACTTTACCGCTGTCAACGGTAGGCCATAAGGACGTCTGTGCACCGTTGGCGGTGAGCCCGATGCTTGGAAGATACTCTGATTTTGCGACTCGCACTTCCTGATCGGCGGCACGTATCTCGGAGGCCTGTGCCATGAGATCAGGGCGGTCTGCGATGGCACGATCAATCAGTGCGTCAATTGACATCGTCAAGGTCTGCGGCAACGGAGTTTTCTCCTGGCCATCGATTTTGATATCGGGCGAGGGTTCGGCTCCTACAGCTTCCGTAAGCAGAACTCGTGCTATCTTTTCATCTCCATCGGCTGACTCAAGATCGAAGACGGCTTGCGAGGTTTCAGCTTTGGCATTCAGCACGTCTGGCAAAGTGGAGCGGCCATTGTTCAATTGCGCCTCGGCGGCATCTTGTGTGGTCTGAGCGGTCTTGAGAGTCTCCTGGGCGGCCGTGAGTCGTTCCTGAGCGGTGAGCAGCCTGTAGTAGGACGTTGCGACGCGAAATGCTATCTCCTGATTCGCTCGAATGAAGTTCGCGCCTGCAGCGATCTTCTGCGCCTTGGCTGCGTCGACTTCTGCCTCACGCTTGCCGAAGTCAAAGATAAGATAATTGAGCGTGATTTCCGGCACTGCCACGGGAGCTTCTACCATGACGTATCCTCGCAGCGCGAGCGGTTCGGGGAACGGCTCGATCGAGCGCGAATCTCCGGCAGCGGCGATGCCGGCGAGTACGGGAAAGTATGCGCTGCGGGCGATGCCGAGGCGCTCTGCAGCCTGCCTGGCGCGCTCCCAGAGGATGTGCGTCTGAGGATTGTTGATCTCGGCGATATCAATCAGTTCGGCAAGAGAATAAGAACGCAGTGGATCAAGCGTGGCCTCTTTATCCAGCGGAACTGTATGCCGGGCACAATCAACGGCAGCAGCGGGAGTGGTCGCAATCCCCGCACATTGCCCTTGCGCCTGGCCGTGTGAATACGGGGTGCAAGCCAATAATATTGCGAGTAGAAAGAATGCCGCGTATGCGCGGAACAGGCCCTCTTGCTGCGAATAGGATGAGGTGTTACAGGGAACCATGACTTGCGCGAGGCGCGACGACTTGCGCGAGGCGTGACCTTTCAGTCTGTGATGCTGATCGGACATTGACTGTAAATTTCCGATGCCGGACCGTTCTGAAACCATCTCAGAATTGAATTCTAAAATCAAGCATCAATCGTGACCGGACCACAATATGAGGCGACCGCAGCTCTCGCTGCGGTCGCCTTTGATTGATTCCGCAAGGTATAATTAGCGCAAAGCGGGAGTAGTTCAGTGGCAGAACGTCAGCTTCCCAAGCTGAATGTCGCCGGTTCGATCCCGGTCTCCCGCTCCAATAGAGTCAGTTAATTTCAGAACCCTTTGAAACAATGAACTCCGTTTGGACTCCATTAGTTTGGCGTTGAGGGTTTCGTAACGACCCCGTTCCTGCCCGCTACACCGTCGGCTTTAGGGATTTCCATACTCTGTCAGTTCCCTGGCCTGTATTTCGCCGACGATGGTTCATACGTAGATATGCGGCCACGCAACGCAATGCTTCCCAGCCCCCCGAGATACTTATCTTTCAAAAACCGGAAGCTCGATGAGGCATCTCGCGCCGGATCGAACGTCCTGGTCGAATCGGATTTCACCGCCAATCCTTTGAATCACAAGCTTGGCAACAGATAGCCCCAGTCCAGCACCGCTCATGGGAGCAGTCGCCAGCGAACTGCTTGTGAAGAATCGATCGAAGACCCTCTCGTGTTCCCCGGTTGCGATTCCTGGCCCTTGATCGTGAAACCCTATGCACAGGGTCGGGGATAGTTTGTCGAGCTGATTATATGAAATTCTCAGTGTCGAACCGGTTGGCGAGAACTTTACTGCATTGTGAAGCACGTTGAGGATTGCAATACGCAGCAGCGGTTTGTCTGCACGGACGTTCAGCGCCTCTGTGGGTGATCCCTCTTCAATGACTGAAATCCTTCGCTCATCGATGACAACCTGCAGGAGATCGAGGACTTCATCAACGAGCGGTTGTACGGCAAAAACAGTCTGCGGATTTCCTGGTTGTGTTGCCTCCGCTCTCGCCAGCAATAGCAGACTGTCGATTGTTTCGTTGAGTCGCGCTGTCTCTTCAAGAATGCTTCCGATGGCTTCTCTGTACACCTCTGAGTCTTGACCCCTTTCAAGAGCGACTTCGCCCACCGTTCTCAAGGCTGCGATTGGTGTTCGAAGCTCATGAGCTGCATCTGCGGTAAACCTTTGGAGTTGTATGAATGCCTGCTCAAGCCGATTCAATAGATGATTGAAGACCTGGGCGATATGGCCCAGTTCATCGTTTGGGTTCAGGACTTCAAGACGGTGGTGGAGATTGCTTGCGGTGATCTGCTCCGTGTCCTGAGCCATTCTGTTGAGAGGGCGTAAAGCCCTCTTTGCGATAGCCTGCCCAGCCAGTGCTGCCAAGCCGAGAGCTATTGGAATTGCCACCAGAAGCAAAACAAAAAACTGGTACATACGAGACCGAAGTGGCCCTAGATCGTATCCAAGGCGAATCAGCAATCGCCTGCCTTGCATATCATGAATGTGACTAATCAGAAATACGTGGGAGCCATCGCGCAGTCGGACAAGATGCTCGTCGAAGCTACTATCTCCTTCGCCTGGCCTCGGCGGCCCACTCAGAGGCATTCCGTTCAGAGTGGGACTTCTATACAGAACCGTTCCCGACGAATCGAGTACTTCCATCATCCGATCAATCAACAAGTGGGATTGAGGGCGGGAGTAATAGTCCTGCCGCAGTTGCAGAGCACCATGAACATCGAAGAAAAGAAGCCCTTCGACGGTCTCAACATCTTGCACTTCGTCGTGAAAGATCTGTCTAGTCAGTACGACGTATTGAAACGCGAAGACGAGAGCAGCGTACAGTAGCAGCAAGACTGCCAGCATACAGACGTACCAAAGAGTTAATCTCGTTCGTAGATTGGTATGGGGAAGTCCTGTCACGCTTGGGGCTCCCTCAAGCTGAAGCCAAGTCCGCGCACCGTCTGAAGCAGCTTCACGGTGAAGGGATCATCGATCTTTCGACGAAGCCGCGCGATCTGTACGTCAATGACGTTGTCAATCGGCGTGTAGCGTGATGTTTCTCGCCATACATCCTTTGCCAGCATTTCGCGGGACACGGTTCTTCCACGGTTCTCAACAAAATACAGAAGAAGATCGAACTCTCGTCCAGATAAATCCAGCTTCTCTCCAGATCTCGACGCAGATCTCGTTTTGGTGTCTAGCAGCAAGTCTCCAACCGTCAGGGAAGTCGGCGTAGACGGTGGAAGGGAGCGCCGGAGAAGCGCCTCAATACGAGCCATCAATTCTGGAAAAGAAAACGGCTTTCCAAGGTAGTCGTCCGCCCCGCTTCGAAGACCCTCGACGCGATCCTCCACCGTGTTATGCGAAGTCAGGATGAGGACGCGAATATCGATTCCCTCCGTGCGGATTTGTCGAAGAATATCGAGACCGTTGCGATTTGGAAGCGTTAAATCAAGCAACAGGAGATCGGGTCTCTCGGTATGTACCAGGAAAAAGCCCTCCTCGGCAGACGATGCCGTCGCCACGTCGTAGCCGGCCGCTTCAACGCCGGAGGCAAGGGCGTCGGACATTCGCCGATCATCTTCGATAATCATTATTTTCCAGCGTCCCAGGGACATTCCGCGGAGATCTCCACATTCATCATTTAGCAGTCTGGAGCTTCTCGCAAGTAGCCCGGCGGAGATGTCAGAAAACTGTCAGAGAATGTCAGAAAAGAAAATGATTCACTCCGAATAGCCGAATTTCGGCTGTTGGAGGGTGGTCATGCTAAACCGAATTACGGTCCTTACGCTTCTCGCATCCGCTTCAGTTGCTCTTGCCCAGGGGGCGAAACCTGATGCAGTCGACTCCCATCTCAATTCGCCGACGACATTTCCCATCGTATTTACCCGGACAATCAGCGCTTCAACTGCGCATGCAGGAGATCCGGTTTCGGCGAAGACAAGCCAAAATGTTCATCTGGCGAATGGCAATGTGATTCCGTCGGGAACGGTGATCGAGGGGCACGTACTCCAGACAACGGCTTTCTCATTTGATAAGACTCCGTATGCAAAACAGAAGGAATCAACCTTATCGATTCATTTTGATTCGATGCGGCTGAATGGGGCAGTCGTGCCATTGAGCGTGAGTGTTCGAGCCATGGCCGATCCAGTCACTACCTGGGGCGCACGAGAGACCAATACCAACGAATCTGATCCATTCGGAGACGTGACGCAGATCGGCGGAGATCAGCTCAACCTGCATCAGACAGCTGTGACGAACGGAGACGGCGATGTAGTCGCTTACAACAAGCGCGATGGAGTCTATGCGCACCTGATTGCAAACGGGCGCTGCGACGGTAGTTCGGTTGAGGTGTCAGTTGGAATCTACTCCGCGTCGGCTTGTGGGTTGTATGGTTACGTGGGCGTTTCGGCGCAAGAGTTAGGCTCTGAAACAAATCCTTCCACACTGACTCTTACCTCCACGCGGCTTTCGCCGAAGATTTGGAAACAAAGCACTGCACTGCTTGAAGTCCTACCTGGCGACAAGATGGTTGCATCGCGATAGTCGCGTCACTTCGTCATTTTGATCAGCATCTCCCGATAGGGATTGCATCCGAGGAAAGTACTTTTTGATGAAGCTTTCGCATTCCCTGATATTCGGTGCCCTGATGCTTGCCTGCCTGCCTTCGGTTCCTTCGAGGGCGCAGGCAAGCTCGATTCTGACACCGACAGCGGGCTCCCAGCCAGTGATCACTTTGACCGACGCGGAAGCTGCCGCAGTCAAGAATCAGCCTAAGATGCTTGCGGCACAACTCCGCGCACGTGCTTACCAGGAGCGAGAGCGAGAGGCTCGTTCGGGGCTGCTACCGATGATTGAATTCAATGCAACAGGCGTTCAAGTCGCGGATACAGGTACATCGACCGCAGCGGGCAATATAACCACATCTTCTATTTCAGATCGATTTGCCTATGGTGGCAACCTGGCACAACTCGTCACCGACTTTGGGAGAACTAGCGCACTCGTCAGAAGCGCCCGATCCGCAGCAAGAGCACAAAATGAGTTGGCAACTTTGACCGTCGCCCAGGTGCGATTAAACGTTCGATCCGCCTACTATCAGGTCTTGGGTGCAGAAGCAGTCCTTCGAGCTGCTGAAGCTGCACAACAAAATCGAAGCTTGATCTTGCGGCAACTCTCTGCATTGGCACAAAGCCAGCTTCGCTCGACGCTCGATGTGAACTTTGCCAAAGTCCTGGAGAGCGAGGCCGAACTTGCTGTGGTTCGTGCGGAAGCCACAGTTGCAGAGCGGAGGGCCCGGCTCGCCACAGCGATGGGAGAACAACGGCCGGTAAACGCCACGCTGAGTGAGCCTGTGCTACCGGGAGATTCGTTACCATCCAATCCGGACGAGTTGTTTAAGGAAGCAACTGAGCGGCGTGCGGACCTCAGTGCAGTGCAGGATCAACAGCAGTCTGCGACAGAGTTTGCTAAATCAGAAAAACGCCTCAGCTACCCAACTCTGAATGTGCTCGCATCGGCTGGTGAGATTCCATTTCACGACCATACTTTGCATGATGACTATGCCGCGGCTGGCTTCAACCTGAAGATTCCAGTTTTCAACGGAGGCCTGTATGCAGCTAGGCGTACTGAGGCCGATCTTGAGGCAAAGGCCAAAGCTCGCGATGTGCAAGAGCTTCAGCTTGAGGTGAATGAGCAGGTTCGGGATGCGTGGTATCGCGCGGACGAGGCATACCGCAGCCTGGATGTGACCAACCGCCTTGTCGCACAAAGTAAAGAAGCGTTACGTCTCGCCCAGGACCGCTATGACGCTGAACTAGGCAGCATTGTTGAGCTGAATGAGGCGCAGTTAAACGAGACCTCGGCAGAAATCACTGCTGCGGACGCGACCTACACCTACCTCGTCCGGAGAGCGGAGCTCGACTACGCTACGGGAGCGCTGAATTGAAAGGTCCAATGAGAAGGTCCCATAGGATGGCTTATCTGAGAAAGATTTCAATCGCGGCGTTGCCGGTCACTGCAGCCTGTCTCTTGACTTCGTGTAGGTCAACGGTCGCGCCAAGCGCTGCTATAACGACTGTCCCTGTGGCGACGGTTGGAACAGCAAGCCTGGAAAACGATCTTGTGCTTACGGCTGAATTTCGCCCGTACCAGGAAGTTGATGTCATGGCGAAGATTGCCGGATATGTGAAATCGATCGGTGTCGATATTGGCGATCATGTAAAGCAGAATGCTGTTCTTGCCACGCTTGATGTTCCTGAAATTCAGGATGACGTAGCCAAGGCGAAAGCAGGAGTGGCCGGAGCCGATGCGAATATCGTAACCGCGCAGGCTGCTATTCAGAGAGCCCAGGCGGGAGCCGACATTGCATCTCTTTCGTTCAAACGAATCCAGGATGTAGCAACGAGGGACAAGGGGCTAGTGCCACGGCAGGAGATCGACGTTGCCCAATCTCGGCAACTGGAAGCGGCCGCTCAACTTGCAAGTGCCACTTCATCCTTGAGGGCTGCGCAGGAGAGCAAAGCAGGTGCAGAATCGGAATATTCGCGGGCTGTCGCCATGATGCAGTATGCAACGATCCGGGCACCCTTCAATGGCGTGATCACCAAGCGCTACGCAAACACTGGATCGATGATTCAGGCTGGAATTTCGTCTCAATCGCAGGCGATGCCGATTGTGAAGCTGGCGCAGAACGATCTCTTACGGCTGATCCTGCCAGTTCCTGTCAGTGCTGTCTCTGAAATTCGCGATGGCCAGGTTGTAGACGTGAATATCATGAGCCTCGGCAAAACCTTACAAGGCAAGGTCACTCGTCATGCTGACTCAGTGCAGATGGCCACGCGCACGATGGACACTGAAGTCGATGTTCCAAACCCAGGTGGAACGTTGGTACCTGGGATGTACGCCGAAGTTCATCTCCATCTGGCAGCCCGACCGAACGTCTTGAGTGTTCCGCTCGATGCGGTTGATGGCCTAGGGACGAGCGTCCAGCAGACTTACATTGTCCGCGACGGTGTTGTTCATCTCGTTCAGGTGGAGACTGGATTGCAGACGCCCACTCGTGTCGAGATTCTGTCCGGACTGCAAAGCGGAGACAAGGTGATTGTTGGCCGCCATACCGGATTGTCGGACGGGGAAAAGGTTGATGCCCAGCCCGCTGGTTACGAAACCTCAGCAGTTCACAGCTAAGCGATGCCGGACTACCGGACCGGCGTGACAAACCGCAGTAGAGAGGAAGAGTCAGCAGCATGTCGGGATTTTCTATACGGAACCCATATCTGATCGTAGTGCTATGCCTCGTCATTATGATCCTGGGCACGGTCAGCGTCGCCGACATGCCGGTGGACATGTTTCCTCCGATCAATCTCCCGGTAGTAGCGGTCGCCACTTTCTATTCCGGCATGCCCCCTCAGCAGATTGAGACAAACATTACTTACCACTTAGAGAGGCAGTTCACTCTCGCCGGTGGTATTGATCACATGGAGTCGCGTTCTCTTCCTGGCGTGAGCCTGGTCAAGGTTTACTTTCGTGCTGGAACTGACCCCGATGCAGACGCGGCAACTATCTCTTCGTTGGCCATGAGCGATCTGCGTGACATGCCGCCCGGCACTTATCCGCCAATCGTACTGAAACAGGATGCCTCCAGTATTCCAGTGGCTCTTGTAC